>NZ_JBEZYB010000015.1:0-144904 GCF_040638285.1 Amycolatopsis sp. NPDC026612
CCTGTGCCGGCGAAGCGACGGCGAACGTGGCCGTGCCGTCTTCGGTTCCCATGGGTCGGACTCCCGTCACAGTGCGGTCGCGTCGAGGGCGGTGTCCGGCGCGATGTCGGTCCGGAACAGGCCGCCGGGGTCGACCCGCGCGCGCACCCGGTCGACCGCCGCGCGGTCGGTCTCGCTCAGGTGGCCCTGCGGCTGGCGGTGGCTGTCCACGAAGGTGGGCACCGTCCGGCCGGTGTCCCACGGGCCGAGCGCGGCCCGCACCACCGCGCAGTGCGCGGTGATCGCCTCTTCGGTGACCGGCCCGGCCAGCGCCGCGGAGCCGGAGTAGGCGTAGTGGGCGGCGACGCGGTCGAACGCGCCACCGGCCCGGTCCGGGTCGGCGAGCGCGCCGCCGAGCTGCCGGAGCCCGGCCATCACCAGCGGCGACCCGGAGCCTTCGCCGAGCACCCGGACGAACTCGGTGACGCCCGCGTCGTCCAGTTCCCGCAGCAGCAGGTGGTCCCCCACGTACGGCAGGGGGTCGCTGGGGTCCATGTGCGTCTCCAGCACCGCACCGGCCGCGGTGACCTGCCAGTCGTCGATCAGCGGCTCCGCGACCGACCGCAGCGGCGCGAGCAGGTCCTCGGTCTGCCGCCGGGCCCGCTCGACGTCGCCGCCCGCGGCCAGCACCACTCCGTCCACCCCGACGACCGGACCGTCCCGCAACTGCGGCGGCACCTCCGGCACCGGCGGGAGGTTCAGGACCCGCAGCGACGTCGAGGCCTCGTTCGGCGCGTCGAGCGTCCACTTCTGCCAGGTCCGCAGGAGCGCCTCGGCGTGCGCCGCGGGCCAGAAGGTCGTTCCGGTGACGACCGTCGTGACCGGGAACAGCGCGACCTCGATCGCCGTGACCACCCCGAAACCGCCGCCACCGCCGCGCAGCGCCCAGAACAGGTCCGGGTCCCGGTCGGCGGACACGCGGTGGAACTCGCCGTCGGCGGTCACCAGCTCGATCGCGCGCACGCTGTTCGCGGCGACCCCCACGGCACGGCCGTAGAAGCTGATCCCGCCGCGCAGCAGGTAGCCCACGGCGCCGACGGTGGCCGCCGAGCCGTGCGGGGGCACCAGGCCGTGGGGTGCGGTGGCCGCGACCACCGCACCCCACCGGACGCCGGCGGGGATCCGCGCCACCCGCTCGTCCGCGTCGACCTCGACCGGCCCGGCGAAGGCGGTCCTGATCAACAGCGCCTCGTCCATCGGCGCGGCACTGCCCGCCGCGTGGCCGGTGCTGTGCACCCGCACCGGGAGGCCGCCGCTCCTCGCGTAGCGCAGCGCGGCGCGCACCTCCTCGACCGTCCGCGCCGTCACCGCGACGGTGGGCCGCGCGGGCGCGGCGAGGTTGAACACCCGCGTGGCCTCGTCGTAGGCCGGCTCCCCCGGCACGGCGACGGCAATGTTCATGACGCCCTTTCCCTCCTGCTGTCAGGCGGCGCGTGCGCCCGGCACGTCTTCTCCACCGGCCGCGGGCGGCGGAGTCGCCGGGGCGCCCGCGTTCGCGTTGCGGAAGACGCGGAGCATCGTGCTGGGCCGCATGATCGCGGTCGGCGGGTCGACCAGACCCGCGACCCGCATGAACCGCCGGGTCAGCTCGCCGTCGCGGGTGGCGGCGGCGTGCAGCTTGCCGAGGTAGGCGTTGCCGATCCGGATCTTCGCCGTGCGGACGCCCTCGACCGCGGGGTAGCCGAGGTCACCGCTGACCGCCATGTCCCAGCACACGTCGATGACCTTCGCGATCGCGCGGTGGAAGACCGCCGCGTCCGGCGCGCCGGACGCGAGGTGGTCCCGCAGCGTGATCGCCTCGATCGCGGCGACCGTCATGCCCTGCCCGTACAGGGGGTTGAAGCTGCAGGCGGCGTCGCCGAGCACGAGGAAGCCGCCGGGGAACCGCGCCAGCCGCTCGTAGCGGCGCCGGATGCTGGCCAGGTAGCGGTAGACGACCGGGTCGGTGAGCGGGTCCGCTTCCTGGAGCACGTCGTGGATGTCGGGCACGCGCAGCGACTTCGCGAACTCGAGGAACCCTTCGGGGTCGATCGGCGCCCGGTCGCCGAGCACGCCGTAGAGCGACACCGCCACCTTGCCGTCCTCGATGCGGGAGAGGAACGCACCCCGCGGCGCCTCGGGGACCGCCACCGGGTTGATCGACAGGTCACCGTTCATCGCGGACTCGTCACGCAGGCGGTAGATCCGCGACGTGTAGCTGACATTGATCTTGACGCTGTCCTCGGCGGGCCGCTCGTAGCCCAGCTCCTCGAGCCAGACCGGCGTCCGCGAGCCGCGGCCGGTGGCGTCGATGACGAGTTCGGCCTCGAGCTCCTCCGGGCCGTCCGCGCCGCGGCGGTGGATGCGCGCCCCGGTCACGTGGGTGGCGTCGCGGGACGTGGTGATGCCGACGATGTCGGTCTGCTCGACCAGCGTCACGTTGGGCAGCGCGGCCACCCTGGCCCGCACGTGCGACTCCAGCACCGGCCGGGTCGCCGACACGCAGATGAGCCCCGTGGTGGCCGGCTGCAGCCGTCCCGAGCCGAAGAACCAGCGGAGCTCGCCGAGGTCGCCGGTCGGGATGCCGGCGGCGATCGCGCCCGCGGTGAAGCTGGGGAACAGCTCCTCCAGGATCTGCTGACCGCGGGCCAGCAGACCGTGCACGTGCCTGCCCTGCGGCGCACCGCGCCGGGGCACGGTCACGCCGGTCAGCTCGTCGCGGTCGACGACCAGCACTTCGTCGAACGACTCGGCGAGCACCCTGGCCGCGAGCAGCCCGGCCATGCTTCCCCCGAGCACGATCGCGCGGCGTCCTACGTCGTGTCCCATCGGGGGACCTCCTCGCTGTCCGGGTGTCACAACTACCTGCACGAAATTCACGACGGGACGGCGGTGGGGGCCCAGCTTCACAGCCGGCCACCGCCGCCCGCATCTTCCGGAATGCCGGCGCCCGGGAGGCGCCGGCACGGTCATCGGCGCGGTTTGCGCGCCGAGACGATGACATAACCGATCTGGTCCTTGCGCGGAGCGAAGAAGCCGTGGTGCAGCCGGGAAAACTCGTCGACGGCGGCCGCGCCGAACTTGGCCGTCACCGTGTCGCGCACCTTCAGCGCGGCCTCCAGGTACTTGCCCTTCCGGCCGAAGACCCGCGCCCCGCACTCGGTGTGTTCCTCGATCTCGAAACCCGCGTCCCGCGCGTGCTCGAGCCACCTCGCCACGGTGGGCAGCCGCGGCAGCTTCAGGGTCTCCATGAAGGTGGCCAGGCGCGCCGGGTCGCCTTCGGCCCCGAGGCTGAAGTCGGAGAACGAGATCCGGCCACCCGGGCGCAGCACCCGGTAGAGCTCCGCGAGCACCGCGTCGAGGTCCGGCGCGTTCTGCAGCGACTCGAGGGCCAGCACGGCGTCGAACACACCGTCCGGATAGGACAGTGCGGTGAAGTCGCCGTACTCGAACGCGACCGCGTCCCCCGCTCCGCTGTCGAGCGCCCGCTTGCGCGCCCGCTCGATCTCGAACTCGCTGACGGTGATCCCGGTGACGCGCACCCCGAACCGGGTCGCGAGGTGGATCGCGGTCTCCCCCGGGCCGCAACCCGCGTCCAGGACGTGCTCACCCGCACGCAGGCCGAGGGTGTCGGTCACCTTGCGGGTCATCCGGTGGACGGCCTCGGTCAGTGACGCGTCGTCTTCACGGTCGTACCAGTACCACATGTGCAGCTGGCCGTCGCGCAACTCGTCGCCGATCGGCGAGCGCTTGTCGTAGTGCTCGCCGATCGTGGCTGGCTCAATCATGTACTCACCCGATTCCGGTGTCGACGGGAATCATCGTCACCGCCCGGCCGCGGTCGCCACGTCTTGCAGATTGCGCTGCCCCCGCCCGCGCATTCCCGAAGACGTCCCGCGCTCGTGCGGCGATGCACCATTCTTCTCGGCCATCCCCGCTTATCCGCCTTCACTGGGAGGAATCCCGTATGAGTGCCTCCGATACCGGCTCGACAGCCACCGGGCTGGTGCGTGCGTTCACCGCCGCACCCCCCGACGGCCTGGACGCGGCTTACCAGCAACTCGTCGGTGCGTTGTGGAGCGAGGGGAAAGCCACCGACCTCGCGCTCGACACGGTGCCCGCCGTGGTGGCCGCGCTCGACGAGACCGGTCCGGACCGTCAGGGGTACCTCGCGATCCTGCTCGGCCTGCTCGCCGAGACCGAGTACCCGCGTCTGGACGGCGAGCTCGCCACCGCGGTGCGCGCCGGGCTCGACCGCTACCTCGAGGTGGTGCGCGGTGGTGCGAGCGGGCAGCCATTGACCCTCGCGCTCATCTACCTGCTCGCCCACTTCCCCGGCGACCGCGACCGCATCCTCGCCGTCACCGGCGAGCTCGCCCTCTCCCCCGAGGAGCGGACGAGGCTGGAGCGCGGTCTCACCGAGCTCGACCCGGCGCACCCGGTGCTCGGCCAGGTGTGGCCGGCGCCGTCGGTGTGGACGATGGACGAGGAGAACGCGGCCCACGCCGAGGCCGCGGTGCGCGGGCTGTCCGCGGAGCAGATCCGCACCAACTGGGACAACGACACCCTGACGGTGTGGGCGTTCAGCGGTCACATCGCCTACTGGGCGGTGCGCAACGGTCCGCCCGCGCAGGTGCCGATCCCCGCCGTGCCCGACTGGACCATCGAGCACGGCGAAACCCGCCCGACCGAAGAACTGTTCGGTTCACGGGCCGCGCTGCTGCGCTGCCCGACCTGCCACGGCTCCATCGAGCTGCAGCACAGCGGCGCCCGGTGCACCCCGTGTGCGACCACCTACCCGAGCGCCAACGGCATCCTCGACCTGTCCGCCGGCGTCCGTGACGGCGCCGAGGCCCACGACGCCACGGCGGACCTGCTGCAGAAGCTCTCCGAGATGCCCAAGATGGGCCTGTACTACGAGACCTTCCTGCGCCCGAACTACCTGCGGCTCGCGGGCACCAACATCGGCCACGAGATCACCCCGGCCGACGAGGACGCCTATCTCCTGGAACACCTCCGCGACACCGAGGGCCCGGTCGTGGACCTGGCCGCGGGCGCGGGCCGCTGGACCGAAGTCGTGGCCAAGGCCGTCGGCGCGGAGCGGCTGACCGCCGTGGACATGCTGCTGCCGATGCTCAACGTGCTGCGCAGCAGGCTGCCCGAGGTGCCCGCGGTCATGGGCAGCGCGCTCAACCTGCCGTTCGCCGACGGCACCGTCGGCGCGCTCAACCTGTGGAACGCGCTGCAGGCGTTCCCCGACGACGCCGAGCAGGCCATCGCCGAGATCGGCCGGGTCCTGCGGCCGGGGGGCATCCTCACGATGATGACCTTCCGGTGGAGCGAGGACCCGATCGCCCGCTACCTCCAGGCTTCCCACTTCTTCCCCAGCCGCCCGGAAGGCCACCTGCTGTTCGAACTCGAGCAGCTGCGCCAGTGGCTCACCGCGGCGGGCCTGGAGGTGCGCGAAGAGAAGGTCGATACCGGGACCTTCGTGTTCGTGACGGCCGAGCGCACGGCCTGAGCTGTACTTCGACCACAGGAGCCGTCAGATGGACAACCGTTGCCCCGCCCTGGACCCGACCGGCCAGGACATCCACCGGCAAGCCGACGAGCTGCGCACCCAGGGTTCCGCCGTTCAGGTGGAACTGCCCGGTGGCGTGGTCGTCTGGTCGGTCAACAGCTACGAGGTCATCAAGAAGCTGCTGACCAACCCGAACGTCACCAAGAGCGCCCGCAACCACTGGCCCGCCTTCTTCAACGGCGAGCTGCGGCCGGACTGGGAACTGATCAGCTGGGTGGCGATGGACAACGTGTCCACCACCTACGGCCGCGACCACCACCGGCTGCGCCGGCTGATCGGCAAGGCGTTCACCTCGCGCCGCACCGAGGAGATCCGCCCCCACGTGGAGGGGCTGGCCACCATGCTGCTCGACGCGCTGGGCGCCACGCCTGCCGGCGAGGTGGTCGACCTCAAGGAGCGGTTCGCCTACCCGCTGCCCGGCATGCTCGTCGCGGACCTCATCGGCATGTCCGAGGAGGCCAGGATCGCCGCCGCGAAGGTCCTCGACGTCATGCTGGACACCACGATCACCCCGGAACAGGCGCAGGCGGTCCTGGTCGGGTGGCGCACCGCCATCTCCGACCTGGTCGCACTCAAGCGCGCCGAGCCGGGCACCGACATCACCAGCGACCTGATCGCCGCCCGCGACGAGGACGGTTCGCGCCTGTCCGAGCAGGAGCTCGCGGACACGATCTTCGCGATCCTCGGCGCCGGCTCGGAGACCACGATCAACTTCTTCGACAAGGCGATCACCGCGCTGCTGTCCAACCCCGAGCAGCTCGCGCTGGTGAAGTCGGGCGAGGCCGGCTGGGACGACGTCATCGACGAGGTGCTCCGGCTCGAGTCGCCGATCGCGAACCTGCCGCTGCGCTACGCCGTCGAGGACGTCGACCTCGGTGACGTGGTCATCCCGAAGGGCGACCCGATCCTGGTCAACTACGCCGCGATCGGCCGCGACCCGGCCCTGCACGGCGAGTCCCGCTGCACCTTCGACATCACCCGCGAGGACAAGGAGCACCTGTCGTTCGGCTTCGGCCCGCACTACTGCCTGGGCGCGGGTATCGCCCGGATGGTGGCCACGGTGGGCCTCTCCGCCCTCTTCGAGCGCTTCCCCGACCTGTCACTGGCCGTGCCGGCGGAGGAGCTGCAGCCACTGCCGACGTTCATCATGAACGGCCACCGGGGCCTCCCGGTCCGGCTGACCGCGGTCGAGGCCGCGGCGGCCGAAGCCGCCTGACCGTCACCGCACCCGGGTCCGCCAGGAACACACCCGACGTTTCGGGCGGACCCGGGTGCGGTACAGGCTCGGCGCTTTCCCCGTCCGCACGCACAGGATTCCGGCAGGAGGCACATTCGTGTAACCACGGGAAAGACAAGTGCCTTCTTCCGTCGCCGTGATCGTCGGCAGCACACGACCGGGCCGGATCGCCGGAAACGTGGCGGAATGGGTGCACCGGGTCGCTTCGAAGCGGCCGGAGGTCGAGTACGAGGTGGTCGATCTCGCCGAGTGGAACCTGCCCCTCTACGACGAAGAGATCCCCGCCGCGGTCGGGCAGTACGCGGGCGAGCACACCCGCCGGTGGGCGGAAAAGATCGCGTCCTTCGACGGTTTCGTCGTGGTGACGCCGGAATACAACCACGCACCGTCGGCCGCGGTGAAGAACGCGTTCGACTTCGTCTACGCCGAGTGGCGCGACAAGGCCATCGGTTTCGTCAGCTACGGCGGGGCAGGCGGGGTCCGCGCCGTCGAACAGCTGAAGCTGGTCGCGGTCGAGGTCGGCCTCGCCCCGGTGTCCGCGCAGCTGGCCCTGCCGATCGCCGCGGACTTCCCGGGCTACCCCGCGTTCACGCCGCAACCGTCCCGTGAGGACGAACTCACCCGCGTGCTGGACCAGGTCGAATCCTGGTCGCAGGCGCTCGCGACGGTGCGGGCCTGACCGGCGCACCCGGACGGCGTCCATCCCCCGCCGTCCGGGTGCTCCCTCCCCGCGCACCGGGCTCGTGGAGCCTGACCAGTGCGTGGGACACGTTGTCCCCGCGGCGGAGCCGTGTGATGCTGCCGGCTCCCCTGGGGAAAGGGAGCTCGATGGCAGCAGCAGGCCTGCCCGACGTCGATGCCGGGACGTGCGCGGCCTTCCGCACCGCGCTCGACCGCGTCGGCAGCAAGTGGGGCATCGCGATCATCGCGGTCACCGGCGACGGGCCGGTCCGGTTCGCGGACCTGCACCGCGCCGTGCCCGGGATCAGCAGGCGGATGCTGACCCTCACCTTGCGCACGCTCGAACGCGACGGGCTGCTGGTGCGCACGGTGTACCCGACGGTACCTCCGCAGGTCGAGTACGCGGCGACCGACCTGGCCAAGGACCTGTTCGCGTCCACGCGCGCGCTGTCGGACTGGGCCGAGCACAACCACGAACGCCTCGAGGCCGCCCGCCAGGCCTACGACACCGGCGAAATCACGCGCCCGTACCGATGACAGTGGCGTAGCGGGCCGGTTTCACCCGGCACGACCACGTTCGAGAAGAAGAATCAGGTCTTGAGGAATGCGGTGACCAGGGAAGCGAATTCGTCCTGCCGCTCGATCTGCACCCAATGGCCGCAGTCGCCGAACACGTGCAGCTGTGACGGCCTGATGAGGTGGTGGAGGCGCAGGGAGGTCTCGAGCGGGATGACCCGGTCGTCGCGTCCGTGCAGGATCAGGGTCGGGCGGGTCAGCGCGGCGATGTCCCGTTCGGCCACGGCGAGGGGCTCGGAGCCGCTCCTGGTGAGGGGCCGGGAACATGGCCGCGAAGGCCTCCTGGACTCCCGGCTGGGTTGCCGCGGCGAGCCGGAGATCGGCGAGGTCGTCGGTGACCCGCGTGCGGTCGTGGGCGAACAGATCTCGCATGTTCTTCAGCGGCGGCGTGAATCCCCAGACCTGTTCCAGCCCCGGCGATGCTTACGTACACCGAACTGTGTACGTAACGTACCCGACGCCGACAGGGGGATGCAAGCTAGGTACACCGATCAGTACCGAACGCCCTATACTGGAGGGATGACAGAGTTCGAGAAGGGCCCCCAGGGCCGGCGCCGCGGCCGGGGCGCCCGCGAGCGCATCCTCGGCGCGTCACAGCAGCTGTTCCGCGATCAGGGCATCAACAGCACCGGCATGGACCAGCTCTGCGCCGCGGCCCAGGTGTCCAAGCGCACGGCCTACCAGCACTTCACCAGCAAGGACGAGCTCGTCGCCGAATACCTGCGCCGCTTCGATCCCGACGTCATGCCCGGGGTGTTCGACCGCACCGACCTGACACCCCGCGAACGGCTCCTCGCCGCCTTCGAGATCCCCGCGTCCACGCCCCTGTGCCCCTACATCGGGGCAGCCGTCGAACTCCACGACCCCCAGCACCCCGCGTCGCAGTACGCCCGCGAGTACAAGACGGCCATCGCCGCGCGGCTCACCGAAACCGCCCGCGAAGCCGGCGCCACCGACCCCGAACAACTCGGCGAACAGCTGGCGCTGCTCATCGACGGCGCCTCGGCCCGCACCCGGGTCCTCAACCGCGACTCCTTCCCCACCGCCGCCGCCATCGCCGCCGTCCTCATCGACAACGCCATCCCCGCGTCCCCTCCACGGCAGCCCAGCGAATCTTTCGCCTGACCCGCCACGAAGCCCTGATCGCCCGGCCTGCGCCCACACCGCCACCCACGCGGCGGAACTACGGCTCGCCCGGGCGGAGCACGACCACTCGCATACAGACCCCTTCGATCTATTGTGTGATCCAACTCACACCTCTAACCTGGGTTGGCTCCCACCACCGAGCAGCAGCCCCCTGAGGAAGTGCCGCGATGTCGTGGTCACCGAATCACCCGGACTCCGTCGACGCCCTCTTCGAGCGCCGGAGGGCACCGGTGCTCGCCCTGGCCGACGACGCCAGGGCGGTCGCCGAGGCGTGCCACGGCATGGCCCGCCGCTTCCACCGCGGCGGCAAGCTCGTGGTGTTCGGCAACGGCGGGCCCAGCACCGACGCCCAGCACGTCGCGGTGGAGTTCGTCCACCCGGTGATCGTCGGCAAGCGCGCGCTGCCGGCGCTCTCACTGACCGCCGACGTCGCGACGGTCACCGGCATCGCCAACCGCGTGGGTCTGGAAGACGTCTTCGCCCACCAGCTGCGGATCATCGGCGAACCGGCCGACATCGCGCTGGGCATCTCCACCGACGGCGACTGCGCCAACGTCCGCCGCGCCCTCGAAACGGCTCGTGACCTGGGAATGCTCACCGTTGCGCTGACCGGTCGTAACGGTGGCGCGATTGCCGCGACTACTGGGCTGGACCACGTCTTCATCGCCCACTCGGATGACCCCCGGGTCGTCAAGGAGGTACACGTGACCACTTACCACGTGCTGTGGGAGCTGGTGCACGTCTTCCTGGAGCAACCGGGCCTGCTGACCCCGGAGGTGGCGTCGTGAACGCCGATGGCGCCGACAGACCGGCCGGCCCCGTCTGTCACGACGGGGTGTGCATCACCTGCTCCGACACCGCGGTCGAAGTGACCGTAGTCGAACTCCTGGACCTCGGGTTCGCCGTCGTGGATACCGGCTCGGGCCGGGAAGAGGTGAGCGTGGCGCTGGTCTCGGCCGGCGTCGGCGACCGAATCCTGGTGCACGCCGGGGAAGCCATCGCCCGTCTGGAGAATCCCTAGCCAAGGGAGTTGACGCGCCATGGCACGGGAACAGTCCCCCGTGGGCGCGGACGGTCTCGAAGCGCTGTACCCGTTCCTCTACGCGGGTGCCGGCGACGTCGACGCCGTCCTCGATCAGGTCGAACAGTCCACTGTGGACAAAGTGCGCGAGATCGTCGCCCTGCGCGGCGAGGTGCTCGCGGCCGACCGCGACCGGTTGTTCGCGTGCGCGCAGGATCTGGCGCGCGCGTTCGCCGGCGGCGGACGGCTGCTCGCGTTCGGCAACGGCGGGAGCTCGACCGACGCGCAGGACCTCGCCAGCCTGTTCCTCAGCCCGGCGGGCGATGCGAAGCCGTTGCCCGCCTTCGGGCTGACGAACGACATCGCCGTGGTGACCGCGCTGTCGAACGACATCGGGTTCGACGTCGTGTTCGCCCGGCAGATCGGCGCGTTCGGGCGGCCCGGCGACATCGCGGTCGGCCTGTCCACCAGCGGGAACTCCGCGAACCTGGTGCGCGCCTTCGACGAAGCCGCCCGGCGCGGCCTGGTGACCGTCGGCATCGCCGGCTACGACGGGGGGAAGATGGCCGAGCTGGACAGCATCGACCACCTCTTCGTCGTCCCGTCACCGTCCGTGCACCGCATCCAGGAAGCCCAGACGACCCTTTACCACGCGCTGTGGGAGCTGACCCTCGGCGCACTCGACGAATTCGGGGTTGATCAGCCGTGACGCATGCCGTGGAGCAAACCGAAGAACAGCCCATCCACATCCTCTGGATCAACGCGGGCCTGTCCTGTGACGGCGATTCCGTCGCACTGACCGCCGCCACGCAACCGAGCATCGAGGAAATCGTCCTCGGCGCTTTGCCCGGGCTACCCAAGATCGCGGTCCACTGGCCGTTGATCGACTTCGAATGCGGCCCCGACAAGGGCGCCGACACGTTCATCGAGTGGTTCTACAAAGCCGACCGCGGCGAACTGGAGCCGTTCGTGCTGGTCGTCGAGGGTTCGATCCCGAACGAGTCGATCAAGGAGGAGGGCTACTGGTGCGGCTTCGGGAACAACCCCGAGACCGGCCAGCCGATGACGACCAGCGAGTGGCTGGACCGCCTGACGCCCAAGGCCCTGGCGGTCATGGCCGTCGGCACCTGCGCCACCTACGGCGGCATCCACGCGATGGAGGGCAACCCGACCGGCGCCATGGGCGTGCCCGACTACCTGGGCTGGGACTGGAAGTCCGGCGCCGGCATCCCGATCGTCTGCGTGCCCGGCTGCCCGACCCACCCGGACAACCTGTCCGAGACCATCACCTACCTGCTCTACCAGGCCGCCGGGCAGGCGCCCATGATCCCGCTCGACGACCACCTGCGGCCGCAGTGGCTCTTCGGCGCGACCGTGCACGAGGGCTGCGACCGCGGCGGCTACTACGAACAGGGCCAGTTCGCCACCGAGTACGGCTCCCCGAAGTGCCTGGTGAAGCTGGGCTGCTGGGGCCCGGTCGTGAAGTGCAACGTGCCGAAGCGCGGCTGGATCAACGGCATCGGCGGCTGCCCGAACGTCGGCGGCATCTGCATCGGCTGCACCATGCCGGGCTTCCCGGACAAGTTCATGCCGTTCATGGACGAGCCGCCGGGCGCGCAGGTGTCGTCGCTGGCCAGCGGCGCGTACGGGTCGGTGATCCGGCGGCTGCGGAAGATCACCGAGCGCAAGCTCGACAAGGAGCCCAAGTGGCGGCACACGGGCAAGAAGCTCAACACCGGCTACAAGTCCTCGTGGCGCTGAAAGGGACCGGACGATGACGGACAAGGGTGTCAGCACCAAGGGCCGGACCGACCTCGTCGAGATGGCGTGGGACCCGATCACGCGGATCGTCGGCAGCCTCGGCATCTACACGAAGATCGACTGGGCCGCCAAGCGCGTCGTCGAGTGCCACAGCACTTCGTCGGTGTTCCGCGGCTACAGCATCTTCATGAAGGGCAAGGACCCGCGCGACGCGCACTTCATCACCAGCCGGATCTGCGGGATCTGCGGCGACAACCACGCGACGTGCTCGGTGTACGCGCAGAACATGGCCTACGGCGTCCGCCCGCCGCACCTCGGCGAGTGGATCCTCAACCTCGGCGAGGCCGCCGAGTACATGTTCGACCACAACATCTTCCAGGAGAACCTGGTCGGGGTCGACTACTGCGAGCGGATGGTCCGCGAGACCAACCCCGGCGTCCTGGAGCTGGCCAACCGCACCGAGGCGCCGCACGCGGGCGACCACGGCTACAGGACCATCGGCGACATCATGCGCTCGCTGAACCCGCTGGAAGGCGAGTTCTACCGCGAAGCCCTGCAGGTTTCCCGCAGCACGCGCGAGATGTTCTGCCTGATGGAGGGCAGGCACGTCCACCCGTCCACGTTGTACCCCGGCGGTGTCGGCACGGTCGCGACCGTGCAGCTGTTCACCGACTACCTGACCCGGCTGATGCGCTACGTCGAGTTCATGAAGCGCTGCCTGCCGATGCACGACGACCTGTTCGACTTCTTCTACGAAGCCCTGCCCGGTTACGAAGAAGTCGGGCGGCGGCGCGTCCTGCTCGGCTGCTGGGGCAGCCTCAACGACCCCGAGTACTGCGACTTCAGCTACGAGAACATGGAGTCCTGGGGCCGGAAGATGTTCGTGACACCGGGCATCGTCGTCGACGGCAAGCTCGTCACCACCAGCCTGCTCGACATCAACCTCGGCATCCGGATCCTGCTCGGCAGCTCGTTCTACGAAGACTGGGCCGACCAGCCGATGTTCGTCACGCACGACCCGCTGGGCAACCCGGTCGACCAGCGGCACCCGTGGAACCAGCACACCATCCCGCGGCCGGCCAAGCGCGACTTCGACGGCAAGTACTCGTGGACGATGTCGCCGCGCTGGTTCGACGGCAAGGACCACCTGGCCCTCGACACCGGCGGCGGCCCGATCGCCCGGCTGTGGGTGACGGCGCTCGCCGGGCTCGTCGACACGCCGTACGTCAAGTCGACCGGGCACAGCGTGACGATCACCCTGCCGCGCACGGCGACCAAACCCGAGGTCGCCTTCGAGTGGAAGATCCCGCAGTGGAGCAACGCGCTCGAGCGCAACCGCGCCCGGACGTACTTCCAGGCGTACGCGGCCGCGATGGCCCTGCACTTCGCCGAGCAGGCCCTGGGCGAGGTCCGCCAGGGCCGCACCAAGACGTGGGAGCCGTTCAAGGTCCCCGACGAGGGCGTGAGCTGCGGCTTCACCGAAGCGGTCCGCGGCGTGCTCTCGCACCACATGGTGATCAAGGGCGGCAAGATCGCGAACTACCACCCGTACCCGCCGACGCCGTGGAACGGCAGCGTGCGCGACAGCTTCGGCACGCCGGGGCCGTACGAGGACGCTGTGCAGAACACGCCGATCTTCGAGGAGAACACGCAGGAGAACTTCAAGGGCATCGACATCATGCGCGCGGTCCGCAGCTTCGACCCGTGCCTGCCCTGCGGCGTCCACATGTACACCGGCAACGGCAAGGTGATCGAACGGCTGCACACCCCGCACGCGTTCGGCGGGGAGATCGGCTGATGTCCGAGGTCGAGCGGGTCGGCGAGCGCATCGAGCAGCTGCTGGGCGAGTTCGGCGGCGCCGACGCCGAACTCGCCGAGGACCTCGTGCACACGCTGCTCGAGTTCTACGGCGCCGGCCTGGCCCGGATCGTGGAGATCGTCGGCCCGGACCGTGCCCTGCTCGACCGGCTCGCCGAAGACGACCACGTCCGCGGCCTGCTCGTGCTGCACGACCTGCACCCTCGGTCGACGCAGGAACGGGTCACCGAAGCGCTCGACAAGGTCCGGCCGTACCTGGGTTCGCACGCCGGCGACGTCGAGTTCGTCGAGATAGCCGACGGTGTCCTGCGGTTGCGCCTGCAGGGCACCTGCGACGGCTGCCCGTCGTCGACGGTCACCGCGAAGTACGCCATCGAGCGCGTGGTCCGGGAAGCGGCGCCGGAGATCTCCGACGTCGTCGTGGAAGGGGTCGTGCCGGAAGAGACCGGGCCCGGCGGGCGGCAGCTGCTGCCGCTGGTGCCGTGTCCCGTGGAGGTCCCGTGACGGGCGGCCTGCGCAGGTTCCGCACTCCCGCCCAGCGCGCCGCGCCGGGCGAGAAGTGCGAGATGTGCGCGGAACCGATCGGCGGCGAGCACGGGCACGTGATCGACCTCGAATCCCGGGGGATCCTGTGCACCTGCCGGGGCTGCTACCTGCTCTTCACCCACCGCGGGGCGGGCGGGAAGCGGCACCGGGCGGTGCCGGACCGCTTCCGGCACGCACCGCGGTTCGGGCCCGGCATGGCGCTGTGGGAGTCGGCCGGGATCCCGGTGAAGACGGCGTTCCTGTTCCGCAACTCGGTGCAGGAGCGCCCGGTCGCGTTCTACCCGAGCCCGGCGGGCGCGACCGAGTCCCTGCTGCCGCTCAGCACGTGGGCCGAGCTGCTGGCGGACACGCCCGCGTTCGCCGACATCGCCGACGACGTCGAAGCCCTGCTGCTGAACCAGCTCGACCTGGGCTTCGAGTGCTTCCTGGTGCCGATCGACGTCTGCTACGAGCTGGTCGGGCTCGTCCGGACGACGTGGCGCGGCTTCGACGGCGGCACCGAGGCGCACGAGGCGATCGACGGGTTCTTCGCACGCCTGCGGGAGCGCAGCGAGGTCGTGGCCGATGGCTGAGCTGACCTTCGACTGCATCGACGTCCGGCCGCTGAAGTACGCCGCGTCGCCGACGTTGGCGTTCAAGCTGCGGATCTCCGAGCTGACCGGGCAGCCCGTGCACGCCATGGTGCTGCGTGTCCAGATCCGCATCGAGCCGCAGCGCCGCCGGTACGCCGACGACGAGTCCGAGCTGCTCACCCACCTCTTCGGCGAGCGGTCCCGGTGGGGCGAGACGCTGAAGCCGTTCCAGTTCACGACGGTGTCGGTGGCCGTACCCGGCTTCACCGGCGCCACCGAGATCGACGTCGAGGTGCCGTGCACCTACGACCTCGAAGTCGCCGCCGGCAAGTACTTCCACGCGCTGTCCGAGGGTGTCGTGCCGATGGTGCTGCTCTTCAGCGGGACGGTGTTCGGCAAGGGCGGCCCGGGCTTCTGGGTCGAGCAGGTGCCGTGGCACACCCAGGCCGAGTGCCGGATGCCGGTGGCCGTCTGGGACGAGCTGATGTCCCGCTACTTCCCGAACGTCGCGTGGATCAAGCTGCCGCGCGAGACGGTGGACGCGCTGCTCAAGTACAAGGCGGCGAACGCCATCCCGACCTGGGAAGCGGCGATCGAGCAGCTGCTGGCCGGTGCGCCGTGAACGCCGGAGAGCAGGCCCGCGCGGTCGGCGACGCCGTGCTCTACGAGGGCTACCTCCTCTACCCCTACCGGGCGTCGGCGGGCAAGAACCGCGTGCGCTGGCAGTGGGGCGTGCTGATGCCGCCGTCGTACGCGTCGGCGGAGATCGGCGAGCACGCGTCCGCCCGCGTCGAGTGCCTCCTCGAACCGCCCGCGCACACGATCCTGCACGTCAAACTGCGGTTCCTGCAGACCAGGACGCAGGACTCCACGTGGGACGAAGCCGTCGAGCACGAGATCGACTTCGAGCTGCCCCTTGCGGACCTCCCGGCCGAGAGGCCGTTCCAGGTGCCGGGCGACGGGCAGCGGACGCACGAGCTGGCCGGCGTCGTCACCGTCCGGGCCGACCCGCTCGACGGGCCCTTCGGCGGCACCCGGCTGCGGCTCGACCTGCACAACACGACGTCGTGGCCCGCCGACGGCATCCGCGAGCACGCCCTGCGGCACGCGCTGCTCGCCGCCCACCTCGTGCTCAGCGTCGACACCGGGCACTTCCTGTCGATGCTGGACCCGCCGGAGTGGGCGAAACCGGCGGTCGAAGCCTGCCGGCAGGAGCGGCTGTGGCCGGTGCTGATCGGCGACACCGCGCGCAGCACGGTGGTGCTCGCGTCGCCGATCATCCTCTACGACGACCCGGCGATCGCGCCGGAAAGCCCGGGTGACCTCTTCGACGGCACCGAGATCGACGAGATCCTCACGCTGCGCACGATGACGCTGACCGACGAGGAGAAGCGCGAGGCCCGGGCCACCGACCCGCGTGCGGCAGCCATCGTCGACCGCGTCGACGCGATGCCGCCCGAACTGCTGGAGCGGCTGCACGGCGCGGTCCGGTCCCTGCGGCCGGTCAAGCCTTCGGTGCTCGTCGCCGGGGTGCGGGTCGCCGAAGGGTCGAAGGTGCGCTTGCGGCCGAACCTGCGTGGCGCCGACGCGCAGGACATGTTCCTCATCGGCAAGACCGCCACCGTCCGGGTCGTCCTGTCCGATGTGGATGGTGTCGAGTACGTCGCGGTGACCCTCGACGACGACCCCGGCGCCGACCTGCAGCACACGCACGGCCGCTACCGGTACTTCTCCCCCGACGAGATCGAACCCCTGGAGGTTCCGGAATGAGGCCACGAGTCCTGGTCGCCGGCATCGGCAACATCTTCCTGAGCGACGACGGCTTCGGCGTCGAGGTCATCAAGGAGCTGGAAGGCACCGACCTGCCGGAATGGGTGCAGATCGCCGACTACGGGATCGCCGGCATGCACCTCGCCTACGACCTGCTGGGCGGCTACGACACGACGATCCTGCTCGACGCGACCCCGCACGGCCGGCCGCCCGGCACGCTCTCGCTCATCGAGGCGGACACCGAAGACAACGCCGCTGTGACACAGATCGACGCGCACGGCATGCAGCCGGACGCGGTGTTCCGGCTGCTCAGGTTGCTCGGCGGCGACGCCGGGCGGGTCCTGCTCGTCGGCTGCGAACCGGCCTGCCTCGACGAAGGGATCGGACTGTCCCCCGAAGTCACAGCGGCCGTCCCGGCCGCGGTCCGCGCCGTCACCGAACTCGCGTGGGGCACCCGCCCCGAGCTGCCGGTCAAGGAAAAGACGGAGGTCTGAGCCATGTGCCTCGGCATACCGGGCGAGATCATCGAAATCAGTGAGGATCGGCCGGACCTCGCGAAGGTCTCGGTCAGCGGCGTCAAGCGGCTCATCAACATCGGCCTGCTCGAAGACGACCCGCCGAAGCCCGGCGAGTGGATCCTCATCCACGTCGGCTTCGCACTGTCCAAAATAGACGAAGCGGAGGCGGCAGCGGCGCTGGACTTCCTCGAAAGCATCGGGAAGGCGTACGAGGACGAGATGGCCGCACTGCTGCAATCGCAGATCGAGTAGAGGAGTCGTCATGCGTTTCGTCGACGAGTTCCGCGACGCGGAGAAGGCGCGGGCGCTGTCCGCGAAGATCACGTCGTTGTGCGAGCCGGGCCGCCACTACAAGTTCATGGAGGTCTGCGGCGGGCACACGCACACGATCTACAAGCACGGCCTCGAGGACTACCTGCCCGAGAGCATCACGCTGGTGCACGGGCCGGGCTGCCCGGTGTGCGTGATCCCGATGGGCCGCATCGACGACGCCATCCACATCGCCCGGCAGCCCGGCGTGCTCATGACGTCGTTCGGCGACATGATGCGCGTGCCCGGCTCCGGCGGGAACTTCTTCGACTCCAACGCCGAGGGCACCAACATCCGCATGGTGTATTCGCCGCTGGACTCGCTGAAGATCGCGCGGCAGAACCCGGACCTGCGCGTGGTGTTCATGGCGATCGGGTTCGAGACGACCACGCCGTCCACCGCGATGACGCTGCTGCGCGCGGCTTCCGAAGGCATCGAGAACTTCTCCGTGTTCGCCAACCACGTCACGATCATCCCGGCGATCAAGGCCATCCTCGACTCCCCCGACCTGCGGCTCGACGGCTTCATCGGGCCGGGACACGTCTCCACGGTGATCGGCTGCCGGCCGTACGAGTTCATCGCGCGCGACTACGGCAAGCCCGTCGTCGTCGCCGGGTTCGAGCCCCTGGACATCCTGCAGTCGATCTACCTGCTGATGGTCCAGCTCTCCGAGAAGCGGGCCGAGGTCGAGAACCAGTACTCCCGGGTCGTGCCGTGGAACGGCAATCTCGTCGCGCTGAAGGCCATCAACGAGGTGATGCAGCTGCGACCGTACTTCGAGTGGCGTGGCCTCGGGTTCATCACGCACTCGGCGATGGCGATCCGCGAGAAGTACGCGAAGTTCGACGCCGAACGGATCTTCGAGATCCCCGGCGTGCGCGTCGCCGACCCGAAGGCGTGCCAGTGCGGCGAGGTGCTCAAGGGCGTGCTGAAGCCGTGGGAGTGCAAGGTGTTCGGCACGGCGTGCACCCCGGAGACACCGATCGGGACGTGCATGGTCTCGCCCGAAGGCGCCTGCGCGGCGTACTACAACTTCGGCCGGTTCAGCCGCCAGCGCGTCCGGGAGGCGAGCCGCGCATGACGACCACCGAGCGCGAGCAGCAGGTCCTCGACCGCATCGAGCGGGCCCGGCGCCGGCGGGCGAAGGTGCGTGAAGAGCGCATCACGCTGTCGCACGGCGCGGGCGGCAAGTCGACACACACGCTCATCGAGGCCGTGTTCCTCGACGCGTTCCGCAACCCGCTGCTCGAGCCGCTGGAAGACGCGGCGTCGCTCACCATCGGCGACGCCCGCCTGGCTCTGACGACGGACTCCTACGTGGTCTCGCCGCTGTTCTTCCCCGGCGGGAACATCGGCGACCTGGCGGTCAACGGCACGGTGAACGACCTCGCCGTCTCCGGCGCGCGGCCGCTGTACCTGACCGCCGGGTTCATCCTCGAGGAGGGCTTTCCCGTCGAGGACCTGCTGAAGATCGTCGGGTCGATGAAGGCGGCCGCCGAAGCGGCCGGCGTCCAGATCGTCACCGGCGACACGAAGGTCGTGCAGCGCGGCAAGGCCGACGGCGTCTACATCAACACCGCCGGGGTCGGGGTCCTCACCCGCACCGGGCTCGGCGTCGCCACCGTGAAACCCGGAGACGCCGTCCTCGTCTCCGGGGCGATCGGCGACCACGGCGTCACGATCATGCTGGCCCGCGGCGAGCTGGACATCGACGCCGACCTCGAGTCCGACACCGCACCGGTGCACGACCTGGTGGCTGGGCTGCTGGCCGCGGTGCCCGGCGTGCGCGCGATGCGCGACGCGACCCGCGGCGGCGTCGCGACGATCCTCAACGAGATCGCGAAGGCCGCGGAGGTCGCCGTGGTCGTCGACGAGAAGGCCGTCCCGGTCCGCGACGAGGTCCGCGGCGCGTCGGAACTGCTGGGCATCGACCCGCTGTACGTCGCCTGCGAAGGCCGGATCGTGGTCGTCGTCGACGGCTCGCAGGTCGACGCCGCACTGGCCGCGTTGCGCGCGCACCCGCTCGGCGCGGACGCCGCGGTGATCGGGCGCATCGCCGAAGACCCGCCGGGGATCGTGCTGCTGAACACCGCGTTCGGCGGCACCCGGATCGTGGACCTGCTGGTCGGGGACCCGCTGCCGAGGATCTGCTAGTGCACGAAATGGCGATCACGCAGTCGGTCGTCGACGCGATCGTCGCCAAGCTGGGCGACGCGACGGTGACGAGCGTGCGGCTGGAGATCGGCCGGCTGTCCGGCGTGGTGCCGGACAGCGTCCGGTTCTGCTTCGACGTCCTCTGCACGGGGACGTCCCTCGAAGGCGCCCGGCTGGACATCGCCGAGCCGTCCGGGCGGGCGCGCTGCCGCGACTGCGGCGCCGAGTTCACCCTCGACGATTTCATCCTGCTGTGTCCCTGCGGCAGCGCCGACGTCGCGGTGCTCGCCGGGCGCGAACTGCGCATCACCTCGGTGGAGGTCAGCCATGTGTGACACCTGCGGTTGCTCGGACGCGGACGTCCGGATCACCGACCACGCCCGGACGGTGGTCATGGAACAGGACATCCTGGCGAAGAACGACGAACTCGCGGCGCACAACCGCGCGCACCTGCGCGAGGGGGGTGTCTTCGCGATCAACCTGATGAGCTCGCCCGGCGCCGGGAAGACGACGCTGCTGGAGCGGACCATCCGGGACCTCGACGGGCCCTGCGCGGTGATCGAGGGCGACCAGGAGACGCTGCTCGACGCCGAGCGGATCAAGGCCACCGGCGCGCCGGTGGTGCAGATCAACACCGGCGCCGGCTGTCACCTGGACGCGGCCATGCTGCACCGGGCACTGCATTCGCTGTCGCCCGCGCCCGGCTCGACGCTGTTCATCGAGAACGTCGGCAACCTGGTCTGCCCGGCGTTGTTCGACCTCGGCGAGGCGGCGCGGGTCGTGGTCCTGTCGGTGACCGAGGGGCCGGGGAAGCCGCTGAAGTACCCGCACATGTTCGCGGCGACGGACCTCGTGCTGCTGAACAAGGTCGACCTGCTGCCCTACGTCGACTTCGACGTTTCCGAGTTCGAGCGGGACGTCCGCCGGGTGAACCCGTCGGCGGCGCTGTTCCAGGTCAGCGCGACCCGCGGCGACGGCCTCACCGAGTGGTACGACTGGCTACGGCGACCTGACCGAAGCTGATCCCGCCGTCGTTCGTCGGCACGTTCCGGTGGGTCAGGACGCGAAAGCCGTGCTGCTCCAGGCCTTCCACGGTCCGGTCGAGCAGCAGGACGTTCTGGAAGACCCCGCCCGACAGCGCGACCGTGGTGCTGTGGTCCCTCAGCCGGTCGCAGGTGTCCGCGATCGCCGCGGCGACCCCGTTGTGGAACCGGGCGGCTCGCTTCGCCTTCGTGGCGGTGTCGTCCAGGAGCGCGGCGATGAGGTCCTCGCCGTGGACGACGTCGTCGACGCGGGCCCGGTAGGCGGACCGTTCGGTGGGATCGGCCAGCTGTTCCAGCTCGATGGCGGCCTGGCCTTCGTAGGTGATGGTGTCCCGGACACCGAGCAACGCGGCCGCGGCGTCGAAGAGCCGTCCGGCGCTGGACGTCAGGGGTGAGTTGAGGCCGCTGCGTTTCAGCTTCACGATGGTTTCGTCGGCGGGCCGCCCGAGTTCGTCCACATAGGACGCGCCCATCCGCCACGGCTGCTTGATGGCCATGGCGCCGCCGGGCATGGCGACCGGCCGCAGGTGGCTCAGCCGCTGATAGCTCGTCAGGTCGGCGAGGAGGAACTCGCCGCCCCAGATGGTGCCGTCGGGCCCGAAACCGGTGCCGTCGAAGGCGACGCCGAGGACCGGGCCGTCCTCGCCGTTGTCGGCCAGGCAAGCGGCGATGTGCGCGTGGTGGTGCTGCACCCCCAGCAGTTCGACGTCCTGTTCGAGCGCGTACTTCGTGGACAGGTACTCGGGGTGCAGGTCGTGCGCGACGAGCACCGGGTCGACGTCGAAGAGGTGCTTGAAGTGCTCGATCCCCTCGGTGAACGCCTTCAGCGTCTCGTAGTTCTCGAGGTCGCCGATGTGGTGCGAGACGAAGGCGTGGCGGCCCTTGGCGAGGCAGAACGTGTTCTTGAGCTCCGCGCCGCAGCCGAGGAGGTGCTTCTTCGTGTCGAGCCGGACCGGCTCGGGCGCGTAGCCGCGCGAACGCCGCTGAAGCTGCTTTCGCCCGCGGACGATGCGCACCACGGAGTCGTCGGTGCGAATGTGGATGGGCCGGTCGTGGGTGAGGAAGGCGTCGGCGATGTGCGCCAGCCGTCCGAGGTCTTCGTCGCGGTACACGATCGGCTCGTCGGAGACGTTCGCGCTGGTCAGCACGATCGGCCCGGTCTGTTCCAGCAGCAGGTGGTGCAGCGGGGTGTAGGGCAGCATGAGCCCGATCCGCCGGTTCCCGGGCGCGACGGCGGCCGCGAGGTCCGCCTTCTTCGGCAGCAGCACGATGGGCCGTCGCCTGCTGCCGAGTGCTTCTTCGGCCGCCGCGTCGACGTCGGCCAGCTCCCGGGCCTGCGCGAGGTCGGCGACCATGACGGCGAACGGCTTGTCCTCGCGGTGCTTGCGCTGCCGGAGCCGTCGCGCGGCTTCCTCGTGCCGGGCGCCGACGGCGAGGTGGTAGCCACCCAGCCCTTTCACGGCCACGATGGCGCCGTCGCGCAGGGCTTCGACGGTCGCCGGGAGCGGATCCCCGACACCGGGCTCGAACCGCAGCGTGGGCCCGCAGGCCGGACAGCAGACGGGCTGTGCGTGGAACCGCCGGTCGGCCGGGTCCTCGTACTCCCGCCGGCACCCGTCGCACATCGCGAAGGCGGCCATGGTGGTGAGCGGCCGGTCGTAGGGCACGCCCTGGACGATGGTGAACCGCGGGCCGCAGTTCGTGCAGTTCACGAAGGGGTACCGGAACCGCCGGTCCGCGGGATCCCCCAGTTCGCGAAGGCAGTCGTCACAGGTGGCGGAATCGGCGGAGACGAGCGTATCGGCGTCGCCACCCCGAGGACTTTCGACGATCCTGAACCCGGCCCCACCCGCGGCGGGAACCTCCCGCACCCGCACGGCATCGACCAGCGCCAAGGGCGGCGCTTCGGCCTCGAGCGCGGCGACGAAGCGGTCAACTCCCGACGGCGCCCCTTCGACCTCGGCGAAGACACCGTGCCCGTCGTTCCCGACGAACCCGCTGAGCCCGAGCCGCACCGCCAGCTGGTGGACGAAGGGCCGGAACCCCACGCCCTGCACCACCCCGACGACCCGGACCGCGACCCGCACCCGCCCAGTCTGCGCCCGAGTCACCCGGAGTCGCTACCGCAGGGGCCGGGCCCGCTGGCCGATCTCCGCGAACAGCTCGCCGACGCGTTCGTGCATCTCGGGGCCGCCGTCGCCGCCGGTCCAGTACCGGCGGACCACGCCGGCCAGCCGATAGCACTCGTCGACGGGCACGAGGAAGCAGTCCGTGCCGCGCTCACCCCCGCGGAACACGATCCCCTCGACGTCCGGCTCGGCCGTGGCCAGCAGCGGGTGCGCCGCGGCGAGCTCCGCCCAGAGGCCGGGGGGCAGGGTCGTCTCGGCCGCGCCGGCCGGTCCGGGCTGGAACGCGGTGACGCGGGTGCCGAAGTGGACGAAGAACGCGAAGCGGGCCGGGATCCCGAGCCCGCGCCACCCGAGGCGGGCGAGCGGGCGCCGGGGGTCCCACAGGTAGCGCTCCGGTACCGCCCGGTACCGCACTTCTCCCGTCGGGCACCGGGTGAACAGCAGGAAGCACGCACGGCACGAGCACAGCAGGCCACGGCGGCCGGTGTCGACCACGTGGCCGTGCCGCGCGGCCACCGGTGTCCCGCACAGCTCACACCGCTCCTGCCGCGCCGAGCGGCGGTCCCGGACGAACGCGAGATGCGTGGATCCGGGGTGGACACTCATGACGCTCTCCCTTCCGCTGCGGCGCCGGGTGGTCCCATCCCGATCTGGTACAGCGCCGGGACGGCTTCGGCGACGATCTCGACGCCGGTGATCTCCGGAGCGGCGTCCCGGACGGCGGCTTCGACCGTCGCCCGAGCCGTGCGCGCCGCGGACGAGCAGCCACGGCTCGCGCCCAGGCTCAGCCGGACCACGCCGTCGTCGGTGTCCAGGTACCCGACCGCACCCACCTGCGGGCGGATCCGGTCCAGAGCCCGCAGGATCCGCGCCTGCGCGTCGAGGGGGTGCAGGTCGTGGAGCATCAGCAGGCTTGCGACGACTTCGTCGGCGGCGATCGCCCCCACCGACGCCGGGGCGTGCTCGCGCAGGGTGCCGACGATCCGGGTCAGGCCTTCGCCGTGCAGGTCCGTCAGCTGCCGGACGATCTCTTCGGCGGGCCGCCGGTTCGGCCCGGCGAGCAGAGCGTCCAGAAGTGTCTCGAGGCGTTCTCCGGGGCTCGGGACAGCGGGGTCGCCGGGCACGCTCACCGGTCCGCCGCCGTCCGGATCTCGCGCAGGATGCGGATCGCGGACCCGGACACGCTGCTCGCCGCCGTCGGGCCGCCGGTGGCGGCCGGGTCCTCCATGAACGGCATGAACTTGTCCGGGAAGCCCGGCATCGTGCAGCCGATGCAGATGCCCCCGACGTTCGGGCACCCGCCGACGCCGTTGATCCAGCCCCGCTTGGGCACGTTGCACTTGACCACCTGGCCCCAGCAGCCCAGCTTGACCAGGCACTTGGGCGAACCGTGCTGATCGGCGAACTCGTCCTGCTCGTAGTACCCGGCCCGATCGCACCCTTCGTGGACGGTGTTGGAGAACAGCCACTTCGGACGCAAGGCCTCGTCGACGTCGATCTCCGGTGCCTGCCCGGCCACCTGGAACAGCAGGTGCAGGATGGTCTCCGAGAGGTTGTCCGGCTGGACCGGGCACCCCGGCACGCACACGATGGGCAGCCCGGCCCACGACCGCCAGTCCCGGCCCAGGTACTCGGGCACGCCCATCGCTCCGGTGGGGTTGCCGGCCATGGCGTGCACGCCGCCGTAGCTCGCGCAGGTGCCGACGGCCAGGATCGCCATCGCCTTGGGGGCCAGCCGGTCGAGCCACTCGCTCGCCGTCACGGGCTGGCCGGTCGCGGGGTCGGTGCCGAACCCGCACCAGTAGCCCTCGGCCTTGTTCGTCTCGTCGGCGATCGAACCCTCGACGATCAGGATGAACGGCTCGAGCTCGCCACGGTCCGCGCGGTGCCACCATTCGATGAAGCTGTCGGAACCCCCGTCGGGTCCGCTGTGGAAATCGAGGAACGGCCAGTGCATGGCCACCTCGGGCAGCCCGGGGAGACCGCCGAGAACGATCTCTTCGATACTGGGCTGAGTGGCCGCGGTCAGCGCGACCGATTCTCCGTCACAGCTCAGCCCGCCATTCATCCACAGAATATGGACAGTCGGTGGATTGTTCCCGGAGTCGGCCGCCGGGCCGTTGCCGGTCTGCGGGGCCCTGACCATCGATGACACCTTCCCTGCGGCCGCCGGCCGCGCGCGAGGTCGGCAGTTCCTCCTCGGAGACGGGCCGTCCCCCGGGATGACCGGCCCGAAGGACGCCTACCGTAGACCCGTCCGGCAGCAGCGGCAAGACTGACGTGCCGGCGTCCCGGACACAGCTGCGCCCGGCCGGCGGACAATACGGGCCGCCGGCACTTCCGCGTTCGGAGGGCAGCCGGAAATCGCGCGGACGACTACACTGGCCTCCCAGCGGAAGGGGTATTGATCGTGATGGAATCGGCGGGCCGGTCAGCCGGCAATTCGATCGAGGTCGTCCCGGTCGAAATCATCACGAAGATCTTTCCTGCCCGCCCGTCCGCCGTTCCGGGAATCCGGGAATTCGTCCAGGAGTGCCTCGCGGGTGCGCCGCTCGCCGAAGCCGAAGAGCGCGACGTGGGCAACACGATCCTCCGGGCCCTGCTGACCGCGGCCGGCCCGGCCGGCGTGCTCGAGGTCTCCTGCCGGAGATATCCCCAGCGCGTCGAGTTCGACGTGCTCCCGTCCCGCGACAAAGCGCCGCCCCCGGTGCCGCCGCAGCCGGCCGGACCGGACGCGTCCGCCGCCAGCTTCGCCGAGTGGCTGGCCGAAGCACTGCGCAGCCGCGGGATCACGAAGGAGACCGCTGCCGAAGAACTGGAGGTGTCCCCGAAAACGATGAACCGCTGGCTCGGCGGCCAGACCGAGCCCCGGCTACGCGATCTGCGCCGCATCGAAGACCGCTTCGGCGACGTCCGGTTGCACTGACGGACAGATGTGTCCGGCCGGACAGCTGACTCGCGGCTTTGCCGGAACCCGGCCCTACCGGGGCCGGCTCTTCCCCAGCTCCACACCCTGCTCGCTAGCGCCGGGCCGGGTGCGCCCCACCGGCGGGCCGTTCCCGCATGGCCAGCTCGATGGTGCAGCCGGCCGTGTCGGAGCTGACGTCGAGCCACTCGCAGATCTGGTCGGTCATCCACAACGTGGTGCCGGGACGGGCAGCAGCCCGGGGCCCGTAGAACGCCGGGCCGTCGACGGGCCGTTCGCTGTGCAGCGTGCACACCACCCGGCCCGCCGCCGGCCGCACCCACACGGCTGCCCGTTCGATGCCGTGCTCGAGCAGGTAGACCATGGCCTCGCCGACGGCGATGCCGAACAGCGTCGCGGTGTCCTCGGACCGCAGCAGGGCGCTCGCCCGCTCCAGCACGTAGCGCCGCACGGCGACCAGGTCGCCCTCGAAGCGGAAGAGGTCCTCGGCGGTGCGCGACGGCGTGGCCACCACGGGTCCGGCCGCCTCCTCGGGGGCCCTGAACTGCGCGGACGGCCGGATGTCGCCGTCCACGACGTACTCGGGATGCGTGCGGCGCGCCACCTCGGCCACCCCGGGACCGGTGGTCCTGGTGTCGTAGGGACAGATCATCCAGATCCGGGTACCCGTCAGCGCCACGTTGAACTCCGCCTCGGCCAGCTGCCAGGCGGCTTCGTCGCCGGAGCCGCCGGCCCGGGCAGATTCGGCGAGGATGCGGACCGCGCCGGTCGGCGCGGTGGTCCGGTGGCGGTCCCAGTAGCGGTGCAGCGCGCCGGCCAGCTGCGAGGGCCGCCGGCCGAAGTAGTCCGACTCCGCGAAGGCGATCCGGTCGGCCTTCGCGCCCATCACCTCGTGCAGCAGTTCGAGGTTGGCCGCCGTCGTGGTGACCAGCACCGGCTCACCCCGGCACAGCCCGTCCTCCGCGAACGGAACGGCCATCGCGAGGAACTCGGCGTCGCTGCCGTAGAGGCAGCCCTGGTGCCGGAAGACCGGCTTCACCGCTCTTTCCGGGGCGGCAACAGCTACTGGGGTGTTACGCACACCGAGCCTCCTGAGGATTTCTTCACCGGTTGTCCATTCGATCGCGTTTCCGCAGGGAACGCGTGCAGACCGCTGGGAGCGTACCCGCAAAAGCTCGGCTCAGCTATCACGCGATGAATCTATTGCACCCGTTCGGAGCATTTGCCACCCCCTGCCCCGCGGCAGACACAACCGTCACCGCAAGGACTGGTCAGGGCCAGCCGAAACCCGTGTGCCACAGGGATCTCGGGCCAGATGTGTCCGGCCCGCCAGCGTGGCCGACAGTACTGTCCGAACCTCGACGAAAGTGGCCGGGAACAATCTCGCGCCCCCGGCGAGGAAACAATTAGTCACCATTCCGGACGGGGTATGCGGATTGCCGGAAAGTCAGCGCCGCCGGGCGGTGGAACCGGCGAAAACGATCGTCGCAGCGGACGGCCGGAAACCCGGCGGATTCCTCGGGGCAGCTGGAGGCGCCCGTGGCTTTCTTGCTACCGCTCAGGCAAGCCGGAGCCGATGGAGTCCATCGCGCGGTCGAGCAGCCGGCCCAGGGCCGCCTTCGCCGCGTACGAAAAGCAGCTGCGGCCCTCTGTCGCGGACAACCAGGCGAAGGGCCGGCAAACCGCAGCGATGCTCGGCGGCGCGACCTGACCAGCACAGTCCCGACCCGGCCGGCTCGTCGGTAGAGTTCCCGGCGATGACCACGGGTGACGACGACCACAGCGAGGGCGATCCGGAGTTCGGCGCGCGGGTCGCGGCGTTCGACGACGCGGTGACCCGGAGCACGGAAGGCTCGCGCGAAGCCCTCGCCGAGGTCGTCGAACTCGGCGGGGTGCTGGTGGAGAGGTTCGCCGAAGAAGGCGACTCGACCGCTTTCGCGCACGTGCGCTACCTCCAGGGTCTTGCGCACCTCGACCTCTTCGAGCACGCGGCGGCCGCGGAAGGGCCGGTCGGCGACCACCACCGCGAGCAGGCCATCACCGCGTTCCGGGAGGTCCGGGCGCTGCCCGTCGACGAGGCCGTCGGCTCGGACGCCGCACTGCGCCTGGGCCTGCTCGCGTCCCACCGCATCCTGCAGAACGGCGCGTGGTCGTCGTCCGAGCTGGACGACGCGCTCGAGGCGCTGGCCACCGGAAGCCCCGCCGCCGCGGCGTCGGGGCCGGACCTCGAGCGGCTGACGTCCTTCCGGCACGGCCTGCTGCGGGCGGCCCGCTACCTGGGTGCCGGCGGTGACGCCGAGGACCACGCCGAAGCGGTGCGGGAGCTCACGGCGATCACGGAGGATCCGGCGGCCGCGACGAACGCGAAGGACGTCGCCCGGCTGTTCCTCGCCCAGCTCGCGCTGGGCGCCGCGCTCCCGCGGGAGCTGCGCACCGGGCCGGCGGGCGTCAGCCCCGAAGCCGTCGAGGCCGCCCGGTCCGACGGCGTGCACGCGGCGGTCGGTGAGCGGCTCGGCGTGGCGCTGGCGCACCTGGACGCGGTGTCGCCCGAAACGACGGCGGGACCGATGGCGACGCTCATCGGCGGGATGCGCGCGATGGCCAAGTTCAGCGGGGCTTCCGCCACCGTGACCGCCGACGAGGTCCGGGCGGCGACCGAGTTCCTGGCGGAAGCGCAGCAGGACGAAGCGCCCGATTCGGCGAGCTCGGCTCTGCTGTCGGCGACCGGCGCCGCCCTCGACGTCGTGCGCGACCGGCTGACCGGCGCGGACCCGGCGCCGGTCACCCCCGTCGACGAAATGCTCGACGCCCTCGGCCGGCTCACCGGGCACCCGGTGGCCCCGATGCTCCGGGACCTGATCGGCGAAATCGCGCCGGTGCAGTCGCGGGAGTCGTTGTCGTCCGGGGAGGACCTGGAGTCGACCATCGCGCGGCTGGAACGGGTGCTGGCCGAGCTGCCCGACCACCCGGCCCGGACACGCAATCTCTGCTCCCTCGCGGTCGCGGGGGTCCACCACGCCGTGCGGGAAAAGTCCATGACCGGCCTGCACCGCGTCCGGGACGTGCTGGAGCGGGCCAGGGACCGGCCGGCGGCCTCGCCGTCCGATGCGGGCGTGCTGTCCCTGATCTCGGCCTGGGTCGAAGCGGTGCAGGCCATCTCCGCCCACGACACCGCGCTGATGAACAGCGCCATCGCCCGCGTCCAGCAGGCCTCGGCCCAGCTGCCTCCGGACCACGAACTGCATCCCCTGCTGGCCCCGCAGATCGGCGCCCTGCTCGCGCAGCGCTACCTCATCACGCGCGATCTCGGCGACCTGGAGGCCCTGCAGCTCTTCGCGGGCGAAGCGGGACCGGAGGGCTCCCCGGCGGGTGACGTACCCCCGGCGACGGCCTGGATGGCGCGCATCACGAGCATCGTCGGCGCGCTCGCCGGCCAAACCGGCCTGACCGCCGGGAAGCTCGACGAGCTGCTGGACGAGCTCGACGAGGTCGTGGAGTCGATTCCGGCGGACCAGTGGCGGGTCTACGACTGGAGCCGGCTGCGGCCGGTCTTGACGATGGTGCGCAGCTCCCTGACGGGCAAGGAGCCCGGCTTCCCCACAAGAGGCCCGGCCCTGGACGCGTTCCGGGCCGCGGCCGACGCCGTCGGAGCCCCGGGCGACGAGAGCCTGTTCGGCTCGCGGTCCGAGGCGGCCATGGCCCACCTCGGCGTCGGCATCGCCGAACGGGACGAAACCCGGATCAGCGCGGCGATCGCGTTGCTGACCGAAGAGTGCCGGCAGCCCTCGGAGTTCCTCGGGGAACGGCTCATGCACCTCGGGTCGCTCGGTTTCGCCCTGCGGGTCCGGTACGCCTACTGGCGGCGGCCGCGGGACATCGACGACTCGATCGTCTGGCTCGAAGAAGGCCGGCTGCTCGCCCTCGGCGAACCGGGGCTGAGCGACACCGCCGCGCTGTACAACACGCTCGGCGAGAGCTACCACGCCCGCGGGGACCGCGCGCGCCGCGACCACGTCCGCGCCGTCGAAGCCGGCCTCGACGGGCTGCGCGCGCGGATGCAGGACGTGCTGGTCCAGACCACTACGGCGCACGCGCTCAACACCGCCCTGCGCGCCGAGGGCGAAGCCGTCGCGGTCGCCCGCTGGTGCCTCGCCGCGGGCGACGTCCCGGCCGCGGCCCACGCCCTCGAACTGGGGCGGGCCATGGTGCTGCACTCGGCGACCGTCGAGGCCGACACGGCCGCGCTGCTGCGGGAGGCCGGTCACCCGGAGCTGGCCGAGCGCTGGGCGGCCCAGCCGGGCGAGGATTCCGCCGCCGCCGCGTTCGCCGGCCCGGTGGCGGCCATGAGCGTCCCCGACACCTTGCGCCGCGAAGTGCTGCAGGCCGTCGAAGGCACCGAAACCGAGCGCCGCCTGCTGGCCCCGCCCACCGTCGCGGACATCTCCGCCGCACTCCGCGGCGTCGGCGCCGCCGCGCTGGTCTACCTCGTCCCGAGGGACGCGGGTACCGGCTACGCCGTGATCGTGCCGGACCGGGGGCCGGCCCGCGAACTCGCGCTGCCGCACCTCGCCGTCACCCGCAACGGGCCGGTCGAGCAGTTCGAACGCGCGCAACGGGCCCTGCAGCGGTTCGACCGCACCGACGTCACCGGGGAGCGCGCCCGGCGCCGGTGGGACGACGCCGCGGGCGAGCTCGCCGGGTGGGCGTGGCGGGCGGCGATCGGGCCGATCCTCGACGCCGTTCCCCCGTCCGGACGCCGGGGCGTGCTGCGCCTGATCCTCGCCCCGGTGGGACGGCTGGGCGGGGTGCCCTGGCACGCGGCGCGGCGTGCGGCCGGCGACGGTGTCCGCTACGCCTGCCAGGACGCGATCATCACCTACGCCGCGTCCGCGCGGCAATTCGTCGACGCGTGCCGGCGGGGACCGCGCCGCTGGTCCGAGGCGCCCGCGCTCGTCGCCGCGGCCGACGACCTGGAGTGGAGCCGGCAGGAAGTCCGGGAGCTGCGGAACTTCTACCCGGACGCCGACTTCGGCGACGGCGAGCCGCCCACTCCCGCCCAGGTGCTCGACCGGCTTCCGCGGGCCGGCTCCGCCGGCGCGTCGCTGCTGCACCTGAGCTGCCACGCCCGCCGGACCGACCCGCCGATCGACTCCTACCTCCAGCTCGCCGGCGGCGCGCAGCTGTCCGTGCGCCGGATCCTGCGCCAGGCGGCCGCCCGCCCGCCCGGCCGGCCCGGGGCCCTCGTCGTCCTCGCCGCCTGCGCGAGCGACCTGACGGGCAGTTCCCCGGACGAGGCGCTGACACTGGCGACCGCGTTCCTCGCCGGCGGCGCGGGGGGCGTGGTCGGGACCCGGTGGCCGGTCGAAGACCGCCGGACCGCGCTGTTCATGGTGGTGTTCCACCACTACCTCAACTCGGGCTACCCCGAGCCGTCCACCGCGTTGCGCGCGGCGCAGCTGTGGATGCTGGACCCGGGCCGGCGGCTGCCCCGGCGGATCACCGGGCTGCCGTCCGGTGAGGAGCGGCGGCCCGGCCATGAAACGATCGGCGCCTGGGCCGCGTTCACATACCAGGGCCTGTGACCGGAAAGGTGGCGGAATGCCGGTGGAGACGACGTTCGGGATCGACCTCGGCACCACGCATTCGTGCATCGCGTCGGTGGACGAAGCGGGGAAGGCCGTCGTCATCCGGAACTCCCTCGGCGACGAGACCACCCCGTCGGTGGTGTACTTCGAGCCCGGAAAGCGCGTCACGGTGGGAACTTCGGCGAAGCACGCGGCCGTGCTCACCCCGCACCTGGTCGCCCAGCTGACGAAACGGCTGATCGGCGTCAGCGACGTCGCCGGGACCTACCACGGCCAGACCTACTCGCCGGAGGAGGTCGGCGCGCTGGTCCTGCGGGAGCTGGTCCGGTCCGTGCAGGAGAACACCGGGCAGCGGGTCGAGGACGTCGTGATCACCGTCCCCGCGTACTTCGGGGTGGCGCAGAAGGAAGCGACCCGGCAGGCCGGCAAGATCGCCGGGCTGCGGGTGCTCGACGTCCTGCCCGAGCCGGTCGCCGCCGCGCTGCACTACCAGACCCTGCACACCGGCACCGGCGTCCGCCACCTGCTGGTCTGCGACCTCGGCGGCGGCACCTTCGACACTTCGGTCATCCGCCTCGACGGCGACGACGTGCGCACGGTGTGCACCGGCGGCGACGGCCGGCTCGGCGGGGCGGACTGGGACCAGCGCGTCCGCGCGCACCTGTTGTCCTGCTTCACCGACGAGCACCCGGACCTCGACCCCACCCAGGACGAGGCGTTCCTGCAGGACCTCGCGACCACCGCCGAAAAACTGAAGAAGGACCTGAGCAGCGCCGAAGCCCGCCGGGCGGCGCTGCGGTTCGGGGGCGCGGTCACCCGCGTCGAACTGACCCGGGCGAAGCTGGAGGAGCTCACCGCCGACCTGCTGGACCGCGTCGTGGACGTCACCGAGCAGACCGTCGCCACCGCGAAGGCCCACGGGGTGACGACGTTCGACGACGTCATCCTGGTCGGCGGCATGGCGAAGATGCCGGCGGTGGCGGACCGGCTCGAGCGGAGACTGGGCCTGCGCGGCCGGCTGCACGAGCCCGAGGTCGCGGTCGCGAAGGGCGCGGCCCTCTACGCCGTGCTGCGCCGGGTCCAGGACGGCGTGACCGCGCACCGCGTCGCCGACCAGCTCGGGCTGAGCACCGACCAGGTGGAGAGCCTGGCCACGAAGAAGGTGACGGGCGTGGTGCCGAAGGCGTTCGGCGTGATGGCGGTCGACGCGAGCGACCCGCGTGCCCTCACCGACCCGCTGCGGGCGCGCAAGATGATCGCGCACCTGTTGCCGGCCAACACCCCGCTGCCCGCGGACTCGGGCCCGTACCCGTTCGCGGTGGCGGTCGACAAGCAGCGGATGGTCGAGATCGAAGTCTGGGAACAGACCGGCGAGTTCGAGTCGGAGGAACTGTCGGAGAACGTCCGCATCGGCCGCGGCCGCCTGCGCAACCTCCCGCCCCGCCCGGCGGGCTCCCCGTTCGAGGTGACGTTCTTCATGTCGGAGACGGGAACCCTGACGGTGCACGCGGTCGAGCCGACCTCGGGCGCCGAGGTCCGCTTCGACCTCCAGATCGGCGGCATGGACGCGGCCGCGGTCCAGAAGGCCCGCACGGACATCGCGCGGCACGAGGTCCAGGGCTAGGCGGTCACCAGAAGGATTCGAGCTTGCCGTCCCCGCCGTGTTCCGGCCAGCGCAGGACCATGTCGACCTTGGCTCGCCGATCGAGGTAGTCGGACAGCTTCGCCCCCTTGTGCCGGTCGTCGGCGGTGGACTTCGGCATCGGAAAGCCGACCGCGCGGTAGAGTGCGGGCCGGTTCGTCAGGACCGCCACCTCGAGCACCTCGCAATAGTCGGCGGAAGCCCGGCAGATCTCCCGGTAGGCCCAGTGCGCGGCCAGCACGCAGACGGCCACCCAGCCCGCCTTGGCCGCCGTGCCGGGCAGGAAGAACGCCCAGGCCGCAGTCAGCAGGAACCACTCCCAAGCGTGCACCCGGCGAAGAACCGCCCCCGAGAGCGCCTCCAACTCGGCTCGCTTCTCCGTCGGCATGACCGCCAGCAACAACCACTGGCAGCTGTCCACACGCAGGCCGTGCCGCAGCCGGATCCGGTGCTGCACGGCCGCGAAGACATTGGCCAGCCGCGTCGACTCGAGCGGAACGTCGTCCAGCTGGGCGAGCGCGGCGAAGGCCTTGCCGTGGGGAACACCTTGCGGGTACCAGCGGACGCGATTCGGCCGTCCACCCTTGGCCAGATCGGCGTGGTGGGTCCGCGCGATCCGCTGGAACTTCCCACCCGGTCTTCGCCACCACCAACCCCGGCCGCACAGCAGCCCGAGCGTCCAGCGCGGGAAGGAGAGGATGACCGCCGAGACGAGGAGCACGCCACCGAAGAACAGCAAACCGGGCAGCAGCGCCGAGGACCAGTGTCCGGAAAGGACACCACACAGGTCGCGGCCACCGCTCGGGCAGGCCGGCATCGGCTGGGGGTGGCACCGCCAGAAGATCACCAGTCCCACGATCCAGAACACCGTCGAAGCCAGGGAAACGGCCGCCAGCAGCCGGCCGGCGAACGGGCTGAGCAACTCCGTGAGGAACTTGGTCATCGGCCCTCCTGCGGCCTGCGCAAGCCGCGACCGCCCGGACCGGCGTCGCGATCGGTCGGGAGAACGAGCCGCCGCCGCGGATGCGCCGGTGTCGTCTTCTTCGGGCAGATGCCGTCGCCGAGCGGCGCGTCCGGGTAGCCCCGTTCCCGGTGCTCGCAGTGCTCGTGCGGGCACATCCAGACGGTCGTGGGCAAGGGAGACGGCGGCGGAAACGGAATCGGCAACATCAGCCCTCCGTTCCCCGCCGCGCGGCTTTGGTGAGGCCCGTGGCCATCGAGGCGATGCCCGTGCGGATCGACTTCTCGTCCGCGATCAGCCGGCGCTCGTCCCGCTGTCCCGGGCAGGCCAGTACCGACAACGCCGACGTCGCTCCCGTTCCGAGCCCGCGCACGATGATCCGGACGCCCGCCGCGCACAGTGCGCGGGCCAGCTCCTTCGCCCGCTCGGGGTTGCCCACGTCTCCGTCGCCGAAGACGCACAGCACCCGGTCGCCCGGCAACGGGGCCAGGTCACGGCCGGCCAGTTCGAGGGTGGGCACCAGGTCCGTCCCGCCGTGCGAGAACGCCTCGCCGAGGCGGTCGGTCAACGCCGCCCGGGACGCGCCCGGCGGCACGTACCCGGCGACGTCGTGGTGCCACAGCACCAGCCCGCAGTCGTACCGGGCCGCGAAGGCCTCGGCCAGGAACTGCTCGCCACCCGCGATCGCCTCCGTCAGCCGGGAACCCGCCATCGAGCCGCTGACGTCGAGGCACAGCAGCACCGTCGACCGGTACTTCGCCTGCAGCGCCGCGAAATGCGGTCCCGGCGGCGATTGCGTCAGCCCGGCGCCCTCGAACCGCTTGCGGACCCATTCGCTCATCGCGTCCTCTCCTCCCCGGCCGTCATTGCCGGACGGTGAGAGCGCCGAGGGAACCGGCCAGCCGCCGGGTCGACTCGGCGTCGACCACACCGTCGATGTACGCCTCGAGTTCGAGCACCCGGCCGCTTCCCGGGTCCTTCGCGGTGACGCCGAGCAGCCCGTCCTCGTCGACCCGCAGGGTGACTTCGATCCGGGAACCGGCCGCCAGCGGCGGCAGGCCGGTGAGCTCGCCGTCGAGCACGCGGCGGTTGTCGGCCACCTCGGCCGACGGCAAGCCGCCCGCCTGCTCGTAAACCTGCACGCGCACGGCGTCCTGCTGGTCGGCCACCGTGCAGAAGGCGGCCGTCGCCGTCGCCGGCAACGGCGAGTTGCGGTGCACCACGTGGACCACCGCCTGCCGCGTGCCGCTCGGGTCGTGGCTGTCCTCGACCAGGATGCCGAAGCTGCGCGGCACCACCGACCGCGTCGCGCGGCGGGTCCGGGCGTCGCCGGCCAGCTCGGCGGCCCGGATCGCCGCCCCGCGGACGACGGCGTGGTCGGGGTCCACGAGCCGGGGCCGCCGGCCCAGCCGGGCCTCGATCGCCGCCGCGACGGCCGGCATCCGGCTCGAGCCGCCGACCAGCACGACCTCGTGGACGCGGAGGACTCCCTTGTCCGCGGCGGCGGACAGCACCCGCTCGACGATCGCGAGCGTGCGCTCGACCAGGTCGGCGCCGAGCCGTTCCAGCGCCGCCCGGTCGAACGGCACCGTCACCCGCCGCCCCGCGCAGCACAGGGAAACCGGCCGGGCCGTCCGCTCGCTCAGGTCCTTCTTGACCTGCTCGGCGGTCGCGCGCACCTCGTGCGGGAAATCGTCGTCGTCGTACGGGTCGATGCCGGGCGCCGCCTTGGTGAAGCTTTCGACGAGGAAGTCCGCGATCCGGTCGTCCCAGTCGGCGCCGCCGAGCCGGCTGTCCCCGTCGGTCACCACGACCTGGGCGCCGTCCCGGCCGACGCGCAGCACCGTCGTGTCGAACGTGCCGCCGCCGAGGTCGTACACGAGCACGACACTGCCGGGCCGCGCGGTGACGCCGTAGTGCAGCGCGGCCGCGACCGGTTCGCTGAGCAGCTCCAGCACTTCGATCCCGGCCAGCCGCGCCGCTTGGAAGGTCGCTTCCCGTTCCCGCGCCCCGAAGTAGGCCGGGACCGTGACGACCGCCCGGACCGCTTCGCCCGCCCCGACGCCCAAGTGGCGGCGCGCGTCCTGGACCAGGCTCCGCAGGATCAGCGCCGACACGGACTCCGGCGTGTGCGCGACGTCGTGGAAGAGCAGCTCGAACTCCTCGCCCATCCGCCGTTTGACGAGCGCCACCGCGTTGTCCGGGTCGGCCGCCCCGGTGGTGCGGGCCGTGGCGCCGACGAGCGCCTCGGTGGCCGAGGCGAAGTACACCACCGACGGCGTCGCCGGTTCGCCCAGCAGGTTCGGCAGCACTTCCGGTTGCCCGTCCGCGCCCACCGCGGCGACGGCCGAGAACGTGGTGCCGAGGTCGATTCCGAGGATCACACCGGACTCCACCCCAGGTCGGTCCAGGCCTGGCGCAGCCGCCCGGCCCAGGACAGCACTTCCTGCCACCACTCGGGGAACGCGCCGGCGACGAGCAGGGCCGTCACGGCGAGCAGCGCCAGCACGACCACGATCAGCACCACGCGATAGGTCGCGTAGGCGGGCGGCAACGCCTTGAACGCCTTCATACCGCTTCCTCCGGTTCCTTGTCCGGTTCGCCGCGAGGCGAGGCGTCCGCCGGGTCGGCCCACAGCCGGAGCCCGGCGCCGGCCGAGAGCCACGCGAGCGGCGCGGCCGGCGACCGCGGGTCGCCGGCCCGCAGGTCGGCGAGGGAGGCGACCAGGAAGTAGCGGACCTCGCGGAAATCGCGTTCGGCCGCGAGGACGAGGTTGTCCAGGCCGGCCCGCTCCAGCCAGGCCCGGACGCGGTCCGGGGTGAGGTCGTCCGCCGGGGGAAGGCCGGCCAGCAGGTCCGCCTTGACCACCGTCACGGCGAGCCGCTGCCGGCGGGTGTCCACCCGGTAGTCCTGGAGGCGTTTCGCCGTCAGGTGGTAGACGTACTCGGGCGCCTCGGCGGCCGGGTTCGCCTCGGCCAGCACGGACGAGCCGCCGTCGAGCTGGTCGCGCACCCACGGCAGGGAGAACGGGTCCACCACGAACACCAGGCCCTGCGCGTGGTCGAGGAACTCGAGTTCGGTGTTGTCGTCGCGGTCGGCGTAGAACTCCCCCGCAGCGTCGAACAGGTGCAGCAGCGCGCGCCGCCGTCCGGCGGTGTACCGGACGGTGACCGCCGGCGGCAGCTCCCCCGCCGGCGTCTTCACCGTGTCGCCGCCGGCACCGAGGAGCGACACCGCGTTGTCGAACGTCTGACGGCTGTCTTCGTCGACGAACTCGATCTCCCCGCCGTCCGCGGCAACCCGGTCGCGCACCGCGAGCAGACCGGTGTAGACGAGCCGGGTCTTGCCCGCCGAAACCGGCCCGAACACCGGCAGCCGGACGTCGGTGACCAACGCCGCCCCGTCACGCAGGAGCTCGAGGCAGCGCGGGCAACGCGGCGGGATCTTCCGCGCGGCGCGCACGACCGACGTCGGGAGCACGTGCCCGCAGCCGCACCGCCGCCAGAGCCCGCCCAGCCGGCCCGGCCGGACGTCGCGGTGGATCTCCCCGCAGCCCGGGCAGGCGAACACCGGCAGCTGGGTGACGTGGTAGCACGCCGGGCAGCTCCCGCTCGCCCCGCGCGCCCGGCGGACGAGCTGGTCGGCCGTGCGCAGCAGGCCCGTCGGCACCGCCCACAGGGCCCACAGGACGAACAGCAGCGCCACCCCCACCCCGACGATCACCGCGGTGGCGGCCAGCGCGCCCGCGCTCACGGCGAGCCATCCGGGGGCGAGGACGAACGCCACCGCCGCCCGGCCGGGCCACGAGCGCCGGAAGACGTCGCCGATCCAGCGCCAGCCGTCCGAGAGGAGGGTGGCGTCGGACCGCCAGACCTGCCCGAGGTCGGCGTGCGCCTGCGCGCTGAAGTACGCGGGCCACGCGCGGTCCCGCGCGAACGGGCTGTTCCCCCGGGGCCGGCGCAGGCGGGTCGCGCCGGCGGTGACGCGGTCCGGGGTGACGGTCTCGGGCGGCGTCCGCCGGCCGGTGAGCGTCAGCAGGGCCGAGCCGCACGCCAGCAGCGCCCCCGCCGCGGCGGCCACGGGCAGCACGATCGACAGGGCGGGCAGGAAGAACCACAGCAGGCCGGCGACGAGCAGCCACACCACGAAGTACAACGCGATGATCGCCGCGACGAACCCGAGGATGTACGGCACCGCTCACCGTCCCTTGTTGAAGCCGGGGAGCCGCCAGCCGGGCTTCGCCGGCCCGTCGTCTTCGGCCCGCTTTTCGGCGCGCTTTTCGGCCCGGGCGGCGCCGTCGCGCGCGGCCCGCTTGGCGCGTTCGGTCTGGCCGGTGCCGCCCCGGCCCCCGCGGCTGCCGAGCAGCTGGTGCCAGCGGGTGGCGTGGTCCTCGCCGGCCGCCCGCAGCACCTGCGCGATCCGCGGCTGCCGGTCCCGGCCGGCCCCGTTCAGCCAGCTCAGCAGCACCCGCTCGGCCTTGCCCGCCGCCGCGTCGGGTGTCGCGGACAGGCCGGTCGCGACGAAGCTGAGCGCCACGGCCACGTCGGCCCGGCGCGACCGCTCGCGGTCGTCCCAGTGCCGGGGCAGCTCCCGCAGCAGCACCTCCAGCAGGTCCGGGCCGGCTCGCTCGACGACGCCGGCCGCCTCGGCCGGCGGCACGCGGTCCAGCAGGACCGCCGCGATGTCCGCGGCCCGTGCGGTGAGCACCGGCCGGGTGACCTGCGCGAGAGCGTTCGGCCGCACCGGTTTCCCAGCGCCGAGCGCCGCCAGCCAACGGCGCACCCCCGCGTCCTCTTTGGACAGATCGGCCAGCCGGCTGCGGCCGGGCAGCGCGCTGCGGTCGTACACCTCGGCCAGGACATCCAGCTCGGCCGCGGTCGGGCGGTCCCCGACGATCCGGTCCAGCACCGCCGCGACGACGTCCTCGAGCTGCCCGGCCAGCGGGCCCGGCGGCAGGGTGCGCAGCAACGCTTTCAGTTCCTCGGCGGTCGGTGCCGACTCCCTGAACAGCGCGTGCCACGCCCACTCGCCGCGGTGCTCGGCGGGCAAGGCGGACGTCCGCACGAGCACCTCCGTGATCGTCTCGCGGCGGACGTCCCAGCTGCCGGACGCCACGGCCGCCGCGGTGACGGCGGCGTCCAGGTCGGCGGTCGGGTCCGTCGCCGCCGGCAGCAGCCGCCGCCACCAGTGCTCGCCGATGGCGGCCCGGCACTTCTCGGCGTCGGGCCCGTTCAAGCGCGCGGTGAGCTCGTCCCGCACCAGGTCGACCACATCACCGCCGCAGGACCACTGCTCGGGCCGGACGGGGGCGTCCGGGTGGTCGGCCCACCACCGGGCGAACCGATGCGCGCCCGCGGTGAACTCGGCGATCCGGGGCGTCGCGTCGAAGCGGGTCGCCAGCAGCAGGACGTCGCCGAGCCGTTCGGGCGGCACGGCGTCGGCGGCCCGCGCGGCCAGCTCCGCCTTCGACGCGTCCGGCGCGGTGACCGGCGCGCCGGTCAGCGCGGCCAGCTCCGCGGCGAACAACGCCCGCTCGACCTGGACACCGAGCTCCGGCCCGACCCCGTGGCGCCGCGCCGCCTCGTGGAGACCGCGCAGCGCACCGAGGTCGAGGCCGGTGCGCAACGCGGCCTCCGCGATCGGCTGGGCGACCTCCTCCGGCTCGGGAGCCGCCCGGCAGCGCAGCCACTCGACCAGCTCGGCGGCGTGCACGGGATGCTCGACGGGCTCGCCGAGCAGGGCCACCGCGGCCACGCGGCGGTCCACCGCGTCCGGGCGGTCCCGCTCCCCCGCGAACCGCTGGGCGAGCTCGATCGCGTCGACGACGTCGTAGGGGTCCTCCCGCAGGAACCGCGGCACCCAGAGCCGCGCGCCCTCGGTCGGCTCGACCGCCGAGTGCCGCCCGGTGGTGAGGTTGAAGACGAGGAAACCGTGGTCCCGCTCGGGATTGGCGAGCGGACCGGCCCAATCGCCGTGCACCGCCAGGACGTCGTGGCGGCTCTGGCGCGGGTTCGCCGCGAAGACGCGGAACCCGACGCGCAGGGCACGGGACTGGGCGAGCAGCACGGTGCCGGCGGCGAGCCAGCCGAGCACCGCCGAAGCGTCGTCGGACACGAACAGCACCCGCCGCCCTTCCGGCGTGTGGATGCGGTCCAGCGCCGAATGCACCGCCAGCAGCCATTCCTCGCCGCCGGGGCGGCCGAGCACCCACTCGCGGACGGTGTCGAGCCCCCACGGGCCGGGCGGCGGGTCGGCGGGCAGCGGGTCGCATCCGGTCGTCGGCGCCGGGCTTTCGGCCCACCACGGCGCGTCCCAGAGCTGCGCGGGCCGGATCAGGCCGTAGGCCTCCGGGTCGGCGGTCACCACGGCGTGGGTGAACTGGTTGCCTTCGCGCACCCCGTTGGCCTCGGCGCCCAGGTACCGGCCGCGGGCGGTCACGTAGACGCCCTCGTCGAACACGTGCGTCAGCGACGGCGGGTACTCGGCCACGTCGCGCTGCTCCCGCATCCAGGCGACCGGGGGCTCGTACAGCGAAGTGCGCTGCACCAGCGACATCGTGTCGTGGGCGATGCCCGGCGACACGGCCTGGAACTGGAACCCGGCCCCGCCGCGGGTGCCTTGCCCCGGCACGCAGTCGGTGTAGTACAGCGAGCCGAACTCCGGCGGCCCGCTCAAGACGCGCTCCGGTCGATGACCTTGAACAGGCCGAGCAGCCACAGCAGCGGTTCGTCGACCCGGAACGGGCGCACGCCGCCGGGGTCGACCCGCCCTTCGTCGTAGTCGGGCTCGGCGCCCAGCGAGGACACCGGGAAGTAGCGGAACTTCTTGTAGTGGGAACGCAGGTGTGCGTCGATGTCGTCGGCCCCCAGGTCGGTGAGGAACGCGCGCAGGTGCTCGTCGGTGTCGCGGCCGTGGCCCTCGTCGTAGCGCGGGCCGGCCGGCGCCGGCCGCAGCAGGGGGTGCCCGTCGCCCAGCATCGGGAAGAAGGCGTCGAACTTCGAGAACACCACGGCGATCGGCGTGGTGATCTTCCGGCGCGCGCTGACTCCGCCGCTGCTGCGCAGCAGCTCGGTGATCCGGGTCAGCACGTTGATCGGCGGGTCCGCGTCCTGCCGGCTCCGGCCCGGCACGGTGATCCTGTCGAGCGATCCCTTCAGCTGGAACGGGTCCAGCAGCACGATGAGCCCGTCGGCCGAGGTGAGGTAGGCCTGCGCGTTGACGAACTCCTGGGTCGTCATGTCCTCGCCGGCGGCGTCGTAGAACGACAGGGTCGTCGTGCTGTGCACCTCACGGCCCAGGCTGCGGCGGGGCTGCCGCCACTGCAGCACCAGCGGCACCTTGAGCCCGTCGGCGGAGCTCGCCGTCGACTCGAACAGCCTGCGGTCGCTGAACAACGCCTGCTCGTAGCCGGCCAGCCAGTCGCTGACCGACCCGCTGCCACCCTGCTGGTCGCCGGCGAACCAGATGTCGGCGGCGAACCGGCGGCGGATGTTGGTGCGCAGCTCGTGGGCGAGCACCGTCGTGTAGACGGTCTTGCCCGCGCTCTTGCCGCCCACCATGCCGATCAGCGGGCTGCGGCTTTCGGCGAAGTTCGCCGGCAGCGGCGTGTGGCACACCGGGCAGGCCCGGATCCCCGTCGACGTCCCGCAGTCCGGGCACGGCGCGGTGCGCACCGGGATCGGGTTGCGCGACTCCGCCGGCGGGAACGTCGGCAGCGAGTCGGAGTTGTACCCGGTGAGCCGCTGCCGGACCTCGTCCAGGGTGCGCTTGCACCGGTCGCGTCCCGGCGAAGCCCGCCCGGTGCACTGGAACCGCAGCTTGCTCCCGTCGATCCGGTGGTAGCAGTAGGGACAGGCCACTTTGGACATCAGGACACCTTCAGCTGCTTGACGGACGGATCGGTGACACGGACTCCCTCGGTCTCCACGAAGCACCGCACCCAGTAGGGCTTGCGCAGCCGCGGGAGCTCCGCGGCCAGCTCGACCTGGTGGCCCGGCCGGAGGGTGCGCTCGCCGCGGAAGAGCTCGACGCCGTCACCCGGGCTGCGCGGCATCACCGGCCCCTGCGCGGCGACGACGACGACCGCGCACCGCGCGATCTCCTGGTCGGTGTCGAGCCGGACGCGCACGGTCCCGCCGCCGACCAGCGGACGGCGCGTCATCTCGACGACGTACCCGACGGTCGGCGGCCGGTCCGCGACGACGACGTCGACGAACGGGGAAACGCACTCGCCGCCGTTCGTCTGCACCTTCGTCCGCACCTTGACCGTCGCGGCCCCCGGCCCGCACGGGATCCGGCAGCCCCCGGCGGTCTGGTACTGCTGCCGGGTCAGCAGCAGCCGGTCGGAGCCGCGCGCGCCGGTCCAGTGGATCTCGGCGGTGCCGACCTGCTCCGGCCACTCCCACGCCAGCAGGAGGTCGTCGCCGAACCGCTGGTGGCGCACGCCGGACACCGGAAGGGCGATGCCGAAGGACTCGTCGTGCCCGCGGATCGCGCCGTCGGGCCCCATCGTGAAGGCGACGTAGCGGTAGCTCCCGGTCGGCACGTCCGCCTCGAGGACCTGCCAGCCGTCGCGCTCGTCGCGCCGTCCGGTGACTTCCTCGCCGTAGCCGGCGATCTCGGCGGCCGGCACGACCGCGCCGAACTCCCACGGGCACGGCTCGCTCGCCCGGCGGATGACGACCTCGGCGTCGGGCTGGGCCTTCCACGACAGCCGGATCCGCGGTACCGCCGCGCCGTCGGCCGGGCGCAGGCTGAGCACCCGCACCGGCTGCGGCCGCCCGGCCGCGGTGATCCGCGCCCGCACCGGCGCGGACTCCGCTTCGGTGCCGTCGGCGCGGCGGTACCGCGCGACGAAGCCGTAGACGTGTTCGGTGCCCTCCCTCGCGGTCCGGTCGCGGAACCGGGTGCGGTCGTGCACGCGGACCGCGAGGCCGTCACCGCGGCGCACGTCGACCGCGATCGCGTCGGGGTGCACCGACCACACGCCTTCCACGGCGCCGTCCGCGAAGGAGAGACGGACGTCGGCCACGCCGGGCAGCACCTCCACGACCGTGCCGGCCGGCCGCGACCAGGGAGCGCCCTCGCCGGAAGCGAACACGGCGTACCCGAGCTTCGTCCCGGCCGGCGCCTTCGGGTCGACGCCGACCGTCCGGCCGGACTCGACGGCGATGACGACGCCGTCGTCGGCGTCGGCCGGCGCCCGGCCCTCCCGCCGGACCAGCCGGTACCGCGTCGCGTCGTCGTGGCTGGGCGCCGGGCGCCACGAAAGCCGCACGGCGACGCCCTCTTCCTGCGCCACGAGCGCCAAGGCCGGTTCGGGCGGGATGCGGCGCACCTCCGCGCGCAGGTCCTCGTCGTCGGCCGCGAGCGCCGCAGCCTGGCGGTAGCGGTGGCCGGCATCGGCCTCGGCGCCGTCGCGCAGGGCGCGCCGCGCGCCCTCGACCAGCTCGTTCACCAGCGCCCGCTGGCGCTCGACCAGCTGCGCCGCCGCGGCGGCGTCCTCCGCGCCGCTGATCGACGAGACGAGCTGCCGGGCGGCCACCAGCCGGCCCGCTTCCAGCAGCTCGCGCACCGCCGCGAGGCTCCCCATCGGCGTCCCGGCGGACTCGTTGAGCACGCTGAAGACGGCGAGCCGCGCCTCGTCCGCTTCCCACGGGGTGGCCAGCAGCTGCTTCAGCAGCGCGCTCGCCGGCACCCCAGCGTCGTGCTGCTTGCGGACGTCGTCGAGGAGGTGGAAGAGCGCCAGCTTCCCGAGATCGGTGCCCGCTTTGGCGGCGGTGGCCAGGATGCCGAGCGCCTGGCGCGCCCCCTGGTTGCCCGCCCGCCGGTTCTCCCGGGCGACCGCCCGCTCCACGGCCACCGCCGAGACCCCGGCCGCCGCGCCCTCGTCGAGCAGCCGGAACGGCGCCGGCTCGCCCCGGAGCAGCTCGACGACGCTCGAACAGCCCGCGTCGATCAGGTGGTCGCGCAGGTGCCGGTAGGTGGTGTCGAGCAGGCCGCTGGACTTCGGCAGCTCGACCGGGGCGCTGCGGCTGACCCCCGCCCCGGCCAGCGCCTCGTCGACCTCGTCCGGCGACAGCGCACCGTAGGCCGCCCGGACCGTCGCGTCGAGCTGACCGGGCGCGATCAGCCCGAGCGCGCCGAAATTCTGCCGGAGCGTCTTGGCGAGGTCTTCGATCCGCTGCCGGTTGGCGTCCTTCCGGTCGGTGGCGTACGCGCGCCAAAAGGCGATCCGGGCCAGCTCGCCGCCGTGCTCCTGCTGCAGTGCCTCGTCGGCCTTGAGGAACGCCCGGTAGACCTTTTGCGCGAACCCGGGACTGGTCAGGCCCTTGTTCCAGCGCGAGCGGACCTCGCGCAGCCGGCGCTCGACCTCCTGGTCGGTCATCGCGAGGTCGACGGCGTACCGGGCGAGCAGGTTGTCCGGCAGCTCGCGGCCGTTCCAGCCCCGCAGCGGTTTCACCACCGCCTGTTCGTAGGCCTTCGGATCGAAGGGTGGGACCATGTCAGCTCGACACCGTCAGCGCGGAGACGGTCTTCGTCGCTTCCTCGATCTGCTCCTCGGACAGGACGCTGACCCGGACCTCGATCCGCAGCGAATTCCCGGTGCTCGGTTCGGTGGCCTCGACGCGCAGCAGTCCTTCGTCGTCGACCTCCATGCCGATCTTCAGCGGCGAGCCCTTCGGCAGCGGCGGCAGGCCGGTGATGCTGCCCTTGCCCTCGTTGAGGAACTTGTTCTCGCTCATCTCGGGCCCGGCCACGGCGCCGGACTGCTCGAAGAGCTCGATCTCGATCTCCCGCTGGCCTTCGTACACGGTTCGCGCGTCGAGGACCTGGACTCCCGTCGGCAGTGCGTCGTTGGCGTGCACCAGGTGCTCGACGTAGTACCGCTCCGGCTTGCGCTCCCAGTCCGGGTCGCCGGTGTCCAGCAGCTTGACGCCGAAGGCCTTCGGCAGCACGTTGCGCGTCTGCTTCGCGGCGAGGCTGCGGAGCGTTCCGGCCGCGATGCCGGTGCGGGTTTCGAGGTCGCCGACCGCCTCGGCGACGCGGGTTTCGGCGTCGCCGGCGGAGCTCGCCTGCTCCCGCGCTTCCTCCTGCTCCTTGTGGACGACCCGGCCGAGCGCGTACAGCGCCGCGCCCTTGGCCACCGCCAGGTGCGGGTCGTGCAGCTTCGGTTCCCAGCCGAATTCGGCGCGCAGGCGGGTGGCGACGGCGGGCATGCTCGTCGATCCGCCGACCAGCAGGACCTCGTCGATCGCGGTGCCCGGTGCCTTCTCCTCCAGGGTGGCGAGGGTGCGGCGGACGATGTCGATCGTCTTGTCGAGCAGGTCCTCGGTCATCTCCTCGAACTGCGTCCGGGTGACGTCGATGCGGGCGCTCGCGCCGGCGCCGCGCAGCGCGACCGGCCTGGAGTCCACTTTGGACAGCTGCTTCTTGGTGTTCTCCGCCAGGGTCGCGAGCGACTGCAGGAACTCCTCGTCGTCCTCGGGGTCGGTCCCCGGCGGGACCTGCGCGGCGAACGCGGCGAGCAGGTGCTCGCGCAGCCGGTCGTCCCAGTCCGCGCCGCCGAGGCGGTCGTCGCCGTCGGTGCAGACCACCTCGATCTCCTCGGCCGACACCCGGATGACCGTCGTGTCGAAGGTCCCGCCGCCGAGGTCGTAGACGAGCACGGTCTTGTTGTCGGCGCCGGTGGTCGCCTCGTAGTGCAGGGCGGCGGCGACCGGCTCGGGCACGATGCCGATCACGTCCAGCCCGGCGATCTTCCCGGCGTTCTTGGTGGCGTCGCGTTCGAGCATGCCGAAGTACGCCGGGACGGTGACGACCACCTTCGCGACTTCGCCGCCGCTGTATTCGGCGGCGTCCTTGGCCAGCTGCTTGAGGATCAGCGCCGAGATCGACTCCGGGGTGTGCGCGTGGCCGTCGAAGTCGAACACCGCCTTGGTGCCCATTTCGCGCTTGACGCGCGAAACGACCCGGTCCGGCTGGGTGACCGCGGACTCCTTCGCGACCGAACCGACCACCACGTTCGACTCGTTCTCGAAGTACACCACCGACGGGGTGGTCTCCTGGTTGTCGGTGTTCCGGCACACCGTGGTCCGGCCGCTCTCGTCCACGTAGGCGATCGCCGAGTAGGTCGTGCCCAGGTCGATGCCGAAGACGCGGAGCGTATCGTCAGCCATCCGTGCGTTCCTCCAGTTCGTGCTCGTTGCCCTGCGCCGGCTGGACCGCCGGCGCCGTCCACCGGCGGACGTGGACCTTCGCCGCCGCCACCTGCCGTCCCGACGCGGCGTCCTGGTAGCCGTCGGCGAGAACGTCCGCGATCGTCCCGTCCTCTTCGGCGCCGGCCGCTTCCACGACTTTCACCGCCCGGTGTTCCCGGCCGGAGAACTTTTCCCCCGGACGCGGCCGGACCGGGACGACACCGCACCTTTCCAGTGCCAGTTCGACGTCCAGCGCAAATGATTCCAAGAGGCGGACGACCTGCGCACGGTCCATCCCGTCGGGCAGCGTCCGCACTTGCCGGAGAATTTCGCCGCGCAGGTTCTGCAGATCGGTGACGACCGGGCGCAGGACGACCCCCTGCTCCCCCGCGCGCAGCCGGAGGACCTCCGCGTGCAGCTGGTCGATGACGCGTTCGCGGGCTTCGGCGCGGGCGTGGTGGGCGCGGATCTGCTCGGTCAGCGCGGCAATCGCCTCGGCCACGGCCGGCTCGGGCGCGGCTTCCGGCGCCGGAGCGGGGCCGGGCGGCTCGGCGGCCGGCGGTGGTTCCCCGAGCACGCGGTCCGCCGGATCGGCCTGCTGCGCTTCGCTCACGCCACAACTCCTCGAATTCACTGATGATTGGGTCACCCGGCCCCCGGTAAGTCGCGGGTGGCGGGTCGTCACGTTACTGCGTCCGGCCGCGTCCTTGCGAGCGTTTCCGGGGAATGGCGGGGAGACCGTTTGGCGCCGTCGGGGTACTGTCCATCGTTCAACGGATTTGGCGGGACGTTGACCGGGAATTGTCCTTTTGTGCTCGCCCGGTGTGTGGTAGGCGCGTCAGTCCTCCGCGATCACCGCCGGAGCGTGCAGCGCACGGAGGAGGCGCACCCGCATGGCCCGGGCGGGCGGGTGGCCCGGCCAGCGCACCAGCAGCCGGTCGAACAGCCGGACGTCGTGCCGGATGGTGGCGGAATCCAGCTGCGGCAGCTGGTCGACGACCGTCCCCATCAGCTCGCACGCGCGCTCCAGCTCCCCGGCGGTCGCGTGCGCGAGGGCGGCCCGGGTGGCGTAGCGGGTCCGGTTGCGCCGGGCCCGCGGGGCGAACCGGGCGACGGCCGGGTCGAGGATCTCCGCCGCCCGGCCGGGGTCCCCGAGGTCGTGCAGGCACCAGCCGACGATCAGCGAGTGCAGGTCGGGGGCGGTCGTGGTGCCCAGCACCGGTTCCCCGGCGGTGTCCGCCGCCTCGGCGAGCAGTGCCGCCGAGCGGTCCAGTGCGCGCTCGCACGCGCTCCGATCCCCGGCCAAGGCGTGCCCCTGCGCTTCGCGTTGCGCCGCGAGCCCGCGGATCCGGGCGGGCACGCGCTCGTCGGCCTGGCCGCGCCGGCCCCACGCGATCGTCGCCAGCGCGTCGGCGGCGTGCAGGGTCACGTCGGCTCGCCGGACCATCGCGTACGACGCCATCGCGGTGTCACCGCCGAGCGCGGCCATCCGCACCGCGACGTCCGTCCACTGCAGCGACGCCGGATCATCGCCCGTCTCCTGGGTCATCCAGCCGGTGAACTCGGCGAACCGCGCGGCGAGGAGCCAGAGGTCCGGCTGCCCGCACGGGTCGGCGGCGGCCGCCATCCGGCGCACCGCCCGGGTGTCGGCGATCAGGCCGGGCAGCACCTTCGACGCCCCCATCAGCTGCGCGAGCCCGCGGGCCGACTCGAGGCGGTCCCGGAACAACGGCACCAGCGCGGCGGTGTCGCCGTCGGCGACGGCGGCCTCCCCGGGTTCCGGCGGTGCCCCGGCCCCCGGCAGCTCGTCTTCGTGCCGCGGCCGGAACACGCCGGCGTCGGCCGGGGTGACGTCGAGGGACCGGGCGGCGGGCGGTTCCCCGGTGAGCCGGACCAGCTCGCCGCGGGCACCGACCGCGCTGTCGCACAACCGGGCCAGCTGCGACGTCGGCGCCTTGAGGCCGTTCTCCACCTTGCTCAGGTGGCCCTTGCTGTAGTGCACGCGCTCACTCAGCCCCACCAGCGAAAGTCCCGCGGCCTCCCGGCGTTTCCGGAGCTCCGCGCCGAACCGGGCGGCGGACACCATGACGCTCACCTCCCCAGGTGCGGTCGTCCCTTCAGCTTGACACGTCGCTGCCCACCGCGTCGCCGTTTCCCGACGACACCCGATCGTGCCCGTCCCGCCGCCGCAGCGCGGTCGCCAGCACGGCGTGCGCGCTGCCGGCGTGCGGGACCTCGCCCGCCCGCACCAGGTCCAGCAGCTCCCCGAACGGCAGGCGCACGACCTTCAGGTCCGCCTCCCCCGGTTCGAGGGCCGCGGCGTGGCTGCTGAGCCCGGTGGCCAGGAACATCCAGTCGACGTGGTTGCTCACCGAGTCCGCACCGTGGACGCGGCCGAGCGGCTCCCACCGCCGCGCGTGCAGGCCGGTCTCTTCCGCGAGTTCCCGCCGGGCCGCGGCCGCCGGGCCGGCGTCGTGCGGGTCGATGCCGCCGCCCGGCAGGCGCCACTGGACCGCGCCGTGCGTGTAGATCCACTGCCGCGTCACCACCGCGCGGCCGGCGTCGTCGATCGCGAGCACGGTGACCGAGCCGGGCACGACGACGTGGTCGTAGGCGCCCCGGCTGCCGTCCGGGCGGACGACGTCGTCGCGCCGGACCTCGAACCAGCGGTTCCGGTGCACGACCTCCGTGGCCAGCCGTCGCCAGGCGGGTTCGGCGCGGTCTTCGTTCAGCGGCATCGGGCGAGCCTATCGCCGAAGCGCCGCCCTTCCGCGCCCTTCGGTCCGCTTGCGTCCCGGCTTCGCGCGACGCAATACTCCACTCGTGTCTTCCGATCCCGGTTTCGTCCCTTCGGCCCTGCCGTCACTCGTCGCCGTCCCGGCATCGCTCGTCCCCCGGCTGACCGCGGAGTGCGACGCCATCCCGCTGCCGGGCCACCGCAGCCCGCTGACGGACGCGGCCCTGATCATCGGCACCAACGCGACGACGGCCATCGCCCTGGTGTGGAACCGGAAGACGATCGCCGCGCTGTCCCGCACGATCGCCGAGCTGACGGCGACGGTCGGGGAGCTGAAGGTCCAGGGCCGGTTCGGCACGCGCAGCGCATCCCTCGACGTGGGTGCCGAGACAGCGGGCCAGGAGATCGCGGACTTCGTGTCGTCGGCGGAGGCACCGGCGGAGATCGACCCGGACGCCGCGGCCGGGGATTTCACGGTGTTCATTTCCTACGCGCACGACAGCCCGGAGCACATCGACCTGGTCCGCCGGTTCTGGCGCCTGCTGCGCGAAAACGGGATCGACGCGCAGATCGACCTGCGGGCCGCCGGCGAGCCCCGTGACTGGCCCCAGTGGACGCACCAGCAGATCCGGCGGGCGAAGTACGTGCTGATGATCGCGTCCCCGGCGTTCAAGGAGCGCGCGGAAGGCGAGGCACCGCAGGGGGAAGGCCGCGGCGTCCGCTGGGAAGCCCAGCTGCTGCGCGAAATGCGGTACAAGGACTACGAGGCGGCGCTGCGCAAGCAGTTGTCCGTCGTCCTGCCGGGCCGCTCCGCCGAGGAGCTTCCGGACTGGGCGGGCCCGACCGGCAACACCCACTACGAAGTCGAAGAACTGTCTCCGGTCGGCGCGAGGAAGCTGTTCGAATACCTCACCTGAGGCTGCTTCGTCGCGAAGGTGCGCACGGGCCGCGAACCGGTGCCTGGATGGGCAACCCCGAGGCTACCTCCCGCGCATCAAGGTGGTGGTCAGGTAGGGAACCGATTCGACCGACCAGGCCTGCTGGTCATCGGCGAAGAGGCCGGCCAGCTCGTTCTGGCAGACGAATTCACCGGCGAGGTCGAGGTTCGCGGCCAACCAGGACAAGCATCGACCGTAAGCCACCGGCAGCGCGGACTGGCGGTACTCCTCGTCCGGCACGTTGTAGCACAGGCACTCGATGAAGTAGGACGACAGCGCACTGGCCCGATCGTCGGCCTCGACGTCCATCAGGTGGAGCCGCGCGTTCTTCACGGCTCGCACCACCTGCTTGAAGCGCCCTCCGGTGGCGGCGTCTTTCCGATTGCCGTTCCTGAGGTGCTGCTTCGGGAAGCTGAGCACGACCCGGCCGCGGTGATCTTCGAAATAGATCCCTTCGTCGAACGTTTCCCCACCACCCGAGGCGAAGGTCCGATACCGGCGGAATTCGATGGCGGGAACGATGTCGGCCGGGATGCGCAAGAGCGAGTCCCAGTCCTGGATGTCGATGCACTTGTGGCCCACCGTCACGAAGTAGCTCTTCCGCAGCGCGGATATCACGTCCTGACGAAACTCGTGCCAGCCGATCGCGGCGTTCACGTACTTCGCGGCAAACCGCCGCTTCTCCGCGGGGCCGAGGTCATCCAGCTGCTCTTCGAAGGGCATCCTCATCTGCACCACGAGATCGACGTCGCTGTGCGCGCGGATGTTCGTCTTGTTGGCGTAGGACCCCTGAACGACGATCTCGTACGAGTACTCACGCAGGCGAGACGACCTTTCCAGCGCGTCGCCGACCATTTGCTTCGTCCACGCGGGCCACGGCGACCCCGGCCGTTCGGACCACTCCTCCACCTGGTCACGAACCATTTCCGCGCCTCCTTCGTGCGGCCCGAGGCGGCCCTCCGGGTCCGGGACCGGGGTCCGGGAAGAAGAGTTCGACGTGTGTTTCGGGCCGGCCCGCTCCGTCCAGCCACCGAGCCCACTTCTCCTGGTTCCCGCCGGCGATCAGCAGGACCGCCGGTGCGTCGTTCCTGGTGAGCCCGGCCATGGCGGTCCGGTCGATGGTGCTCGGTGTCGCCTGGTGCCGCGGGTGTGTGTGCCACATGCCGAGGTAGCCGACCAGGCCCCGGCTCCGGCGTCGTCTTTCCGCGGTGCGCCCGCGCTGCTCCGCGGCATCCAGTACCAGCCCCTCGGCCCAGGCCGCGCTTCCCGGCGGCAGGCCACTCACCTCCGTGATCCAGACGATCTTGGCGGCGTGGTCGACCTGACCGAGCAGAAGACCGCCGGTTTCGCACTCCGGCCCGCGCAGTTCCCGGCTTCGGAGCACTTCCTGCCGGATGGCGGCGAAGGCGGTGGCGGCTATTCGCGCCTGGTAACCGTGGCCTGCTTCCGGCCGCACCACGTCGGTGGTCCACTGGTGCCGATGTGCTTGCACGCCGGGCGAATCACCGCTGGGAGACCGCACGACCGTCGCGTATTTCCGGGGTGTCAGGACACCTTCCGGAGACGGCAGGCCGAGAAGCGCGAGGGCGTCGGTGAACAGCTGCCCCGCGAACCCGGCCAGATCCGCCGCCGACCCGGCGAAAGTGGGATCGGAACAGCCGGGTTCCGGCTGGAACACTTCGGTCCGGGCCACGTCCGGGAGCAGGTCGTCCAGCAGATCGCGCAGGCCGTCGTCCTCGCTCGCCGCCAGGAGCAACTGCCGCAGGACGTCCACGCCTGCCACTCCTGACCCGGGCAGGGCGAGGGTGGCGACACCGATCTCGCAGGTGCGGCTGACCATGACGGACAGCAGCGGCGGGCGCTCGGCGTGGTCTCGCCACGTCAGCTCGAGTGCCGCGGCCACCGCGCGATTGGCCGTGGCGTCGATGACCAGATCGACCTCGGGCAACCCCGCTTCACCGCGGACGAGCTGGACCGCGTCGACCACCGAGTCCTCGATCGACACGTCGGGGGACGTCTGGCGCAGCCGCTCGCCGAGGACCTCGGCCTTGGGATACCCGATGTCGTCATACCGGTACGGCTGGCGGACGAGCAAACCGTGGTGCACGACCCCCTGGTCGACCAGCTGCACGCGCCGGGCGCCCCCGCGCACGCAGAACTCGGCTATCGGCGCGCCGAGGGCCCCGCAGCCCAGGACGAGCACCCGCTTGCCGTGGAGCCAGCGGGCCGGGCGCCGGTGGTCCCGGCGGAGCGTGATACTCGGACGCTGGTCTTCGACGCGCATCCACCGCACGGCGCCCTGCTCGACCCCGAAGTCCGCCCACCAGGCCGCGAAGTGCGCGATACGTCCCCGGATCGGCGAGTCGGGCCGGGCCCGGCTGCCCAGCAGAATCAGGCCCAGGGGCGCCACGTCCGGCTGCCCGGCGCCGTCCGTCGCCGCGGTGGCGGACGCTCGTGCCCAGTCGATCAGCGAAGCGCACGCCGACGAGTCGAGCCCCTGGGTTCCGAGCCCCGCCAGCAGCCCCGCCAGCTGCGTGGGGTAGGTGAAGGCGACCGGCCCCGGCAGCGCGACGACCGGGGCGAGGAAGGTGCGGCCGGGCTCCCCGCCCCGGTTCGCCGGCGCCGCTCTGACCCATTGCCCGGCCTGCCTCAGGTCGAGCCACCGCCTGACTTCGTACTTCCGCCGGCCGACGCTTTCGATGACGGCACCGCCCAGCCAGATCGACTCGTCGTCCTCGAGGGCGTTCGGCAGGTTCCGCCGGACGAGCAGCCGGCCCGGCGAACCGGCCAGGTTGGTGATCGGCGGGTCCCACGGCACTTCGGGGCCGGTGATCGTACCTGCGGCGACGTGCTCGAACCACGTCACCAACCGGGCGATCACATCGGTCATGCCGACGCCGGGGTTCCACTCGTACTGGGCCACGTACAGGCAGATCGACACGCCCCAAACCACGTGCGGCAACCCGGCGAACCGGCGATGGGCGACCCGGACCCGAGGTTGCTGGAGCGGGTACAGCGCGGGCACCGCGATCGTCACGCGCTCGCGCTCGCCGAGGGGAACGCTCGACCGGCCGGACACCGCACCGGCGCAGTTGATGTCCAGTTCGACCAGCAGCGGCCCCTCGTCCGAGGCCGGTTCACTCACCTCGGCAACGGCGAGATCGCCCGCTGACGCCCGGGCGAGCACCAGAAGCTGGTCGAAGGCCTCGGCCTGCCCCGGTGTCCGGGAGAAGGATTTGCGGGTCATGAGCCGAAGACGGCCGGTGCACCGGAAGGCTCACCTCGGCGGGCCAGCCGCTCCAGTTCGCGGGACAGGGCGTTGCGGGGCTCCGGCGGCGGTTCGACGTGTGCCGGGCCGAGCCCGGACGGGAGGAGTCTCGGCTTCGCCAGCTCGAGCGCATCCGCCGCCGGCAGTGGGCTGGGACCTTCGATCCTGGTCCGCACCCGCACGAAGTCCGGCCGGTCGAGGAGCACCCGATCGACGGCGGCCGGTGCCCGGCCGAGTTCGGCGCGCACCGCACCGCACCCGGAGATCCGCCCGGTACCGGCGCACAGGAGGATGCCCAGGCGGTGGAGCAGGCCATCCAAGGCGTGGAAGTGCTGCCCGGCCTCGGAGTCGAAGCACCGCGCCAGCAGGTCGGAGACGAGTGCCGCGGTCAGCGCGGGCACGTGGGCCAGCCGGATCACCAGCTCCGCCGCCGGGCCGGACCGGACGGCCGGCCAGAACTTCTCGAGCACAGCCGCCAGCGAGCCGAAGATCGCACAGCTCTCCGGTCGCCAAGCCGCCGCGATGACGCCCCACTCCAACGGGCTGAAGGAGTTTTTCGGCGAGCCGGCGGCCAGCCACTCCGCGTCCACAGCGGCGTCTCGGGCCCGGGGCCGGAGCCGCGTCTGCTCGCCGCCTGTAGGCGATGGGCCGCCGGGCAGCCCGGACGTCTCCCACCGCGGCGTTTCCCCATTGGGAGCGTCCCACCACACCTTGACCACCAGCGCCGTTTCGCCGGCGGCGGCGCCACCGTCCCGGGCCGGATTGCACGTGGGGCAGGTGGCACCCGACACCCGCAGCACCACGAGTTCCCGCGGAACGATCTCCGCGGTGTGCTCGGTGCCGCACGCCGTGCACCGGCCGGCGAATCCGGCCGTCGGCCTGCGACCGGACCCCGTCAGCTGCCCCATCGCGGTGCGGTACGTCATCGCCATGATCGGAAACTCCCGTGTCCGGTGCGGAATACGGCAGGGTGCGCCGGTCAGCTGTCCGGCGGCCGACCGCGTTCGAAGGCCGGAGCCGGCCCACCCCGATACGGCGGCAGCTCGTCCTCGTCGGTCATCCCGCTCCTCGTCTCGCCCGGGGACTTCGGACCTTACCGTGACGGGAATGGGGTGTCCGGCGCGAAAAAGACTGTCCTCGAACTGTCAAGTCTTTCGCGGTTCACCCGGCGCTGTCGTCGGCGAGGGGCAGTACCAGCCTCGGCAGGGTGCCGCGCCCGGTCTCCCGGGACCGGACGCGGATGTCGTCGTGGATCTGCTGCTCCACACCGGACGGCAGCTCCTCGCGGGCCAGCTCGGCCAACCGGGGCCGAAGCTGGGCGAAGTTCTCCTGAGCGGCTGCGGAGACGAGGATCCGCGCGAGAGTCCGGGGCAGCCCCGGGACCCGGCGCAGCACCTCCTGCTGGACGTCGAGCGGGCTCCAGCGGAAGAGCATGCGCAGGGGCGAACGCAGCTTGTTGGCCAGCGCGTTCTCCTGCTTCTCCGACAGCTGGGCTTCGGCGGCGGCCGCGATGCGCAGCAGCACTTCGACCGCGGAGCCCGGCTCTCCCTGCCGCGCGAACCTCGTGATCAGCGTGCCGAGGACCGCGAAGCTGTCGACATCGGCGGGCGCGGCCCCCGCGGCGGTGAACACTTCGTCGAGGTCCAGCCCGGCCGTCGAACCACCCCGGCAGGTCAGCCTCAGCCAAGCGGAGCGGGCGATCCTGGCGACGTGCCCGGCCCGCGCCCCACCCGGTCCGGTCACGGCGGCGGACGCCGGATCCACTTCGAACAGCTGCCGCAGCATCCCGTCGACCGCACCGAACCCGGCCTTCCCGTCCAGTGCCACGTCGACGGCGAGTTCGAGGACGTTGCCGCGGGCCGCCGGCACGGCGGTCGCCCGGAAGCGTGCGGCGAGCATCGGCGGGTCCGGGGCGCCGGCCGCGCCGGCCCGGTAGAGGCGACGCCAGAGGCTGGCCGCCTCCTTCTGCTTCGTCCCGCTGCCGGCGAACAGCAGCTCGACGAGTTCACCGAGCGTCGCGGAGTAGCGGCGGAGCTCCGCGGCCAGTTCGCCGTCCAGGTCGTGGACGACCTCCGCCAACGGCTGCGCGGCCTGCCGGCGCACCGAGAGCTCGACGAGCAGCCGGAGCAGGTCCGGGAAGCGGCCGAGGTGGGGCACGAGGTCGTAGCTGACGTTCTGCCGTCCGATCGGCGAGAGCACGCCGGCGTCGGCTTTCACGCGCTCGAGCGCAGCTCGGGCGATGGGATGGCCGCCGACGGCGGCCGGGATCAGCAGGACCACCAGGCCGTCGTCGTCGAGCCAGTCGGCCACGCGCCCGGCGGGCCGAACGCCGTCGAGCAGCATCGCCAGCTGCCGGGGCTCGAGCTTGGCGTCCCGGAGCGCCTGCCGTGCGGCGTGCGCCAGCCGTTGCGAGCCCTCGACCAGGTTGTTCCCCGGCGCGGGAAGGCCGTTGAGCAGCTCGGTGATCATCGGGACGGCGGCCGTGGCCGGGGCACTGCCACCGGCCGCGGCGCGCAGCAGCGGCAGGAAGAGCCAGCCGAGCGCGAACGGGGCCGCTCCGCCGAGACCGTGCAGCCGCGCCATCGTCCTCGTGACGAGCTCCCGGTCGAGCGCACCCGTCGTGATGAGCTCGGCCATCGCCTGCAGCTGTGCGTCGGCGAGGACGTCCCGGCTGTCCCGTTCCAGGCGCGCGCAGACGTCCTCGAGCGTCGTCGTCCACCAGTCGTCCGGGCTCGGCGCGCGCTCGTCGAGCCGGGTCCGCCACTCGAGAGCCTCGATGCGCCCGAGGGCTCGCCGCATCTCCGAAGCCGCCGCGTCGTAATCTTCCTGCGAACGCACGATCCGGCCCCGGATCGCCGACGCGGTGGCGGGCGATCCCAGCACCGGCCAGTTTTCGGCGACGAGTTCGACAACGCGGCAAGGCACGGCGCGGTGCGTCTTCCGGTCGATCGTGGCGTCGAACAGCGCGAGCAGTTCCTCTCCCGCCCACGCGGGGTTCGCCGGTGCGGCGGCGACCAGCACCCGGGCGAGCAGCAACACCATCGCGGCGGGATCGTTCTTCCAGGCCAGCACCACCGCGACGCAGTCCAGCCGGCGCACCGCCGCGACGACGAGGGCCGGGCTGCGCGCGCTCAGGCGTTCCAGGGCTTCCAGCACCGACTTGCGCACGGACTCGTCCCGTCGCCAGACCCGTTCCAGCATCGCGATCTGCAGACCGGCGTCCGCCTTGGCCACCGTCGGTATCGTCTGCGCGTAACGCCGGAGGGCAGCGGTGTCGGCGATCTCGATCAGCCGCTCGGTGGTGTCGGCGAGTGTGGGCCGGTGCGCGAGAACGCCGAGCGCGATCCGCTGCAGCAGCGGCACGCCGGCCTCCGCCAGGCCGGCCAGGATCCCCGCAGCGGCGTCCGCGCAGAGCGGGTCGTCGACCGCGAGGATCAGGGCCTGCTCGGCCACCGCGCCGACGAACAGATCGTCCGCGTGCTCCCGGAGGTGGCCGGTGAGGAAGTCCAGCGCGCGTACGCCGTCCCGCGCCAGCAGGCCTCGGGAGGCCGCGTACTCGAACATCGTCTGGTGGAAGAACCGGACGGCGTCACCGGACCGGGCCAGCACCCCGCGGTGCGCGAGGGTGGTGACCTCGGCTCGGACGATCGACCGGTCGGCTTCGCCCCGAGGGTCCCGGCCGGCCGCCACCGCGGCGGCCGAGCGGACCAGCGACAGCTCGCCGAGTTCGACCAGTCCGGCCGCGAGCAGCGCGATCCCGGCGTTCTCGGCCGTCGAGGAGAGATCCGCACCGTCCGCGACCGCGAGCTCCCCCCGTCGGTCCGTGTGGACCCGGCGCTCCCAGTAGGTCTCGTACAGGCTGGACACATCGTGTTCCAGCACCGGGAAGTCCGGGGTGTACAGCTCGAACAACAGGCGCAGCTTCAACGGGTTCACCACGACCTCGCGGACGGTCAAGCCGCGAGCGGACGCGCGGACGATCGTGTCGACCTTCTCCTCGAGGGAACCGGGCGGTGCGTCCGGGCAGAAGACCGCCACGTGCGCGGCTACGGCGGCCGGCAGTTCTTCGTCGTCGTAGGGCCCGAGGGTGACGGTGCGGAACGCCGCTCCCGGCAGTGTCCGCGCCTCCTCCGGGCGACAGGTGACGACGAGTTCGGCGCCCGCGCCGGCGATCGCGTCACAGAGGTCGAGGAAGTCCTGGCGCTGCCGCTCGTCGTGGAGGAGCAGGTCCACCGTGTCGACGAGGTACACGGGAACGTGGCCGTGGGAGCGCGCCGGCTCCGCGGCCGCGACCAGCGTGTCGATCGTGATCCGCGGCTGCTGCCCGGCACCGGAGGTCAGCCAGGAAGAGTCGAACAGGTAGGCGTCGACGCCCGTGCCGGCGGTGAATTCCGCGTACAACGCCCACAGGAGGCTGCTCTTCCCCTCGCCGGCCGCCCCCTGGACGAGCACGGGCTTGTCGTAAGCACCGTCGCGGAGCAGCGCTACGACCCGGGAGTGCTCGGTTCTCCGCACGTGGAGCCCGGTGCTGAGCCGGTGGCGATCACCGTCGAGACCCTGCCCCGCCGCGACGTCGAGTTCGGTCGCCAGCCGGCCGGAAAGCAGGCGCAGGCTGCGCGCCGCGGACAGGCCGGCCGCCGCCGCGAGCTCGCCCGCCTTCAGCCGTGCCCGCACCTGCGCGGCGTTCGGGTCGCCGAGCTCGTCGAAGATTTCGAGCGCCTCGAGGTACTTGAGCCGCGCTTCGCCGTCGTTCGGGTCCTGGGCGAGCACGTCGCCCAGACCCAGCAGCGTGAAGGCGAGCCCGTACCGGTCGACCACGCGGCGAGCCGCTTCCGCCACCCGGAACGCGGCCACGGCTTCGTCGCGCTCCCCCAGCCTCGCGAGCACGCCCGCCAGGTTGTTGACCGCCCACGCGCGACCGTGGTCGTCACCCAGGTCTTCGAACGTGGCCACGGACTGCCGGGCCTGCTCCAACGCCGACGGCAGGTCGTCCAACGCCAGGTGCAGACCACCCAGGAGGTTCGCGGCCTTGGCTCGGCCGTGGTGCAGCCCGGTCGACTCGAACAGCGAGAGCGCGGTGGTGGCGCACTGCAGCGCGGGTCCGAGTTCTCCGGCCTCGCGGTGGGCCTGGGCGAGGTGCAGGTGCGCCTGCGCCTCCCCGGCCGCGTCCCCCGACTCTTGGAAAGCCGTCAACGCCTCACGGAGGGACCGGAAAGCGTCGTCGGTGCGCCGTCGTTCCCGGTAGGCGACCCCGAGCCCGTCGCACAACCAGGCCACGGCTTCGCGTTCGCCGGACGCCCGCGCGGCCCGCAGGCCCACTTCCTGGACCTCGATCCAGGTGGCCCACGGTTTGCGGCTGAAGAAGTACGCCGACGGCGCGAGCGCCAGCCGCCACGTCAGCTCCCGTTCGTCGTGCTCCCAGGCGGCGCGCGTCACCGCGGCGAGGTTCACGAGTTCGGTCCGGAACCACGTCTCCGCGGCGGCGGCATCCCCCGGCTCGTCCGGCTCGTCCGGTAGAGGCCCGGAACCCGGAATCCGCGGGCGCCAGGCGTCGAGGACCCGATCATGGGCCTCGGCGGTCTCGCGGAACCAGCCGAGCACGCGGCGCAGCGCGGCGTACCGTTCTTCGGCGGGTTCATCCCGACCGGCGCACTCCGCCGCGTAGGTCCGGACGAGGTCGTGGAACCGATAACGGCCGGGTCCCGCCGGTTCCAGGAGATGCGCGTCGAGCAACGTCCGGATGCCCGCCCGGTCGCCCGCGAGCACGCCGGCGACCGCGCGCGAAAGCGTCGGCCCCGGGTAGGTGCCCAGCAGCCGGAACGTCTTCCGCGCATCGGCCGGCAACGCGTCGTAGGAAAGCTTGAAGGCGGCCGCCACCGACGCCGCGGAATCGTTCGCCTCGCTCAAGGTGCCGAGCAGCTCGGCTTCGAGTTCGGCGATGAAGTCCGCGAACTCGTCGGGCGAAGAACCCTCGACCCGCGCGGCCGCGATGCACAGGGCAAGCGGGTGGTACCCGCAGAGCCGGGCCAGCTCCGCCACCAGCGGGCCGGCGGTGTCGTCCGCGGCGGTGTGGAGCAGGGTGATCGCGTCACCGGGCGGCAACACGTCGAGCGCGAGCCGATGCGCCCCCACCTGGCCCACCAGGCTCGGCATCTCCGATCGGCTCGTCGCCAGCACGCCGCACGTCGACGACCCGGGAACCAGGGGACGGACCTGGCCGGCGTTCCGCGCGTTGTCCAGCACCACGAGGTACCGGCGGCCGTGCAGGCAGGACCGGTAGCGCCGCACCGCGCCGTCGAGGTCCTTGGGGATCGACGATTCCGGCACGCCGAGATCGCGCAGGAGCCCGCAGAGCACCTCGGCCGGATCGGCCGGCGGCCCGGCCGGATCGAAACCCCGGAGGTCGGTGTAGAGGACACCGTCGGGGAACCGGTCGGCGACCACGCGCGCGCACCGCGCGACGAGCGCGGTCTTGCCGATCCCCGCCGCGCCGGTGACCAGCGCGATCTTCGGCGTCTCGTCGTCGCCCGAAAGGATCGCGTCGAGCTCGGCCAGTTCCCTCTCACGCCCGGTGAAACGCGCGTGCGCGGGCGGGAGCTGCCGGGGAGGCACCATCGCCGGCTGCCGGTCGTGGATGTGGAGGGTGCCGATCGAGCCGGCCTGCACCACGGTGCCCGCGGTCCCGGAGACTTCGTTCCGCACCGACGGGGACGGCAGGCCGGCTACCGGAACGAGGGCCGCCCGGCCTTCGGCGACGGCGGGAAGACGCCGGCTCGGCTGCGACCACGCGAGCCCGAGGGTCGTCGCGATGAGGGCGCACTCGATCCCCAGCCCGCGACCCGAGGCACCCAGTTCGGCGAGGTGTCCTCGCAGCTCGGAGAGGGCATCCTTCGCCAACCCGAGCCGGACGTCCTTCGCCGGATCGCTCGCGTCCGCGTCGGCGGTCAGCTTCCCGACCTGACGGAGGGCGACCATCAGATCGTCGACCTGCTGACGCAGCTCGGTTCTCGACCGCAGGGTGTACTCGCCGTCGCCGACGTACAAGGTGACGCACTTCCGCTCCTCGCTCACCGCGAGCACCGGCTTGCCGGTCTCCTTCGCGTACCGCGCGGAGGCGACGTGCCGCGTCCCCCCGGCGGTCACGGCGCTCATCGAGCGCGGCCGCAGGAACGCGCGTTCCCGGAGCACCAAGGTCAGATCCGCGGTGACCACGGTGGCGCCGTCGTTGAGCGCGGCGCGCCCGATCTCCTCCGCGGTGAGCGCGGTGCCGACCCGGTGCCCGCCTTCGAGAAGGGGGTCATCCTGTTCGTCGTACCCCACCACGACGATCGTCCCGCGTCCCTGTTCCCGGACGAACTCGATGCCGTCACGCAGCAGAGTCCCGAAGGCGAGCACAGCACGCAGCTCCGCGGGCGGCTCCTCGCTGGTGGTCACGTCACCTCCGAGCCGACTGCGGGTGGCCGGATTCTATGCCACGATCCACCGGGTCATCGAGTCTGCTCGCCGCCCACGCAACGGCCGTCGGCCATCAGCGGAATCCACTCGTGGAACCGGACGCGGACGACAGCGCAAGCCCGTACCGGGCACCATCCGAAGGGACTTACGGGCAAACTTCGATCACCTCTCGTCATCGCCCGACGGTGTGGTGTTAACTGCCTGGACAGACAGGAAGCGTTTCCCGACCTCGGTCGCGACGGCACGACGCAGTACCGGTTCGCCCGCCCCGCCTGGAAAGGCCGTCCTCGATGCGAGTGTCCGCGCCGCTTTCGTCCGGTCAACAGCGACTTTGGACCGTTTCCCAGCTCGACGGGGCCGGCCCCGCCTACAACGAGACCATGGCCTTCGCCCTGCGGGGTCCCCTTGACCGTGACGCGCTGCAGCGGGCGTTCGACGCTCTCGCCGACCGGCACGAAGCCCTGCGCACCCGGATCGTGGTCGACGACGGCCGGCCCGTGCAGGTCGTCGAACCCGCCGGACACGGGCTTCCCTGCCCCGTCACCGACGTCGCCGGGCGGCCGGGCGAAGCGGCCGAGCTGCGGCGGAGCGACCCGTTCGAGCCGTTCGACCTCGCGCGGGCTCCGCTGGCCAGGGCCCGGCTGCTCGCCGACGGCGACGAGCACCACGTCCTGCTGATCACCGTTCACCACGTCGTCTTCGACGGCTGGTCCCGCACCCTCCTGCTGCGCGAGCTGGGTGTCCTCTACGCCGCTCAGCTGAGCGGCACCGCCGCGGACCTCCCACCCGCGTGCCCCTACCGGGAACACGCCCACGCGCAGCAGGATTGGCTGGCCGGCGAAGGCCCGGCGCCGCACGAGACGTACTGGCGGGACCGGCTCGACGGCGTGCCGCCCGTGCTGGAGCTGCCCGCCGACCGGCCGCGCCCGGTCCGCCAGGACTTCCGCGGCGCGCGGGTGCCGGTCTCCCTCGGCCCGGACCTCACGGCGAGGCTCAAGGCGGTGGCGAGCGAACACGGCGTCACGCTGTACTCCACCATCCTGGCCTGCTGGTTCATCCTGTTGTCCCGGCTTTCCGCGCAGTCTGACATCGTTGTCGGCGTTCCCACCGCCAACCGCGGCGCCGGCGGCGAGCACCCCGGCACGATCGGCTTCTTCGTCAACACCTTGGCCGTGCGCGCCGAACTGACCGCCGCCGGCACCGGCGCCGTGCTGCTCAAGCAGGTCCGCGCCGCCCTGCGGGGCGCCATCGACCACGCCGAGCTGCCGTTCGAACGGGTCGTCGAGCTGGTCAACCCGCCGCGCAGCCCGGCGCACACCCCGCTCTTCCAGACGATGTTCGCCTGGGTGCCGACGCTGCACGACGTCCTGACGCTGCCGGGCGTGGCCGTCGAACCCCTCGAAGCCGAGTACGCGCCCGCGAAGTTCGACCTCGCGCTCAACCTCGCCGACGAGAACGGCGACGTCTTCGGGCACCTCGACTACGCCGTCGCCCTCTTCGACCGCGACACCGCCGAGCGGTACGGCCGGTACCTCGTCCGGCTGCTGGACCAGCTGGCCACGCGTCCCGAAGCGGACCTCACGAGCTACGAGCTGCTGGACGCCGCCGAGCGCCACGAGATCCTCCGCGCGTGGAGCACCGGTCCGCGCCCGCGCCGGCGCCCGGGCGGGCTGGTCGACCGGTTCACCGCCCACGCCGACGCCACCCCGGACGCCCCCGCGCTCGTCTGCGACGACCGGACCCTCACCTACGGTCAGCTGGACCGCCGAGCCACGAAGCTGGCGAACGCCCTGCGCCGGCGCGGGGCCGGGCGCGGCCGGGTCGTTGCGATCCACAGTGGACGGTCGGCCGAGCTGGTGGTCGCGGTCCTCGGCGTGCTGAAGACCGGCGCCGCCTACCTCCCGCTCGACCCGGCCCAGCCGGCCGCCCGGCGAGCGGCGATGGTCGAGGACGCGCGCCCGGTGCTGGTCCTCGGCGACGACGTCGGCGACCTCGAGGCCGAAGGCGACGAGACCCGGAGACCGATCGCGCCCGAGCGCGGCGACACGGCTTACGTGATCTACACGTCGGGGTCGACCGGGCGCCCGAAGGGGGTCGCCGTCACCCACCACAGCGTTCTCGCCCTCTTCGACCAATGGCTGGACCGCTTCGGCGCGACATCCGGCGAAGCGACGTCGGCGTGGTCGAGCATCGGGTTCGACGCCTCGGTGCACGAACTGCTGCTCCCCCTGACCACCGGCGCCGTGCTGCACGTCGTGCCCGAGGACGTCCGGCCCGACCCGGCCGCGCTGATGGCGTGGCTGCGGGACCACCGCATCGTGCAGGCGTTCCTGCCGCCCGCGTACGTCCGGTGGATCGACGAGGACCCGGCGCGCGTGCACGGGCTCGCCCTGCGGCAGGTCCTCACCGGTGTCGAACCACTCCCGGAGGCCGCGCTCGCCCGGTTCGCCGCGGCCCTGCCCGGTCTCCGGATCTGCTTCGGCTACGGACCGACGGAAGCCACGCTCTACGCCACCGCTCACTTCGACCCGCTGCCGGTGGACCGGCCGGCCCCGATCGGACGGCCGCTGCCCGGATCGCGGCTGTACCTGCTGGACGAGCGGTTCCGCCCGGTGCCGCCGGGGGTGGTCGGCGAGGTCTTCCTGGCCGGCGACTGCCTGGCCCGCGGCTACCTGCACCGGCCGGGCCTGACCGCCGAGCGGTTCGTGGCGGACCCGTTCGTGCCCGGCGAGCGCATGTACCGCACCGGGGACCTGGCCCGGTGGCGGCCCGGCGGCGACGCCGAGTACGCCGGCCGCCGCGACGACCAGATCAAGCTGCGCGGCTTCCGCATCGAGCCCGGCGAGGTGACGGCCGCGCTCCTGGCCGTCTCCGGCGTCCGGGAGGCCGCGGTGCTGGTGGACCGCGAAGGCGAGCCCCGGCTCCTCGCCGGTGTCGCGGGCGGTGGCGGCCGGACCCCGCACGAATGGCGGGCCGCGCTGGCCGGCCGGCTGCCGGACTACATGATCCCGTCCGTGTTCGCCGAGTTCGACCGCTTGCCGTCGAGCCGCAGCGGCAAGCTCGACCGCGACGCCGTGCTGGCCCACGCCCGGGCGAGCGCGCCCGCCGCCGTCAACACCGCCGCCCCGCGCGACCAGGTCGAGCTGGCCCTGCTGCGCCTCTGGCAGGACCTGTTGCTGCAGCCCGGGATCGGCGTCTCGGACGACTTCTTCGACGTCGGCGGCACGTCGATTTCGGCGATCAAGCTGGCCCACGCCATCGGTGCGGAGTTCGGCCGCGAGCTGCCGATCCGGGACGTCATCCTGCACCCGACGATCGAGGCGCAGGCCGCGCTGCTGCGCGCGGACCGGCCGCCGGACGGGGGCAGCCTGATCGAGTTCCGCCGCGGCACCGGCGGGGTCCGCGTCGTGTGCGTGCACCCGGCGGGCGGGACCGCGTTCTGCTACCTGCCGCTCAGCGCCCTGCTGCCCGAAGACGCCGGGGTCGTCGGGATCCAGTCCCCCGGGCTCAACCCCGGCGAAGAGCCGCTGCCGACCGTCGAGGCGATGGCCGAGGAGTACCTGCGGCTCGTCGATCCGCGTCCGGACGAGACCCTCGTCCTTTGTGGACTGTCCTATGGCGGTCTGGTCGCCTACGAAATGGGCAGGCGGCTGGCCGGGCGGCACCCACGGGTGAGCGTCGTCCTGCTCGACACCACCGCCACCGACGACCCGGCCGCGCGGGCGGCCATCGGTCCGGTTCCGGCGGCCGAGTTCCGCGAGAAGCTGGTGCGGTTCAACGGGATGTACCCCGGGATCGAGGACGCGCAGATCGAGCGCTACCACCGGACGTACAACCACAACCGGCTGACCGCGCGCGAGCACGACCCGGGCGAGACGGCGGCGCGGGTGGTGTTCGTGCAGGCGGTCGGCGAGGACACCGTCCCCGGCACCGCGGAGTTCTGGCGCCGCAGAGCACGCGGCGAGTTCGAGGTGGTCCCCGCGGACTGCGGGCACTGGGACATGCTGGAAAGCGACGCCCTGCCGCTGGTGGCCAAGCTCATCACCGCCGAGCTGGCGGCCCGATGACGTCGATCGCGCGCCGCATCCACGATCGCGCGCTGCGGCATCCGGACGCCATCGCCGTGTCCGACGGCGACCGTCGCCTCACCTACGCCGGGCTGAACGCGGGCGCGGCCACGGTCGCGGAAGCGTTGTCCCGCCGAGGAATCCACCCGGGGGACGCGGTCGCCGTCGCCTTGCCGCGGTCCGCGGAGCTGGTGCAGGTGATGCTGGGCGTCCTGCGGCTGGGCGGCCAGGTCGTGCCCCTGGACCGGCAGAGCCCGCCCGCGCGCCGCGACGTCATCCTCGCCGACGCGGGCGCGGCCACCGTCGTCAGCGACGAACTGCCCGGCGTCACACCGGCCGAACTCCTGGCCGAGCCGGCCGAGGCCGGTCCGCCCGCCGAACCGGCGCCGGCGTCGTTCCTCTTCTCCACCTCGGGCACGACCGGGCGACCCAAGGGCGTCGAGGTCCGCGACGCCGGGATCCTGCGCCTCGCCGAACCCGGCTGGCTCGACATCGGCGCGCGCTTCGCCTGCCTGGCCAACCCGGCGTTCGACGCGATCAGCTTCGAGGTGTGGGTGCCGCTGCTGACCGGCGGTACGTGCGTGGTCCTCGACGACGACACCGTCCGCGACCCGCAGGCCTTCGCCGACGCCCTGGTCCGCGAGCGCATCGACACGATGTTCGTGACCGCGACGCTGTTCAACGCCGTCGCCGAGACCGTGCCGGGCAGCTTCGCCACCGTGCGCCGGGTCGTCATCGGCGGCGAGCAGCTCAACGCCCCGCTGATCCGACGCTGGTACCACGCCAACCCGGAGTCGCCGACCCGGCTGCAGAACGGCTACGGCCCGACCGAAACGACGACGTTCGCGCTCAGCTACGCCATCCCGCGCGGCTTCGACGGCGACGTCGTGCCGATCGGGCGGCCGCTCCCGGGCACCGGCGCGGTCGCGGTGACGCCGGACGAGCGCGTGGCCGCCGAAGGCGAGGTCGCCGAGCTGTACCTCTCGGGGGCCGGGGTCGCCCTCGGCTACCGCGGCCTGCCCGCGGAGACCGGGCGGCGGTTCGTCCGGCTGCCGTGGCTGGACGAGGGCCGCGCGCGGTTCTACCGCACCGGCGACCTGGTCCGCGTGCTGCCGGGCGGCCGGTTCGCCTACGTCGGGCGCACCGACCGGCAGGTCAAGGTCCGCGGGTTCCGGATCGAGCCGGGCGAGCTGGAGCAACGGCTCCTCGCGCACCCGGAGATCCGGCAGGTGCACGTGGCCGTGCGCCGCGCGGCCACCGCCGAACTGCTCGCCTTCGTCGTCGCGGGCGAGCTGTCCTTCGACGCGTTCGAAGCGCACCTGGCCGAAACCGTGCCCGCCTACATGCGGCCGCACCACGTGTTCCGCGTCGGCGAGCTGCCCCGGAACGCGAACGGGAAGGTCGACGAAGCCGCGCTCCTGGCCGGCGGGTCCGCGCCGTGGCGGCCGGACACCGGCGGCGAGGCGACCGCGTGGGAGCGCGAAGTCCTGGCCGTCGTCACGGAGACTCTCGACGTCCCGGATCTTCATCCCGGCGACACGTGGCTGCGGTCCGGCGGCGACTCGCTCAAGGCGCTGCGGCTGCGGTTCGCGCTCCGGGAACGCTGGGGTGCGGACCTCGCGCCGTCGGTCGTGCAGCGCGGGACCTTCGCCGATCTCGCCGCGGCGGTCTCGGGGGCGGGTGGGGCGGCCTACCCGGAGCCGGGCGCACCGACCACCGCGACCACCGCCCCCGCCACCAGTGAACAACAGCGGCTTTGGCTGCTGCAGCAACGGCATCCGGCGTCGACGGCCTACCACGTGCCGCTCGCGTTCCGGGTCGCCGGCGCACCCGACGTCGACGCGCTGCGCCGAGCTGTGCAGGCTCTCGTGGAGCGGCACCCCGCGCTGCGCACGGCGTTCGAGGCCACCCCCGACGGCCTGCGGCAGGTGGCGAAACCGGCGTACGACCCGTGGACCGAGCCTTCCGACGACTTCTTCACCGCGCCGTTCGACCTCGCGTCGGGACGGCTGCTGCGCGCGGCCTGGCGGCCCGACGGCACCTTTTTGCTGTGCCTGCACCACATCGCGGTCGACGGCTGGTCGCTCAACATCCTGTTCCGGGAGCTGTCCGGCGCCGCGCCACGGGACGCGCACACACCGTTCGACTTCGCCACGTGGCAGTCCCGCTGGTTCGCCTCCCCCGGCTACCGCGCCCAGCTGACCGAGCGGTCCGACGACGCCGAGCCGCTCGGCGAAGCATCCCTGGCCGGACGGCTGCACACGACTCGCATCGACCGCGAGCGCGTCGACGAATGGGCCGCCGAGCTGGGCCTCACCCGGTTTCAGCTCCTCCTGGGCGTGTTCGCCTGGAGCCTGTACGCGGTGACCGGGCGGACCCGGCCGCGGATCGCCGCGCCGGTGGCGAACCGGCCGGTGCGGGAGTTCGAGGACAGCGTCGGCATGTTCGCCAACACCGTGCGGCTGCCGCTGACCGTGGACCCGGACGAAGACCTGGACACCCAGCTCCGGCGGCTCGGCACGGCGGCGGGGGCAGCCCTGGACCACCAGGATGTCGCCTTCGCCGACCTCGACCCCGGCTACGCGGCCTTCGATTACCTGTTCGTGCTGGAGAACACCGACTTCGAGGCGCTGCGGCTCCCCGGCTGCCCGGTCAGTCCACAGTGGATCGAGGCGGGCGAGGCGAAGTGCGCGCTCACGCTGTCGGTGGTGGAACGGCCGGACGGCTTCGACTGCCTGTGGGAGTACGGCGAAGGCCACTTCACCGAAGCCGAGGCGACGGCCCTCGGCGAAGTCTTCGACCGGACCTTGCACGGCGACGCCCGGACTCCGGACCGCCACGACCACGGCCGTGGCGCCGTGGCCGAGCTGACGTGGGAGACCGTGGCCGAAGGCTTCGCGCGGCAGGTCGCGCGGACACCCGATGCCCCGGCGCTGATCGGTGGCACGACGCTGACCTACGCCGAACTGGACGCGCACGCGGCCCGGCTCGCCGCCACCCTGCCCGAGGACGCCACCGACATCGCCCTGTACTTCCGGCCGTCGGCCGAGCACGTCGTCGCGCTCCTCGCGCTGGCCCGGCGGAACATCACCGCCGTGCCCCTGGATCCGGCGTACCCGCCGGAGCTGGTGCGCGCCATGCTCGACCGCGTCCGGCCTCGCTGCGTCCTGCTCGCCCCCGGCGAATCCTTCGAGACCGGCTTCGAGCAGCGGATCGTCAGGCTGACCGAGGGCCCGGTACCGGGCGTCGCCGCACGGCACGCCGGACGGCCGCTCTACACGTTGTTCACCTCGGGTTCGACCGGCGCGCCCAAGGGCGTGCGCGTCCCGGATCGCACCCTGGCCAACCTGGTCCAGTGGCAGGACCTCCCGCCCGCGGCGACGCAGCAGTTCTCGATGCTCTCGTTCGACGTGTCGTTCCAGGAGATCTTCACGACCCTCTGCGGCGGCGGACGGCTGCACCTGGTCCGCCCGGAATGGCGCCACGACGTCCCGGCGCTGCTCGCGCAGCTGGAAACCGCGTCGATCGAACGGATCTTCCTGCCGTACGTGGCCCTGCAGCTGCTCGCGGAGCACGGCGTCCGGCTCGGCCGGTACCCCTCGCGGCTGCGCGACGTGATCACCGCCGGCGAGCAGCTGGTGTGCACGCCGTCGATCCGCCGCTGGTTCGCCGGGCTGCCCGGCGCGCGCCTGCACAACCACTACGGCCCGACCGAAACCCACGTCGTCAGCGCCCTGACCCTCGACGGCGATCCCGCGGAGTGGCCCGAGCGCCCGGCCATCGGCCGGCCGGTGGCGAACGCGGTCCTGCGGGTCACCGACGCGTCGGGCACTCCCGTGCCACCCGGGCAGGTCGGCGAGCTGCTGATCGGCGGTCTCGCGGCGAACCGCTGCTACCTCGGTGACGCGGCCGACGACAAGTTCGCCGAGCTGCCGGAGCTGTACTACCGCAGCGGCGACCTCGCGCACTTCGACCGCGCCGGCCTGCTGCACTTCGACGGCCGCGCCGACCGGCAGGTCAAGCTCAGCGGGCACCGCCTCGAACTCGGGCAGGTGGAAGCGGCGCTGCTGCGGCACCCGGACGTCGTCAACGCGGTCGTCACGGCCGAAGACGGGCGGCTGACGGCGGTCCTGGAGTGCGGCCGGACGCCGTCGGCGGCGGAGCTGGCGGACCACCTCGGGCCGCTGCTGCCGCCGCACGCGCGGGTCGACCGCTTCCGCGTCGTGGCCGCCCTGCCGCGCACGCCCAGCGGGAAGCTCGACCGCGACGCCGCGGCCGGCACGCCGGGCACGGAGCTGCACCGGACGTCGGTGGCTCCGTCGGGCGAGCTGGCCGCGCTGTTCGAGGAGGTGGCGGGGGCGCCGATCGGCCCGGACGAGCCGTTCTTCGCCGCCGGCGCCACCAGCCTCACGCTGATGCGGTTCCACCTGCGCTGCGCGGAAGCGGGCTACCGGTTCACCGTGGCCGACCTCTTCGAGCACGTCACCCTCCGGGACCTGACGCGGCACCTCGACCACGGTCCAGCCGCGGCCTCGATGCCTTCGCAGGGCGTGAGCGACGAACCGGTGGCGGTCGTCGGCATGGCGGTGCGGCTGCCCGGCGCCCCGGATCTGGCCGCGTTCTGGGACCTGGTCGTCTCCGGGCGCCGGGGGATCGAGGAGTTCCCGGCCGCCGAGGGCCTGGTCGGCGCGCGCAGTCTCCTGGAGCGGCCCCTGGCGTTCGATCCGGAGCACTTCGGGATCAGCCACCGCGACGCGGCCCTGATGGATCCCCAGCAGCGGCAGCTGCTGATGGCCTGCGTCGAAGCCCTCGCCCACGCCGGGCTCACCACGTCCGGTGGCCGGGTCGGGCTCATCGCGGGCTGCGGCGAGAACACGTACTTCCAGCAGCTGCTGCGCGAAGCCGACCCGGCCGCGCTGCCGGACGGCTTCCAGCTGGCCCTGCACCACGAAAAGGACTTCCTGGCCACGAAGGTCGCCTACCACCTCGACCTGACCGGTCCCGCGCTGACGACCCAGACGGCGTGCTCGAGTTCGCTGGTCGCCGTCCACCAGGCCGCCGCGATGCTGCGCGGCGGCGAGGCGGACGTGATGCTGGCGGGCGGGGTGCTCGTCGACGTGACGCTGGCCGAGGGCTACCGGTACCGGCCGCAGCACATCTTCTCGGCCGACGGGCACTGCCGCCCGTTCAGCGACGACGCGGACGGCACGGTGGGCGCCAGCGGCGTCGGTGTCGTCGTGCTGAAGCCGCTGAGCGCGGCCCGCCGCGACGGCGACACGGTGTACTCGGTGATCACGGGCTCGGCGCTGACCAACGACGGCGCGGTGAAGCAGGGCTACAGCGCCCCCTCCCCGGCCGGGCAGCGGGCGGCGATCCGGGCGGCCCTGCGCCGGGCGGGGCGGTCCGGCGCGGACGTCGGATACGTGGAGACGCACGGGACCGGCACGCGCCTGGGCGACCCGATCGAGGTCGCGGCGCTGCGCGAGGCGATGCCCGAAGCGTCGGCGTGCGCGTTGTCGTCGGTGAAGAGCCAGCTCGGCCACCTGGGCGCGGCCGCCGGGGTGGTGGGCCTGATCCGCGCGACCCTGGCCGTCCACCACGGCGTGCTCCCGCCGACGGTGGACTTCCGCGCCCCCAACCCGGCCCTGGACCTGGGCCCGTTCCGGGTGCCGACGCGGGCCGAGCCGTGGCCGGCGGGACCGCGGGTGGCCGGGGTGAGCAGCTTCGGCATCGGCGGCACGAACGCGCACGTGGTGCTGGAGCAGGTCCGCCCGGTGCCGGTGCCACGCCCGGAGCCCGTGCGGTGCCTGGTGCTTTCGGCTCGCAGCGCCGCGGCGTTGCGGATCGAGGCCACCCGGGTGGCTTCCTACCTGACGGCGCACCCGGAGTCCTATGTGGACGTTCTCCGGCACCTGCAGTCGGGCCGCCCACCGGGCCGCTGGCGCCTGGCCGCCGCCTGCGAGGACGCGGCCACAGCGGTCTCCTGGCTGCACACAGCCGAGCCCCAAGCGGCACTTTCACGACCAGCGCAAGCGGCACTTTCACGTGAAAGTGCCGCTTGGGCGGCTGCCGCGTGGCTGGCCGGGGCGTCCGTCGACTGGGGTCGGTCCGCCGCTCCCGCGCCGTGGGACTTCCCGCCGCCCGCCTTCGCCGCCCGGGACTTCGACTTCCCGCGGCGCGCCGACGTCGCGCGGCGGCCCGAAGGCGAGTGGCTGCACCAGCCGGTCTGGGTCCGGCTGCGCCGGGCCGCGAAAGCTCGGCCCACCGGCCGGGTCCTCGTCATCTCCGGTACGGGGCCGCTGACCGCTCCCGCGCTCGACGCCGCCTACCCCCGCGTCGTCCGGGTCCACGCCGCCGCGCACCTCGCCCGCCTGGGCCCCGACACCTTCGAAGCCGACCCCGCCGACACCGCCCAGCTCCGCCAGGTCCTCGACACGCTGGCCCCGGCGGACATCGACTGGCTCCACACCCTGCCCCTCACCATCACCGGGCCGGTCGCCGAAGAGTCACTCGCCCAGGCGAAACGGGCCTGCCTCGACGCTCCCGCCGCGCTGCTGCGCGCCGGCCACGACCGTCCACTGAGGACTTGGTGGGTGTCCGCCGGGGCCGCGCCCGCGAACACCACCGTCACGCGCCCCGAAGCCGGGCTGCTCGCCGGGGTGACCGCCGTCGGCCCGCAGGAAAGCGGCGTCCCCGGCCACTGGGCCGACCTCCCCACCCCGGACCTGGACCCGCTCGCCGACCTGCTCACCGGCCCGACCCCGCCCGGGCGCGTCGCGCTCCGGAACGGGTTCTGGTGGGTCCAGGACACCGCCGCGGTCACCGACGGCGAACCGGTCACCGCCGACGGCGCCCACCTGATCCTCGGCGGCACCGGCGGCCTCGGCACCGCCATCGCCGAAGAACTGCTGACCCGCACCACCGGCCGCGTCATCCTGCTGGCACGCCACCCCTTCCTGCCCGAGGCGCTCAAGCCGTGGGCGGACCGCGTCGACCTCCTCGCCGCCGACGTCACCACCGTCACCGCCGGCGAGATCACCACTCCCCTGGCCGGGATCGTGCACGCGGCCGGGAACCCGGACGGTGGCCTGATCGCCACCCGCGGCGAAGGCACCCAGTCGGTCAAGCTCGCCGGCGCCCTCCTCACCGAACAGCTCATCGAACGCCACCGGCCCGCCTACGTCGTCTACTGCTCGTCCCTGTCGGCTCAGTTCGGCGGCACCGGCCAGCTGGACTACGCCGCCGCCAACGGGTTCCTCGACGCGCTCGCCCACCTCGACGGCCCGACCGCCCGGCTCGCCATCGGCTGGGACGTCTGGCGCGACAGCGGCATGGCCGTCACTGCGCTGGACACCGACGCGCGCCACCAGGCGCACCTGGCCGTCGGCCTCACCGACGACGAGGGCCGCCGCACCTTCGCCCGCGCGCTCGGGTCGGGCCTGCCCCAGCTGCTGGTCGCGACGACCGGCCTCGACACCGCCCGCACGTTCCACGAACGCGACACCACGCCCCCGGCCGCACCGACGTCCGTGGCCGGCGCGGACCTGGCCGAGGAGGTGCGCGCCCTCCTGGGCATCGCCGAACTCGACCCGGATGTGCCGCTGTACGACCTGGGTGCCGACTCCCTGACCCTGCTGGACGTCGTCGACTCGGTGAAACGGCTCTACGGTGTCGACCTCGACCTCGCCTGGCTCGGCCCGGAGGTGACGATGACCGCGTTGCTGGCCAAGCTCTCCGAAGCCGCCGACACCGGCGAAGTCGTCGTGCAGGTCTGGCGCGAAGGAACGACGCAAGAGGCCGTGTGTCTCGTGCACCCCGTCGGCGGGGACGTGCACGCCTACCGGCCGCTCGTCGAAGCCCTCGACCCCGCACTCGGCGTGTGCGTGATCGCCGACCCCGCGCTCGGCCGGCCGGAACCGCCCGGGTGGTCCGTCGCGGACCGGGCCCGCCGCTACCACGCGGCCCTGCGGGCGAAACGGCCCGGCCGCACCTGGCAGCTGGCCGGGTGGTCGTTCGGCGCCTGGGTCGCCGCGGGCATGGCCGCCGAGGCCGAGACCGCCGGGCAGCCGGTGCGGGCGCTGCACCTGATCGACCCGCCGCCGCCCGGCGCGAGCGCGGCGGACTACAGCGACGCCCAGCTGGCCGCGGTGTTCGAGCGCGAGCTGGGTGCTTCCGGCGGCGCCGCGGGCGAGCACGCCCGGCGGCTGGCGAGCGCGTGCCGCGCGAACCTGCGCAGCATGGCCGGGCACGAACTGCCCCGCCTGACCACGACACCCAGCCACGTCTGGCTGGCCGGCGAACCCGAGCCCGGCCTGCCGGTGGCCGATCGTCGCGGCTGGCGCGCCCTGCTGCCCGAGCCGAGCCACTGGCACGCCCTGCCCGCCACCCACTACGGCATCGTGCGCGCCCCGCACGTCACCGCGGTGGCCGCGGCCATCGGACTGTGAGACCCACGGAGGAGAGGAAACCATGGAGCAGTACGAACTCGACGCCGTCAAGGCGATCACGACGCGGCCGGCGCGTGACTACCGGACGCTGGCGGTGCGGGGCCTGACCCCGGTGATCGGCGCCGAGGTCACCGGCCTCGACCTGACCCGGGAGCTCACCGAAGAGCAGCTCACCGAGCTGAAGACGGCGTTCCTCGACCACCACGTGCTCGTGTTCCGCGACCAGGACATCACGCCGGACGACCACCAGCGCCTGGCGGCGAGCTTCGGCGAGCTGCGCCCGGTGAACCCGCCGCCCGAGCACGGCAACCCGTACATCCTCGAGGTCGCGACCGCGCCGGAGTCGGCCACCGTGTTCGGCAACGGCTGGCACGCCGACGGCACCGCCGACGCCGAGCCGTCGCTGGGCTCGATGCTGCACATCACGCGGCTGCCCGAGCCGGGCAGTGGCGGCGACACGCTCTTCGCGAACATGCACCTCGCCTACGACATGCTGTCTCCGAAGCTGAAGGAACTGCTGACCGGGCTGACCGCGATCCACGACGGCGCGCACGCCTTCCGCGGGCACAAGATCCCCGAGGGCTACGAACCCCCGGTCAGCGAGCACCCGGTGGTGGTGCGGCACCCGGAGACCGACCGGCCGCTGCTGTACGTCAACCCGGCCTACACCTCGCGCATCCCGCAGCTGTCGGCCGACGAAAGCCAGGCGGTGCTCGACCTGCTGTTCTCGGTGGTGCCGAACCGGCCGATGCTGGCCTGCCGCGTGCGCTGGGAGTCGGACACGCTGGTGTTCTGGGACAACCGCTGCGTCCAGCACCACGCGGTCTACGACTACTACCCGCACACCCGCTTCGGGCACCGCGTCGCCATCAACGGCGGCCCGCTCAAAGGCTGATCCCGCCTTTCTCGAGGAGCTGAGCCCCATGTCGCCCGAACCCGTGGTGGACGTCCGCGATCCGGCCGTCCTCGACGACCCGATGCGCGGGTACGACCGGATCCTCGCCGAGTCGCCGGTCTGCTGGGCCCGGCTGCCCGGCGGCGAAGAAGGCTGGCTCGTCACCGGCAGCGCCGAGGTCCGCGCCGTCCTGACCGATCCGGCCGTGCGCAACGATCCCGCCGGCCTGCCCGGGCGGGGCGCGCAGACGCAGGAGGAGGCGTTCCTCGCGCTGGGCACGCCCCCTGAGCACCTGCCCTACCTGCGAGCGAGCCTGCTGAGCCTCGACGGCGCGGAGCACACGCGGCTGCGCCGCAGCATCAGCCACGCGTTCAGCGCGTCGCGCGTCGCTGTGCTGCGCCCGCGGGTGCAGCAGATCGTCGACGAGCTGCTCGACGGCCTGGGCGCGACGGCGAACCTGCTCGACGAGTACGCCTACCCGCTGGCCATGGCCGTCGTCTGCGAGCTCGTCGGCGTCCCCGAAGCGGACTGGGCGGACTGGTACCGCTGGGGCAAGGTGCTGGTCGACGGCGACCCGGCGCGGATCACGCCGACGTTGGGCGAGATGTTCGCCTACTGCCACGATCTGGTCGACCGGCGCCGGGCCGGGCCGCGCGAGGACCTGCTCAGCGAGGCCGTCGCCCAGGACGACCTGACCGACGTCGACGCTGTGGCCCTCGTGGTGTTCCTGGTGCTCGCCGGGCACGAAACGATGGCGCACCTGCTGTCCAACGCGGCGCTCGCGCTGATGCGCGACCCCGCCCAGCTGAAGCTGCTGCACGCCGAGCCGCAGCTGTGGCCGGCCGCGGTGCGCGAACTGGTCCGCACCGACGGCCCGGTGCAGCTGGCCCGCTTGCGTTATGCGGCAACGGATATCGAGGTCGGTGGGGCGCGGATCCGCGCGGGCGACCCGGTGCAGGCGGTGCTCGGCGCCGCCAACCGCGACCCGGCCCGGTTCGCCTGCCCGCACCACGCCGACGTGCGCCGGCAGGCCGAGCACGGCGCCCGCGAGGGCAGCGTCGGGTTCGGCTGGGGACCGCACTTCTGCCTCGGCGTCGCCCTGGCGAAGGTGGAGGCCGAGGTGGCGCTGCGCAGCCTGTTCGAGCGCTTTCCCGCGGTGACGCCGGTGGGCGAGCCGGCGTGGGTGCCGCTGCCGCGCGCCCGGCACCGGGTCGCGTTGGCGGTGCGGCTGCGGTGACCACCCCCATTCCCGATGTTTCGGTCATCCTGCCCTGCGCCGGCCTCGGCACGCGGTTCGGAGCGCCGTACGCGAAAGAGCTGCACTGCCTGGCTCCCGGCGTCACCGTGCTGGACCGCAGCCTGGAAGCCGTGGTGGAGCTGGCGAAGAGCGGGCTCAGCGTGCGCGTGGTCGTCGTGTTCGGCCCGCACAAGCTGGACACGGTGAAGTACCTGGCGCGCTACGCCGGGATGTTCCAGCTGGTCTTCGTCTACCAGGACGACGTGGCTCAGCCGGGGCTCGACGGGGCGATCCGGTGCGCACTGCCGCTGACGCGGGGACCCGTGGCGCTCGTGCTCCCCGACATCGTGGTCAGCGGCGTGGACAGCCTGCTCACCGCCCTGCGGGCGACGGCGGTCGCGGGCTGGAGCGTGGTGGCCGCCGAAGAGCGGGACCCCGGCGTCCTGCGGCAGATGGGCGCGTTGACCGTGGCCTGCGGGAGCGGCGTCGTGACCGTCGAGGCCGCCGCGGAGAAGCCCGCCGATCCATCGGGCTTCAACGCGCTCTGGGGCATGGTGGCGGTCACGGAGGACCAGGCCCACCTGCTCCCGGACGTCGCCAGGCGGGACGCGGACAGCCCGCTGGCCGGTGCGCGCGCCCACATGGTGGCGCGGATCGTCAACTACAACACCACCGAGGGGTGAGCGTGCTCGACGACGTGATGGCGGCGCTGGACACCGTCCTGCCCCGGCTGGCCGCGGTCACCGGCACGCCCGGGGTCGCCGTCGCGGTGGCGACGAGCGACGACCTGCGGACGGCCGCGACCGGGTTCGCGGACCTGGCCGCGCGCACGCCGATGACCGCCGAGACGGTCGCGCCGGCGGGCTCGCTCACCAAACCCGTCACCGGCCTGGCCTTCATGCAGCTCGTCGAGGCGGGGGCGGCCGGGCTGGACACGCCGGTCGACCAGGTGCTGCCCGCGGGACTGCGCGGTCCCGATGCGCCGCCCGCCACCACCGCCATGCTGGCCGCCCACCAGGGCGGCTACTACAGCGACATCGTCACCGCCGTCGCACCCACGGCGCCGGCGGAGCCGATCCTGGACTACGTCCGGCGCCGGCACGAGCTCGGCCGCGCCGTCGAGTACGGCGGAGTGCTGCCCCTGGTCACGGCGCCCGGCCTCTACTCGTACTCGAGCTTCGGGGTCGGGGTGCTCGGCGGCGTCGTCGAGCACCTGGCCGGCGAACCGTACGGGGCTCGCGTCCACCGGGACGTGTTCACCGCGGCCGGGATGCGCGCCACGACCATCGACGACGGCACGCGGACCGCGGCGGAGCGCGGGAGCGCCACCGGGTACCTCGCGTTCGGCGACTGGTGCCTGCCGAGCCCGCCGCTGCGGACGTCGGCCTACCCGGGGGTCGGGATGCACACCAGCGCGGCGGATTTCGCGCGGCTGCTGCAATCCCTGTTGCGCACCGCCCGGGGCGACCGGGGTCTGGTCGGACCGGACGCGCTCGCGGCGATGACGGCCCCGCGGGTGCCGCGCCCGAGCCCGCACGGTGTCCGCTCGTTCTCCGGCCTGACCCTCGAGCTCGCCGACCCGGAGCTGGGCGAGGACTGGTGGTGGGGGCACACCGCGGCGTTCCCGTGGGGGTTCTGGTGGGAGGCCAGGGTCTGGCCGCACCGCGACCTGGCCGCGGTCGCGGTGGGCAACCGGTGGGACATGGCCCGGTTCCACAACCCCGCCACCCGCAGCGCCCCGGGCTTGGCCGTGGAGTGGGCGGGCCGCTGGGCGAGCTCCGGTGCTCCGGCGAAGCTCCCGGACATGGACGGGCGGCCGCGGTGGACCGGTCCCCGGCCGACCCCGGAAAGCTCGGGCTGGATGGGGGTGCTGGTGGGCGAGCGCACCCACGGCCTGCTCGGCGTGCCCGAACCGCTGCCGGTGCCGGCGCTGGCCGCCGGCGCGCGGTCCCTCGGCGACGGCGAATCGGACGGCTGGGACCCCGGCGCGTTCGCCCGCGGGGTCGAGCAGGCCCGGGCGGTGGCCCCGGACCCGGATGCGCTCGGGGCGCTGGGCCGGGAGCTGGGTCCGGCCGCCGCGCTGTGGATGCTGGAGTGCGGCGCGGCGGGCGCGGACGTCACGATGCCGGTCGGCTTCTACGCCCGCGCACCACGGTGAACGAAGGGACGCGCATGCGGGTACTGCTCTCGACGTACGGGACGCGGGGCGACGTCGAACCGCTGGTGGCACTGGCGGTGGAGCTGCGGGCACGGGGCGCCGAGGTGCGGCTGTGCACGCCGCCGGACGAGGAGTTCGCGGACCGGCTGGGCGGCCTCGGGATCCCGTGGGTGCCGCTCGGGCTCCCGGTGCGGGCGCTGATGCGCGGCACGGCCCCGCCGTCGGCGGCGGAGCTGTCCCGCTACCGCACCGAGCTGGTCGACGCGCAGTTCGACGTCCTCCCCTCGGCGGCCGACGGGTGCGACGCACTGGTGGTGGCCGGCCTGGCGCAGGTCGCCGCGCGGTCGGTGGCCGAGGCCGCGGGCCTGCCCTACGTGTACGTGACCTATGCGGCGGTCAACCTGCCGTCACCGCACCACGGGCCGCCCCCGCGGCCGGGCTGGCCCGAGCCGGCGGCGGCCGACCACGCGACGCGGTGGGAAATCGACGCCCGCCGGGTCGACGCGCAGTTCCGCGAGCCGCTCAACGACCACCGCGCCGCCCTCGGCCTGCCCCCGGTGGAGAATGTGCGCGACCACGTCTACTCGGACCGGCCGTGGCTCGCGGCGGACCCGGTCCTGGGACCGTGGCCGGGCGGCGACGGCCTCGAAGTGGTCCAGACCGGCGCGTGGACCCGGCCGGACGACCGCCCGCTGCCGCCCGACCTGCCGGCGTTCCTGCGGGCGGGGCCACCGCCGGTGTACGTCGGCTTCGGCAGCATCGGTCCGGCCCCGGACATCCCCCGCTGGGCCGTCGAGATCGCCCGCGACCGCGGTCACCGCGTCCTTGTTTCCCGCGGCTGGGCCGACCTCGACGTGCCCGGCTGCTTCGCGATCGGGGACGTCAACCACCAGCGCCTGTTCCCCGAGCTGGCGGCGGTGGTCCACCACGGCGGCGCGGGCACCACGCAGACGGCGGCCCGGGCGGGCGTCCCGCAGGTGGCGGTCCCGATCCCGTTGGCGGACAACCCGTACTGGGCGGGCCAGGTGGCGGCCCACCGGATCGGCACCACCCTCGACGGCCCGACGGCAACCCGCGAGTCGCTGAGCGCCGCCTTCGACACGGCACTGACTCCCGCAACCCGGGAGCGGGCGAAGGCGCTGAGCGCCGAGATCCGCACCGACGGGGCGGCGGTGGCCGCGCAGCGGTTGCTCGACGCTCTCGGCTGAGCGACGCTCAGCCCGAGCGAGCTCAGGTTCCGGCCCCGCACCGAATCGACGACAGCCGTCAGCCCGCCGCCGCACTGAGCATCGTTTCGGCCACCACATCCGGGTGCACCAGCGGAACGGCGTGCGTGGACTCGACCTCCACGACGGTGGAGCCGGCTCGCTCGGCCATCCACCGCTGGGCCTCCGTGGGAATGGAATTGTCCCGGGTGGACACGACGGCCCACGACGGCAGTTCGTGCCAGCTGGCGGCGTCCGCGAAGCTGCCTTCCAGGGTGACCGGGTCGAAGGGCTTCTGGGCGGCGGCGAGGATCTTCCGGTCCCGCGCGCCGGCGTCGCCGGCGTAGACCTCACCGAACTTGTCCGGCCGGAGGTAGACCTCCGCGCCGCCGGGGTACTCCCGCACGACCAGGTTTTCGGGGATGAGCAGGCTGCCCGGGAACTTCCCGTTGAGCCCGCCCGCCGTCTCCCCCGCGTCCTGCTGGAACGCCGTGACGAACACGAGCGATCGGACGGCGTCGGTCAAGGCACCGGGAGCCGAGATGACCGACCCGGCGTAGGAGTGGGCGGCGACCACGAGCGGGCCGGTGAGCGTGCCCAGGAACCGTGCGAGGTAGGCGATGTCGCCGTCGAAGTCGCGCATCGGGAGCGACGGCGCGATGACGGTGTGCCCGGCGTCCTGCAGGCGGACGGACACCCGGCGCCAGACCGAAGCATCGGACAGGGCGCCGTGGACGAGAACGAAGGTCGGCTGGTTCATGCCTTCAGTCTCGGCTCGGCTCGCAGGGCGGGGACAGTGGCAGTCCTGCCGACTATCGAAAGCTTCCCGCCAACGGTCTCAGCCGCCGTCGAAGGTGAAAGACCTCCGGTGTTCGCGGGGCGAAACGTTGGTCGCGCGCCGGAACTGCACCCGCAGGTTGGTTGCCGTGCCGAAGCCGACGCGACGCGCGATGTCCTCTATGGACAGTTCCGAGTTCTCCAGGAATTCCTTGGCCCGGGCGATGCGCTGGTCGCGCAGCCAGGTCAACGGCGGCACACCGGCCTTCTCGCGGAAGCGCCGGTGGAACGTCCGCTCCGACATGGCGAACCGGGTGGCCACGTCCTTCACCGACAGGGTTTGCGCCAGCGACACGAGCATCCACTGCTGGGCCCGCGCGATGACGTCGTCGCCGGGCGGCACGACCCCCTTTTCCACGAACTGCCGCTGCCCGTCCACCGGGCGCGGCGCCATCACGATGCGCCGCGCGACGTGCCGCGCGGCCGCCGGTCCCAGGTCGGCGTTCAGGAGGTGCAGGCACAGATCCACCCCGGCGGTCACGCCGCCGGAGGTGAGCACCGACCCGGTGCCGGCGACGAGCACCGACTGGTCGACCGTGAGCTCCGGAAACCGTTCGGCGAGCTCGGCGCACAAGGACCAGTGGGTGGTCACGGTCAGGCCGTCGAGCACCTTGGCCCGCGCCAGGGCGAACGCCCCGGAGCAGATGGACACCATCCGGACACCCCGCCGGTGGGCCCCGGCGAGGGCCCGCAGCAGCGACCCGGGCAGCTCACGCTCCACGGCGTCGGCGTAGCCCGGCACGACGATCGTGTCCGCCCGGCGCAGCAGCTCCAGCCCGCCGTCCGGGAGCACCGTCGTTCCCCCGGCCACCGGCACGGGCCCGCCTCCCACGGACACGGTCACGAGCTCGTACGCCTCCGGCGCCTCCCGGCCGAACACGTGCACCGGGATCGCGTAGTCGAGGGGCAGGACGTGCTCGAGCAGGACGACGACCATCCGGTGCCGGGTCACCGCAGGGCCCGGAAGAAGCCGGTGACGTCGCGGGCGAGCAGTTCGGGTTCCTCGTGGGCGGCGAAGTGGCCGCCACGGGGCATGGTCGTGTACCTCGTGACGTGGTACGTGCGCTCCGCCCAGCTGCGCGGCGGCTGGGTGAGGTCGGCCGGGAACAGGGCGACGGCGGTCGGCACGTCGACCCGCTCGACCCGGCGGGTCAGCTTCTCGTTGTACTCGTAGTACGGCCGGAACGACGTCGAAATGGTGTTGGTGAACCAGTAGAGCGACGCCTGCGTCAGCAGGAAGTCGTCGCTGAACCGCGAGGACAGGTCACCTCCGCAGTCACTCCACGCGCGGTACTTCTCCATGATCCAGGCGAGCAGGCCGGCCGGCGAGTCGGCCAGGCCGTAGGCCAGGGTGAGTGGCCGGGTGCTCTGCTGGTGCTGGTAGGCCCCTTCCTGCGCCGACCAGGTCGCCACCGAGTCGAGGTAGGCCCGCTCCTGCTCGGTGAGGCTCTCGTCGTCGTAGGCGACCGGACCGGCGACGGCCATCAGGTGAATCCCGATCAGGGCCTCGGGATGGGCTTCGGCCAGCCGGGAGGTGATGCCCGCGCCCAGGTCTCCGCCGTGTGCCGCGTACCGGGTGAAGCCCAGTTCCTCGCGCATGAGCCGGTGCCACAGCTCGTGGGTCTGCACGGGATCCGCGAGCGAAGGACGTTGCGGGGAGAAGGCGAAGCCGGGCAGCGACGGGACGATGACGGTGAACGCGTCCGCCGCGGAACCCCCGTGCTGCGACGGCGTGGCCAGCCGCCGCGCGAAGCCGGTCAGCTCCAGGAACGAGCTGGGCCACCCGTTGGTCAGGACGATCGGCAAGGCGTCCGGGGTTTCGCCGTCGAAGCGCAGGTAGTGCACCGCCGTCCCGGCGATGTCCACGACGTTGTGGGGCAGCGCGTTGATGGCGGCTTCGTGCGCACGCCAGTCGTAGCCGGACGCCCAGTGGGCGACCAGCCGCCGCAGCTCGGCGGGATCGGTTCCCGCCGACCAGCCGGTCACCGGCCACGGCGCCGGCCACCGCGTGCCGGCCAGCCGGGTTCGCAGCTCGCCGAGTTCGGCATCGGTGACAGCGAGCACAGGCCTGTCGGACATGGATTCTCCTTGAGGTCAAGCGATCGGGTCGGGACCGAGAGCGCTGTCCAGCAACTCACCCAGCTGGTCGAGCTGGCCGGCGGACAGCCCCCGGAACGACGATTCGACGACGGCGTCCACGAGGTCCTGACCCTCGACCCGCAGGCGCGCACCTTCTTCGGTCAGCCGGTGCCGCACGGCCCGACCCGGCCCGGGAACCCGTTCGATCAGACCACGCTCGGCCATCCGCGTGGCCAGCGAACCGAAGGACTGATCGGTCTGGAACGTCAGCACCGCCAGGTCGTGGAGCGAGGCATCCGGCTCGCGGTGCAGGTGGCGCAGCGTGTCCCACTGCACGATGGAAAGCCCCAGCGGCGCCAGCGCGCGGCTCAGCGCGCGATGGTGGCGGTACTGCAGGCGCTTGACGGCCAACGCGACATCACCGGGGCGGTACTTCATGCCCACACCCTAACCGACCGGACGCAGCTTGCTTATCTAAGGAACCTTATATAAGGTTCCTTATGTACCGAGTTCCCGACGGAGAAGGACCCATGACGACTCTCCCCGCGGCCGGCTCACTCCGGCCCACCCGCACCGCAACCCACACCCTCGGCCCGGTCGAAGTCACCGTCCAGGACCGCGACCGCACCCGCCCCTTCCTGCTCCTGCACGGCGGTGGCGGCATCGCGACGATGACCGGCTTCGCCGACCTGCTCGCCGAACGCACCCACTCCCGCGTGCTGCTGCCCACCCACCCCGGCTTCGGCGGCACCCCCAAGCCCGAAACCCTGACCGGCGTCACCGAACTGGCCCGGCTGTACGTCGCCCTGCTGGAAGAACTGGACCTCACCGACGTCACCGTGATCGGCAACTCCTTCGGCGGCTGGCTGGCCGCCGAGATCGGCCTGCAGAAGAGCCCGCGGGTCAGCGGCGCGGTGATCATCGACGGCGTCGGCATCGAGGTCCACGGGCACCCGCCGACCGACATCAGCGGCATGACCCTGGAGGAAATCCGGGCGCACTCGTTCCACGACCCGGCCAAGGCGCCCGTCCCGCCGAGCGCCGGCGGCACCGGGCCGAGCCCCGACGTGCGCGCCCTGATCGGCTACACCGGCCCCACGATGACCGACCCGACGCTCGCCGGGCGGCTCGGCGAGCTCGACCTCCCCGTGCACGTCGTCTGGGGCGAAAGCGACGGCATCGTCGACCCCGAGTACGGAAAGGCCTACGCCGCCGCAATCCCGCTGTCGACGTTCACCCTGCTCCCCCGCACCGGACACCTGCCGCAGGTCGAAACGCCCGAAGAACTGCTCGGCGCGTTGCTCGACCTCGGCAACTGAGCCCCTCGAGGAGAACCCGCATGCGCACTTCCCTGAGCGTGACCCGGATCGGGCACGCCTGCCAGCTGATCGAGCTCGGCGGGATCCGGGTCCTGACCGACCCGTGGTTCACCCAGAGCGCCACCTACTACCAGGGCGAACCGGTCGCTTCGACCGTCGGCGGCCTGGGCCGGATCGACGCGGTCGTCGTCAGCCACGAGCACTACGACCACTGCGATCTCGACGCTCTCGTCACCGGGGGCTTCGACCTCGGCACGCCGCTGATCGGGCCCGGCACGGTCGCGGCCATCGCGCGGGACAAGGGTTTCCGCGACGTGCGCGTCGTCGAGGCGTGGGAAGCCGCGACGGTCGGCGACCTCACCGTGACGGCGGCGCCGGGCAAGCACGGCGTCCACGAGGTCACCTTCGTCATCCAGGCCGGCGGCCGCACGGTCTTCTTCGGCGGCGACTCGCTGCGGGTCCCGGAACTGGACACCATCCCCGACCGGTTCGGGCCCGTCGACCTGGCCATCCTGCCGACCAACGGGCTGTGCATCCGGCCGATGCACCTCGAGCAGGTGGTCATGGACGCCGAGGACGCGGCCGGGTTGACCGCCGCGTTGAAGCCGGCCCTGGCCGTGCCGCACCACTACGCCTTCCACAGCGGCCGCCTGGGCGACCGGATGATCACCCGAGGCGACCAGGACCCCCGGCACTACGCCGACGCGGTAGCCCGGCTCGCCCCGGAGATCACCGTCCGCCTGGCGCTGCCCGGAACCACGGTGCTGGTCCCGTGAGCGACCTGGCCGGCTGACTCCTCGCGATGGTCCTCGGCAGACAGTGGACTGTGGAGCCCGCTCCGATCCGGACAGATGTGACAACGGGGACGGGAAGGCCTTTTCCCTTTGCCGGAAGGGAAACTGACTGGGAGCCGAGTTGGGAAAACACCATCAGGCGAGTGGTTCGCGCGATAAAGTGCGGCAATGAGCACGACGACGCAGACCACGATCGGCGCAGTGCGGTGAAGCTCGCCGAGATCGCTCCCGAACTCCGTCTCCCGGCCGACCGGCTCCCGCGCGTGCCGCTGGAGGAAGCCGGGGTGTTGCAGCAGATCCGCGCGGCGACCGCGCAGATCCGGCCCGTCGAGGTGCCGGGCGTGGACATCGAGAGCACGCCCGGGTGGCGGATCCACCGCCCGCGTGCCGCACGGCCCGGTCGCACCCTCCTGTGGATCCACGGCGGCGGCTTCGTCGTCGGCCGCGCGGCCCAGGACGACCGGCTCTGCGCGGAAACGGCGCGGGAGCTGGGCATCACGGTGGTGTCGGTGGAGTACCGGCTCGCCCCGGACGCCCAGTACCCGGCCGCGCTCGACGACTGCCACGCGGCCTGGACCTGGGCCCGCGACCAGGCCGGGGGCCCGGACGGCGTCATCGTCGGCGGCCAGAGCGCCGGTGGCGCGCTCGCGGCCGCGCTGGTCCAGCGCCTCTGCGACAGCGGCGAGCGGCCGCACGCGCAGTGGCTGTTCTGCCCGATGCTCGACGACCGCACCGCCGCCCGCCGCGAGCTCGACGACCGCAACCACCGCGGCTGGGACAACCGCCTCAACCGCTTCGGCTGGCGTTCCTACCTCGGCGTCGAACCGGGTGCGCCGGATGTGCCGTCCTATGCCGTGCCCGCCCGCCGCGAAGACCTCGCCGGGCTGCCCCCGGCGTGGATCGGCGTGGGCGACATCGACCTGCTCCACGACGAGTCCGCCGCGTACGCCCGCCGGCTGCGCGAGGCGGGCGTCGACGCCACGCTGCACGTGGTGTCCGGCGCACCCCACGGCTTCGAGGCGTGGGCGCCCGACACCACCGTGACGCGGGACTACCTGGCCACCGCACGGGCGTGGCTGGGCAGCCGCACCTCGGCGCCGTAAACCGGGCGGTGCCGACGCGGACCGCCGATGGACGCGTGGCCGGGGAAGCTGTTCCCCGGCCACGCTCCGGCTGCCGGACCCGAGCGGCCACGCCGGGTGGCGCGGACGTCCCGGCTTCCGGTCACCGGATCAGTTCCGCGTCCACTTCTGGTTGCTCCCGCCGGTGCAGGTGGCCAGGTCGATCGGCGTGCCGTTGCCGGTTCCGTTGCCGATGGCTTCCAGGCACAGGCCGGACTGGGTGCCGGTGATCGTGCCGTCGGACTTGAGCGTCCACTTCTGGTTGGCGCTGCTCGTGCAGGTCCAGATGATCGCCTTGGTACCGGGGGTGGTGCCCTGCCCGCTGGCGTCGAGGCAGCTGTTGCCGTAGACCCGCAGCTCACCGGCGGCGGTGGAGGTCCACTGCTGGTTGGCGCCCCCGTTGCAGTCCCACAGTTCCACCTGGGTGCCCGACGTCTGCGACGCGTTGGGCACGTCCAGGCAGCGGCCCGAACCGGCGCCGACGACCGTCGACGTCGTGCCACCGTTCCCGCCGGTGCCCGGGGTGATGGACAGGTTGTCGAACTGCGCCGTCTCGCCCTGGCTCGTGGCGTAGCCGACCTGGCCGGCGCCCCAGGTCGAATCGTTCGCGGAGCCGACGGTCGCACCGTCGACCACGGCGGTGATGGAGCTGCCGGAGAAGGTGAGCGCCAGGGTGTGCCACCGGTTGGTCCCCAGCGCCGCGACCGTGCCGTGCGCCAGGGTGGCGACGTTGCCGTTGGTGTTCGAGTTCAGGATCGACCAGTTCCCGGTGTCGCTCACGCGCAGGTGGTACGCGTTGAGCCCGGCGGCTCCGGTGTAGCTCTGGCTGCCGGCGCGGCCGATCACCTCGGCGTACCCGGACTTTTCGAGCATGACGTCGGAGGAAACGGTGTAGTTGCTCCACCCGAGCTCGCCGAGCAGGGTGTGCGGGTCGGTCAGCGGGTCCCACGTGATCGGCGCCTGCGCGCTCATCTGGCGCACGCACCGGCCCGCGCGGCCGCCGCCACAGGCCGCCACCTCGAAGGCACCCTGCCAGTCCATCAGGTACTTCGCCTCGGTGCCGATCGCGTTGCTGTCGAAGGAATCGCTGTAGGGCAGGCTCAGTGCACCCGACGCCGGGCCGGCCGCGGTGCCCTTGCCCTGCCCGGTCGTGGTGGTGAGGCTGTAGACGTACCCGGGCTGCACGGTCAGGCTGAAGCTGGCGCCGGCCGGGGTGAGGTCGGTGGTGTGCACGAAGTAGTCGGCCGCGTTGCCGGAGTTGACGTTGGTGGCCCACACGTGCACGGCGCCCGTCGACAGGCCACCGGTCGCGGTGAAGTTCAGCGTCTGCGGCCCGCCCGCGTCCACCGTCTCGATGACCGTGCTGTAGTCCCGGCTGTTCGGCGACTTCAGCGAAACGTAGCTGCCGTTGTTCCGGTTGCCGCCGAGGTAGCCGCTGGAACCGTCGAGGTACTGCCAGCCGGGCGCGGTGAACTGGCTCGTCTGCGCCATCACCCAGGCGTTCTTGCCGATCGAGTAGTGGCCGGACCACGGCTGCGCGGCCAGCGCGACCCCCATGGTCGGGTACGGCAGGTTCGGGGTGATCGCGGCGATCACCGGCCAGTTGAGGTAGGCGGTCATCTTCCCGTCGATGTAACCGCGGTTGAGGCCGCGAGCCATCGCCTGCGCGCCGCCGTTGTAGTCGTCGGAGCCGTTTTCGCTGGCCCACAACGGCTTGCCGGACGAAAGGGCGGCCGAAGGCACCCCGCAGTTCGCCTGGGACGAGCGGTAGCCGCACGGGTAGTGCGCGCCGATGATGCCGATGGCCGAAGCGAAAGCGGGGTTGGAGTTGACGTCGTTGGCGATCGACCAGTCGGAGTCGGCGCCCACGATCTTCACCGCCGGGTAGCCTGCCGAGTTGAGCGTGGAACGCAGGTTCTGGTACCAGCCGACGTTGTAGCCGCGCTCGTTCCACCCGCCGAGGTAGTCGATCGCCAGGGCGTGCTGCTTGGCGCAGCCCAGCCACGTGGTCAGGTAGCCGAGCATGTCGGTGGACCAGAAGTTGCCGCCGCCGATCCAGCCGGGCGCTCCCCAGGCCAGCCCGTAGAGCTTGATGTTCGGGTTCCGGGCCTTGGCCTGCTCCGCGAGCCAGAACTCGTAGCCGGCATCGCAGTTGACGGTGCCCCGGGTGTGCTCGACGCTCGGCTCGGCACCGGACGTGGAGTTGGTGTCCCCGCCGATCTCGATCTTGAGGATCTGCACCGAAGCGCCGTAGCCGGGCTTGAACAGGTAGTCCAGGATCTGGCCGCGTTCGGGCTCCGGGTAGTCGATCAGCAGGCGGGAATTGCCGCCACCGCCGCTGATCGCCCCCACGCCGTCGAACGTGCGGCCGCCGGACGAACCGTTGATCGTGATCGAAGTCGCGGCTTCGGCCGGCGGGGCGGCGACAGCGACGACGCCACTGGTGGTCAGGGCGAGGCAGCCGACCACCACCGCCGGGGCCCGCAAGCGCCGGACCAGCCTGCTGAACCTTGACATGGCGAGTTCCTTTCCCAGCGAAGTGGGGGTTACGCGGCTAGCCGAGAGTCCATTGCTGGTTGTTCCGGCCGTTGCAGGTCCACAGTTCGACGAGGGCGCCGTTGGCGGTGGACGCTCCGGTGACGTCGAGGCAGAGCCCGGACTGCACGCCGGTGACCGTCCCGTCGGAGTGGACGGTCCACTGCTGGTTGGCCTGGCCGGTGCAGGGCCAGATGATCACCTTGGTGCCGGGGCTGGTGCCCCGGCCGCCGGCATCGAGGCAGTCGCCGCCGCTGTACACGCTGAGCGCGCCCGAGGAGGTCAGGGTGAAGCTCTGGTTCGACCCGCCCGAGCAGTCCCGGATCTGCAGCTGCGTGCCGGCCGTGGTGGTCGAGTTCGGCACGTCCAGGCACTTGCCCGCGCCCACCGCGTGCAACGGCCCGGTCCCGCCGCCGGTGGGAGGCGAGCCACCCAGAGCCGTCGCGGTGGCGGTGTAAGCGGGCTTGGGCTGGTAGTTGTTGTCGTACATGCTCGCGGCGCCGTAGCCGGGGAAGGTCCCGGGAATCCAGGAATCGGCGTCGCCGACGCCCCACTGCGAGACACCGGGGCAGCGGGTGACCGCCAAGCAGTCCTTCACCACGGTCGCGTAGTCGGCCGCCTGCTGCTGAAGGCTGCTGCCGGAGGCCGGCAGCGGGACGCGGTCGTCGAGCTCGGTGATGGCGACGTCCAGTCCCAGCGCCGCGAAGCGCTGCATGTTCGCGAGCATGGACGACGGGACCTGGCCGGCGATGAAGTGGCTTTCCAGGCCGATGCCGCCGAGCGGCACGCCTTGGGACAGCAGGGACTGCGCGAGACTGTAGAGCGCGTTGCTCTTGGCGTTCTGGCCTTCGATGTTGTAGTCGTTGATGTACAGCACGGCGTTCGGGTCCGCGTTGTGCGCGGTGCGGATCGCGTCGGCGAGGTAGCCGGTGCCCATGGCGTTGGTGAAGGCGTCCTGGCGCAGGCTGCCGTCTTCGTTGAAGGGTTCGTTGATCACGTCCCAGGCGTAGATCTTGCCCTTGTAGTGGTTCACCTCGGCGGTGATGTGGGCTTCCATCGCGCCCTGCACCTGGTTGCGCGGCAAGCTGTTGACCCACCCGGGCAGCTGGGCGTGCCAGACGAGGTTGTGCCCGCGCACGCGCATGGTGTGCGCCTGCGCGAAGGACACGACGTTGTCGCCGGGGCCGAAGTGGTACGAACCGTTGGCCGGCTCGGTGGTGTCCCACTTCATCTCGTTGCCGGGGGTCACCATGTCGAACTGGGCACCGGCGAGCGAAGTGATCGTCGCGTTGGACACCATGCCGCCGGTCAGCTCGGTGCCGATGTACTTGTTCTGGGCCTCGGCCAGCGAACGCAGGGTCGCCGCCGCGTCCGCGGGCGGTGCCGTGGCCACAGCGAAGACCGGAGCGACGGCGAGCGCCCACGCGGCGGCGAGCGCGCCGCGCCGGGAGCGGGGTGATCGACGCAGCTTGCGGGTGAAGGGGCGCATGCGACCTCCGATGGCGTCTTCGACATCTCTGAGCGGCGCAGTCCGGAACGCGGCGACTGCCGGGTGGCAGCGGCGTCGAACCGGTTCGCACGATACCGGAAATCCCGGCGGGGCCAACCGGACGTGAAACTTACCCGGACGAGCGCCCGATAACGGACGAATTCCGTTTGTCCGCAGCGGAGATCGAGCACCGCCCACGACGTTCCGCCCGCTCGGCCCGGCCGGTCGAACCGATTCGATTCGTCGAGTTCCCCGCCCTCACCTCGCACCGATCGCTGCCGGAGAGCAGGACCGGTGAGGCCGTCCGGACGGGGTGGCGGTCGCTCACGCCGGTGTCAGTTGCCATTGCTGGTTGGGTCCGTTGTTGGCCGACCACTGGACGACTTGCGCGCCGTCGGTGGTCGCTTGGCCGTACACGTCGGCGACCAGGCCGCTGTCGTGGCCGGTGATGGTGTAGTAGCCGTCGCCGGTGGGGCGCAGGTACCACTGCTGGTTGGTGCCGCCGTTGGCGGCCCACTGCTGCAACTGCAGGCCGGCGGTGGTGGCGGAACCGTTGACGTCGAGGGCTTTGCCGCTGGCGGTGTAACGCAGGGTGTAGGCGCCGCCTTGGGCGGTGCCGACGGTCCAGGTCGCGGTCCCGGTCTGCTGGATCGCCTTGGCGCCGTCGGCCGTGGAGTTGCCGGCAATGGCCAGCGGCTTGCCGCTGTTGCGGTTGACGATGCGGTAGGTGCCCGGCGCCGGACCGGTGCTCGAGCCACCCAGCGTGAAGTACTCGACTGCGTCGCTGAACACGGCCGTGCCGGCCTTGGCGGTCGACAGGACGAGGTACACGCGCGAGCCTGCAGCCGGGGCGGTGAACGACACGGGCTGGGCCACCCGCGAGCCCAGCGGAACCGCAAGGGTCGCGCCGCCGGACGCGATCACCGCCCCGGTCGGGCTGTCGAGCCGGGCGCTCCAGGCGAAGTCCACGGCGGTACCGGTGAGGTCGTCGTTGAAGACGGTGACCGAGCGGGTCACCGTCGAGTTGGCGGCGTAGCTCGGCACGGCCTGCGGCAGGGGGAAGGTGCCATTGGCGTCGGAGACACCGGACGCCGACCAGTACGGCAGGTCGAGCGCGGCGACCGGGTCGAACGCGGCCTGGACCCGCTGGAACTGCGGGTTGCTCCACGGGTCGGTCAGGTTGTCCGCGCCGTAGATCGGGTGGCCGCCCTCCTCGGGCGTGAAGTCCGTGGAGCGCACGCCCGGGATGACGCCCGCCCAGGCGGACAGCAGCGTGTAGGGCCGCAGGTCGTTGGCGCCCTTGCCGCGTTTGGCGGCCGTCGCCGTGGCGAACCACTCGAAGCCCTGCTTGGTGTTGCACTTCGGCCAGATGTACTCGCCCTCGCCGTCGGGCCGGCCGGTGACGGACGGCACCCGCTCGCCGTACTGGCCGGTGCCGTCGAGGTAGTGCGCGAAGATCGCGAAGTTGGCTTGGTTCATGTTCGGGTACCGGCTGGGCGAGTCGGCGCCGGGCGCGGCGTCCACGCTGATCGGGCGGGTACCGTCCGCGCCGTTCACCGCCGCGTAGAGGTCCTGTTCGAACTGCTCCGAATCGTTGCTGAAGCTGGGTTCGTTCGCCTGGCTCCAGCGGACGACCGCCGGGTGGTCGCGATCCCGCAGGGTCAACGCCCGGACGTGGTCGACCATGTTGTCGTGCCCGCCGGCGAAGTCCTCCGCGCCGCCGCGGACCCCGCTCTCGTCGATGACCATCAGACCCATTTCGTCGGCCACGTCCAGCATGTACGGGCTGGCCGGTTCCTGGTGGACCCGCACGACGTTGAAGTTCAGCCGCTGGTAGTTGTCGACCGCCTGGGGCCAGCCGGGATTTCCCGATGACGGCGGGAGGAAGCCGGGCAGCGTGTCGTAGGCGTCGCCCTTCCCGCCGCTGGTGATCCGGTCGTAGTCGGCGCCCTGGAGGTTGTCGCCGCGGTAGTTCACGCGCACGCCGTTGAGCTCGAAGTACTCGCCGTTCTGCGTGCTTTCGCGGAACCCGAACCGGTACGCGGCGTCACTGGTGCGCCCGTCGTCGGTGGTCGCGTGCACCGAAAGCCGGTGCAGCTGGGCCCGGTACCCGGCGCGGTAGGGGACGTTCGGCCACCAGTACGAGGTCGTGCCGAGGTTCCACGCGATCGGACCGACGGTCACCTTTGCGGTCGAGTGCGCGGCCACGGTGACCGTGCGGTCGGGCAGCGCCGGGTAGCTGAACGAGGTGCCGTTGTCCGAAGCAAGCGTGCCGGTCAGCGTCACCGACCGCGAACTGCCGGAGGTGTTCGTCACGGAGACGTCGTAGGTGAGGGACTGGTTCGCCACGGACGTGCGGACGAACGTGTCGCTGACGTACACCGCCGGGTAGGTCCGCAGGAACGCCGACCGGAAGATGCCCTGCGGCACGGCCTCCGACCAGTCGGCGGCCACCGGGACCAGGTACTTGCCCGCACTGGTGCGCAGCGCGCCGCGGCCCTTCACCGCCACGCTGATCGTGTGCGTGGTGCCGGGGGCCGCGTACGCGGTGATGTCGAAGTTCGACGGGGTGAAGGCCGTGGTCCGGGTGGCGACCACCCGCCCGTCCACCGACAGCGTCGCCTGGTGGTTCACCGCACCGAACTCGATCCACACCGACTGCGGCTGACCCGAGTCCGGCACCGTCACGCTGCGCGAATACACCGCCTCGTTCACGTCGGTGAAACCCTGCTTGTACCAGCCACCACCGGGCACGGTGATCGACGTCGTCGATCGGCCCGCCGGGGTGAAACTCCACGTCCCGGCCAGGTCGACCGACCCGATCGCGCCGTTGCCCGCGGAGGCTCCGTCCACATGCGACATCGACGTGGCGGGAACCGGCGCCGCGGTCGGCGGACCCGCCGCCGTGGCCGGGCCCGTTCCCGCAACCGCGACGAGAAGCGCCGTGAGCACCGGCGTGAAGCCTCGGCGGAGCGCCCGCCGGGGGTGTCGTCGCATGTCACGAGCCCTTTCGCCGGAGTCGGAGTCGCCACCACGAACCGAGCGGAGTTCGCAGCACCGGTAACGGCGCCCTCTCGGCGTAAGCGGGGATCAATGACAGCACTCCGTCGTGCACGACGTCAAGAAACACGTTTTGTTTTCACAGCGCATTCCGGCATTCGATGCTCCATCGGCCATCCGGCCGAGGCTGTTCGAAACTTTCATCGGCATTGCCCGGAATTGAAAGTTTCACCGTCCCCCGGGTCTGCGCGATCGCGTCCTTCTCCGCCTCGGCCTGGCCCGCGGCGCCGGTGCGCAGCATGACCGCCGCGCACACCAGCCCCACGAACACGAAGCCGGCCGCGATCAGGAAGGCGATGTGGTAGCCGCCGAGCAGCGAGTCCGTCTCCGAGGCACCCGAGTCGGTCAGGCCGCTCGTCCGCGCGCTGACGAACGCGCTCAGCACGGTCAGGCCGATCGCGCCGCCGATCTGCTGCGTCGTGTTGAACAGCCCCGAAGCGACGCCCGGCTCGTTCGCCGGGACCGCCGACATGCCGAGGCCCATCATCGCCGGTGCCGCCAGGCCGAACCCGATGCCCATCACCAACGTCGCCGGCAGGAAGTCGACGACGTAGCTGACCTTCGCCCGGGCGAAGGTCAGCAGGACGAACGCGACGATGATGAGCACCAGGCCGGTGCACAGCATCGACCGCCGGCCGAACTTCATGATGAGCCGCGTCGAGAGGCCGAGCGAGATCGCCGCGATCACCACCGCGATCGGCACGAACCCCAGACCGGCCTGCAGCGACGGGTAACCCAGCACCCGCTGGACGTACAGCGTGCCGAAGTACAGCAGACCGAACATGCCGGCGATCATCAGGAACTGCACGATGTTGGCCGCCGTCAACGGGCGCGATCGGAAGATCTTCAGCGGCAGCAACGGCTGCGCCGCGGTGGCCTCGCGAACCACGAACCCGACCAGCAGCAGGATCGCCACCGGGCCCATGACGAGCGTCTGCGTGGAACCCCAGCCCGCCTGCTCGGCGTTGACGATCGTGAACACGAACAGCATCAGCCCCGCGGTCACCAGCAGCGCGCCCAGGAAATCCGCGCCCTTGCCGAGGCCGAGACCGCGGTCCTTCGGGACGACCCGCGACGCCACCAGCACGACGACCGCGCCGATCGGGGCGTTGATGAAGAAGATCCAGTTCCAGCTGACCAGGTCGGTGAGCACGCCGCCGAGCAGCGGGCCGATCGCGCCGCCGCCCGCCGAGGCGAAGCTGTAGGCCGCGATGGCCTGCGCCTGCTTGCGGCGCTCGGTGAACGTGGTCGCGACCATGCCGAGGATGCACGCGGACGCGATCGCGCCGCCCACCCCCTGCACGAAGCGGAACGCGATCAGCGTGAATTCGTTGCCGGCGAAACCGCACAACAGCGACGCCGCGCTGAACAGCGTGATCCCGGTGATGAACACGCTCTTGCGGCTGATCAGGTCACCCAGCCGGCCGGCCAGCATCAGCAACCCGCCGAACGGGATCACGTAGGCGTTGACGACCCAGACCAGGTTCTCCGGAGAGAACCCGAGACTTTTCTGCACGGTCGGCAGGGCGACGTTGACGATGTTCTGGTCGATGACGATCATCATCTGGCCGGCGCAGAGCACGATGAGTGACAGCAAGAGCGATCGGCTCGGTTGCTGAGCAGGCCGGCCCATGAGACAGGTCCCCTCCATTGGTGCATCGTTTGTCACAGCCGCCATTGTGCGTGCCTGTCCTGAGTCGCGAAAGAAGGCACTTCCTTGTGACACCGTCACATCCGTGTGACCTATGCCGGTCCGCCGCGGTACCCCGCGTCGACTCCATCAAAGCCGACTGGGCGAATCCCTTATTGCCGCCCACAAAGGCGGGTCATTGACTTGGCGACCGCGCAGACGGCGGCCTTGTGCGGCACGGTCACGAGCGCTGCCGTCCCCATAGGGCACCGGTTGTAACAGAGGGCACCAGAGTGGCACTATGGCCGGGAGGGGAAGGAGCGCCACCATGGCCCAGGCCCAGCCCGCGACCGAACAGGACATCGTCGTCGAAGCGTGCCCGGTGCGCGAGGTGCTCGACCGGGTGGCCGGGAAGTGGAGCATCCTCATCATCGTGGCCGCGGCGCGCGGCCCGGTGCGCTTCACCGAGCTGGAACGCTCGATCGACGGCATCAGCCGCCGGATGCTCACCCTCACCCTGCGCAACCTCGAACGCGACGGACTGCTGACGCGGACGGTCTACGCCATGGTGCCGCCCAAGGTCGAGTACGAGCTCACGGACATCGCCCGGGAGCTGCATCGGTCGCTCCTCCTGCTGACGGACTGGGCCGAGCGGAACCGGGCGGCCATCTCGGCCGCCCGGCACGCCTACGACACCGACCGGGCCGCCGAGGCCCGCTGAAACCGCCGGGGTCCGCGGCCGCACGGCCGTCGTCCCGAGTTCGGCCGGCAGGTCCTTGCGGCGCTTGACGTCGAGCTTCCGGAAGACCCGTGTGAGGTGCTGCACGACCGTGCTCGAGCCCCTCGCCGCAGCAGGCTTTCCTTGACTTCAGTCTCGACGGTGTTCGACCGCCCGGCCGTCAGGGGGTCCGGGCACGGAATCGTCGACCGGCTGGGGGCGACCGCCGGGGCGGTCCGCCGGCTCATCAGACGTCACGACCGGAGCAGCGTAACTGTCATCGAGCAGATACCTGCCGACCATCGAGGTCGGATGCATGGCCCGCAGGGAGTTGAGGTCCTGGAGGGGTTTGCGCAGCTCGTCGAGTTCCGGGCCCAGCTCCGACCGGATCTTCTCTCGCGCGCCCCCGGCGAATGCGCGGACCTCCCGGATCGCCTGCGCCAGCCACGCGGCGGCCTCCGGCAGACGCTGCGGGCCGAGGATGAACATCCCGGCGACGAGCAAGATCAGCAGGTGTTCCAGGCTCAGCCCGAACATGTCGGCTCCTGGGTGCTCAGCGAGGTGGCGTCGGCGTCGTCCAACACGTCCTGGTCGTGCCGGCGACCGGCGAGCTTGCGATCGTGCACCCTGGCCAGTTGGACGGCGAACTCGAACAGCACGGTCAGCGCACCGGCAAGTCCCAGCATCGAGAACGGGTCACTACCGGGTGTGACGAGACCGGCGAAGGCGAACAGCACGAAGATGATGCCACGCCGCCACTTGCGCAACCTCGTATAAGGCAGGACTCCGACGCGGTTGAGCATCACGACGAACAGCGGCAACTCGAAACTTACGCCGAACACGAGCAACAAGGCAAGAACGAAAGCCACGTAGTCGTTGCCTGCCAACGCCGCCACGAACTGGTCTCCGCCGACAGCCAGCAACGCGTTCAACGCGACCGGCACGATCAGGTAAGCGAGCGCCGCACCGCAGACGAAGAGCGTGACCGCGCAGAACACGAAGATCCGGGTGAGCTTCTGTTCGTCCCGGTGAAGTGCCGGTGTGATGAAGGCCCACACGTGGTACAGCCACACCGGGCTGGTCAGGACCGTGCCGGCGGCGATCCCGACCTTGATGCGGACGAGAAAGGCTTCGAACGGCTGAGTCTGCAACAGCCTGCACTCGCTGGACCCGTTGACGTTGAGCCGGAGCTGGGGATCGAGGCGACAGTAGGGTTCTGTGAGCAGACTCCCCAACGAGGGGATCGGGCCCACCCGGTACTGGAACCACAGGAAACCCACCACGGTGCCGGCGACAACGGCCAGCAACGCCAGGGTCATCCGGCGACGCAGCTCCAGGATGTGCTCGAGCAGCGCCATCTGACCGTCGGGATTTCTTCGCCTGCTACGGCGGCGACGTAGCTCTCGGCGGCCGGCACCAGTGGTACCGGACTGCGTTGCTCCCACCGTGTGGACCGTCCTTACTGTTCAGCGACGCCCGGCTGCCGGCCCGGCCATCGATCAGGCGGAGCTGGTGGATCCGTTCGAAGACGCGGTCGTGTCGGGCGGCGCCGAACTGACCGTCGCGGCCGGCTTCGCCGCCGGTTGCGCCGGAACAGAAGCCGCGTCCGGACGGGACGCCTCGACGTTCGGCCACGGCAGCGGCTGCGGCTGCGGCTGCTCACCACCCGAGGCCTGCTGCCGGGCCTTGGTGGCGTCGTCGTCGGCGATCTCCGACTTGAAGATCCGCAGCGAGCGAGCCAGGCCCCGCGCGGTATCCGGCAGCCTTCGAGCTCCGAAAAGCAGAACGACCACGAGGAGCACGATCAACCAGTGTGAGATGCTGAGTCCGCCCATGCATCGAACGATAGGCGCCACGAGTAAGGACCGCGAGTCCGTATCCGCCGTCACCACTATCGTGAACTCGCATTCTCCCCTGAAATCCACTGGCCCCACGAAGTAATGCGCAGGTCGAATAAACCACTCGACCTGATGAAGTTCGATCGGTCGCCGCCATGCAATCCGCCGGTCGACCTTAAAGTGACAACGCGATCACGCACCCGCGGCGGCCCGACTGCCGTCCCAGCTCATTTCCTGTCACGCCGAGGAGACCGTCCATGAGAGTCCGGGCCGATGACGCAGGCGCCACGGTCACCGCGCCCGGGTTTCCCACGGCAAGCCCGAAGGACGTGGGCGGGCGAGCCGTCAGGATCGCCGGCGTGCTCGGCGCACGGGCGCTGCGGCGCGGGTGGTCTTCGGCCAAGGCGGTGGTCACCGGACGTCCGGCGGCTGATCGGGACACGTGGCTGGCCGACACCATCACCGACCTCGGACCCGCGTTCGTGAAGGTCGCGCAGATGCTGAGCACGCGACCCGACCTGGTCTCGCCGCGGGTGTGCCGTGCACTCGGCGACCTGTACGACGACGTCCGTCCGATCGACACGGCGGAACTGCTGCCGTTGCTGGAGCAGCGTCTCGGCCACGGAGTCGCCAGGACGATCGCCTCCCGTCCGGTGGCTTCGGGGAGCATCGCCTGTGTCTACCGGGCGACGCTGGCCGATGGTCGCGAGGTCGCCGTCAAGGTTCGCCGGCCGGGCATCGAACGGGTCCTCGGCACCGATCTGGCGATCATCCGGCTGGTGACGCGGCTGGTGGCCCGGGTGCCGATGCTGCGGGGTGTGCCGGTCGTCGAGATCGTTTCCCAGCTGACCGGATCCGTCTACGAGCAACTCGACTTCGCGATGGAACGCACCAACCTCGACAGGTTGCACCGCAACCTCAGCATGTTCCCCGATGTCCGGGTTCCCCGTGTGCACCACGAGATGTGCGGCGAGGACGTCGTCGTGATGGAGTTCATCCACGACCTGCGCAGGCTGCAGCCCGCCGACCTCACCGAGGAAGACCGGAAGCGCGCGGTGACTTCGGCACTGCACGCGGTCTACCAGATGCTGTTCCACGACGGTCTGGTGCACTGCGACCTGCACCCCGGCAACCTGTACCTGCGCCAGGACGGGCGAGTCGTGATCGTCGACGCAGGGTTCACCGTGACCTTGCGTCCCCAGGCGCAGGACAAGTTCGCGTCGTTCTTCCACCAGATGACGAAGGGAGACGGGCAGCGCTGCGCGGAGATCGTCCTCTCCACCGCGACTCCCGGCCCCCGTACCGACACCGAGGGCTTCTGCCGGGAGCTGCGGGCGCTGGTCGAGGCCGGCACCGGCGTCCGGGCAGCCGATTTCGATCTGGTGAGCTTCGCGACCAAGCTGTTCGACATCCAGCGGCGGTACGGGTTGTACGCCGATCCGCAGTTCGTCTTCCCCATCCTCTCGTTGCTGGTGCTCGAGGGTACGGTCCGGGAGTTCGCTCCGGACATAGACTTCCAGGACGAGGCCGTGCCGTTCCTGGTCCAGGGGACGCTCGAGCGTGCGGTCCGGGCCTGGCAGGCGTCGCTGGCCGAAGACGAGCAGAGCGCTCGGACACCCTCGGCACCCGAGGTCGGCTAGCGAGCGACAGCAGAGCGCGTGAATCACTCGGATGGCTGACTCTGTCGGTCAGGCCCGTTCGAGTGAGTGCCGGCAACCTATGCTCCATGGGATGCGGCGCAAGGAGGACGACCAGAAAGCAGCGGTCGGGTCGGGCAAGCCGGTCATGCGGGAGCGCAACTACCGGCAGTACTGCGGCTTGGCCACCGCGCTGGACACCGTGGGTGAACGATGGACCCTGCTGGTCGTGCGCGAACTGTTGCTGGGGCCCCGGCGATACTCGGAACTCTTGGCGGACCTGCCCGGGATGGGGACCAACCTGCTCGCGACCCGGCTGAAAACGCTGTGCGCCTTGGGGTTGGCGCGACGGGTGGACGCTTTCCCGGGGCATTCCTACCACCTGACCGAACGTGGGGAGCAGCTGCGGGCACCTGTGCTCGCCCTCTCCCGCTGGGGGATGGCCCTGCTGGGCGACCCGACCGCGGACGTGGTCGTCCGCCCGCACTGGGGTTTCCTGGCGATCGAGGCCATGGCGGACGCGGCACGGCTGCCCACGGCGGACGAAGAGTACGAGTTCCGGGTCGACGACGAGGTGTTTCACCTCGTGGTGCGACACGGTAAGACGGTGCCGGCGAAGGGGCCCGCCGCGAATCCCGCCATGGTGGCCGCCACCGATGCCACCACGTTCGTCCAACTCGGCGCTGGTGTGGTGACTCCGGCGCAGGCGATCACCGACGGACGGCTGACCCTGTCCGGAGACCCGGCCGCGGTGCTGCGGTGTTCGGTGGTGCTCGGCCTGATGGAGAACGCAGCTACCGAGTGACGACAACGGGCCCACCACGAGGTTCTCGTGGCGGGCCCGTGCGGCAACGTCGCCGTCGAGGAGCGGTCAGACCAGGCTTCCGACGTTGATGTTCATGCCCTGCAACTGCGCGAACTGCGGGCTGCTGGAGTCGCCGCCCGGCAGCCCCAGCTTGATCGGGGACTGCAACTGGTACAGCTGACCACCGGACGGGCTGCCGTCAGGGTTCGTGCCCTGTGCGGGTGGCGGGAACTGCAGCAGGTTCGCGACGAGCTTGGCAGGCTCGAGGGTCGCGAAGTTGAACGGCCCCTCACAGTCGCCGCACCGTTCGAACGTGATGTTGAACGACAGCAGCATGGTCTGCACCAGCTGACCGAGACCGGAAAGCTTCAGAATGCTGGCCGCGTTCACGTCGATGTCGGGAAGCTTGATGGTGACCTTCCCGAACAGCGGGTGAGCAGCTTCGACGGTGTGGTCGAGAACCTGCAGGCGAACGTAGTCAGCTCCACCGACAACGACCTTGACGACAATGCTGCCGATGAAGTTCAGCGTCGGCAGGGGCGGCGGCAGATTGACGAGAAGGGTCGCACCGAATGCGTTGCAGCTGCAGTTGATCGTCTGACCGATCTCCGGCAAGAAGCTCCGCGCGTCTTTCGCCCCCGCCGGAAGCTGAATTTCACCACCGGGTGCGGCGAATGCGGCCGGCGTAGCGAGAAGCGGCCCGCCGACGGCCGCGGCGGCAACCGCGGCACCGGCCATTCCTGCCTTCCGGAGAAATCCGCGCCGATCGTTGTCCGGATCGGGCGGAAACTCAATCGGAGGCAGAAAATTCTCATAGGGATCAGGCATAGCTATTCCTTTTCGGTCTGCCCGGCCGAAGCCGGTGATGTATGACGCCTGGGGCGCCTACGACCTCCTGGAGACGGCGGCCCGGCGAACCAGCCCGCCGGTCGATCTGACCTCGGCGCTACCGCTTCCGCACTTGAATTTAGGGTAGTTCGCGGTGCTCAGCAGCGAAAACAGACTGCTTTCATCCGTTCGTGGGGGCAGTTCGACGGTGACAAGGTGGCGAACCCGCAGGTGGGGCGCCCATTTGCGCGACGCCCCACCTTGTCACGGGCGTGCCTGGCGGCGGATCAGCCGCCCAGGATCCCGTTCGGCAGAAGACCGTTGACGATGCCGCCGAGGCCACCGCCGAGAAGGCCACCGCTGGGTGCCGGAGCCGGGCTCGGCGCCGGGCTCGGGCTCTGGGCCGGGCCGGACGAGGTGCCCTGGTCAGGCAACGGCTTGCTGAGCGAGCAAGACGAGCACGGCGGGTTCGGGTTGGTCGGCGTCGGCGTCGGCGCCGGGGTCGGGGTCGGCGTCGGACTCGGAGTCGGAGTCGGCGCCGGGGTCGGCGTCGGGCTCGGAGTCGGCGTCGGGCTCGGAGTCGGCGCCGGGGTCGGAGTCGGAGTCGGGCTCGGAGTCGGAGTCGGCGCCGGGGTCGGCGTCGGGCTCGGAGTCGGCGTCGGGCTCGGAGTCGGCGTCGGGCTCGGAGTCGGCGTCGGGCTCGGGGTCGGCGCAGGGGTCGGCGTCGGCGTCGGGCTCGGCGTAGGAGTCGGCGTCGGTGCCGGAGTCGGCGTCGGCGTCGGCGTCGGCGTCGGTGCCGGAGTCGGCGTCGGCGTCGGGCTCGGAGTCGGGCTCGGTGCCGGAGTCGGAGTCGGGCTCGGAGTCGGAGTCGGTGCCGGCGTCGGCGTCGGAGTCGGCGCCGGGGTCGGGGTCGGGGTCGGGCTCGGAGTCGGAGTCGGAGTCGGCGCCGGGCTCGGCGTCGGTACCGGAGTCGAGCCAGGCGACGGGATCACCACGACGGTTGTCTGCTCCACCACGACGGTCGTCATCGTGGTGTGGTCGTAGAGCACGGTGCCGGGGGGCAGCACGACTGCCTGCCCGGACGGCAGCGTGACCGTGACCGCCGTCGTGCCGCCGTCACTCGAGGGGGGAGCCACAGCCACGGTGGTGTGCTCCACGACGATGGTGGTCATCGTCGTGTGGTTGTAGATCACCGTGCCGGGGACCAGCACCACCCCGACCTGCGGCAGCCCCGGCGCCGGCATCGGGTCCGGGCTCGGGGGAGGCTCCGGCGCCGGTGCCGGGTCGGGCGGCGGGTCGGTGCACGGCGCACACGGCGGGCAAGCCCGTGCGAAAGGTTCGAAGATGCACCGGTAGGCGTCTGCGCCGACGTCGGCGGCCGGCGCGGACGCCGAACCCGAGGCCGGCGGAGTCGAACCGCCCTCAGGAGATTCAGCACCGTACGCCGTGGCGACTGCCGGCCCGGCCGCCAGACAACCCCAAGCCAATACGACGCTCATCACGCGTATCATTCTGGACACTTCAGATACTCCCGGTCTCTCTAGTCGCCGCGCCGTGGCGCATTAATACACCGGGCGTCAGCGATACCATTGAAGACACCTGGTACTGTGGGCTTCCGGATCGGAAGATTCCAGGCAGAGCGGTGAGGTGAACCCGATTAGGGTGATCTTTTAGCTCGTTCGATATCAAGTGCCACGAACCCACACCAGGTCCGTCTAGGCCACAAATTATCAATAGAGCACCCACCGTCGACGGCGTCTTTTCCGGCCCGAACCGGAGCATTTCTCGACACCCTCATGAATTCACCAAAGTGGTACACACCTGACCCGATCCGGTAGCGTCCTCGACGACTCCGGCGCCCAATCGGGTCGTTTTTCGGCGGGTCACCGGCCATCATGCTGTGATGAGCCGGTTCCACCAGGAAACGTTCCCGGGAGCACCCATGACCCAGCTTTTGCCTCGGCATCGGGCCGTCCGCGCGACAATCATCGCGACGCTGGCCCTGGTCGCCTCACCTGCGGCGGCCTTCGCCGCTCCCAACCCGATCGACGACCGTCCGAGCGTCCAGGTGACCGGCACGGGCAACGCAACGGCAACGGCCGACACGGCCCGGGCGAGCCTGTCGGTGGAGAGCACCGCACCGACCGCCACTGCCGCGACGGCAGCAAACGCGGTCGCGGCAGAGCGGGTGACCGAAGCCCTGGCGTCGGCAGGCGTGGCCGCCAAGGACGTCCAGACCGCCGGGCTCTCGCTCTACCCCCCAAACGAGCCAGTCCCCCGACCCGAACACGATCACCGGCTATCAGGCTGTGCTGGGCCTGAACGTGGTGCTGCGGGACCTGACCAAGGCCGGCGCGGTGCTCGACGCGGCGGTCGCGGCCGGCGCGAACGCGGTCCGGATCAACCGGGTCTCCTTCGAGCTGTCGGACAACGACGCGCTGCTCGCCGCTGCTCGCGAGGCCGCGGTCGCCGATGCCCGGAAGAAGGCCGTTCAGTACGCGGCGCTCACCGGCTCGGCCCTGGGGAACGTGCTGCGGATCACCGAACAGTCGGCGTCCGGGCCGGTTCTGCCCCCAGGCCTGCCAGCGGCTGCCGGCTCCCCCACGTCGGCGACGACGCCGATCCAGCCCGGTGACATCGAAGTGACGGTGACCGTCGAGATCGTTTGGGCCCTTCGGTCCGCCGCGCCGGCGCGAGCCTCGTAGCCACGCTACGGAGAGCTCACCAGACGTGCGGGTGAAGACGGTGTCGCTCCCCCGCCTTCACCCGCACCTCCATCAGGATCGACCGCGCCGGGCGGCCTGCGTCCTCACACCCCGAGGGCTTGCTCCGCCAGCCGGGTCCCTTCGACCCGGGCGGTGATCTTCGCGAAGGCGAGGTCCCGTGAGGTCGAGACGTCGTCGCTGAACGGGGAGAAGCCGCAGTCGTCGCAGGTGCCCAGCCGGTCGAGCGGGATGTACTTCGCGGCCTCGAGCACCTGGTCGCGCACCTGTTCCGGCGTCTCCACCACGGGATTGATCGGATCGATCACGCCGACGAAGACGCGCTGGCTGTCCTGCCGGTACCGCTCGATGAGCTTGAGCACCGACTCCCGGCCGGCTTCGCTGGAGAGCTGGAGGTAGAAGGAGCCCGCCGCCAGCCGGAACAGATCCGGCAGCAGCTCCAGGTAGTCGACGTCCAGGCTGTGCGCGGAGTCCTGGTCCCCGCCAGGGCAGGTGTGCACCCCGATCCGGCTCCGCTCCTGATCGCTGAACTGCTCCAGCACCCGGTTGTTCAGATCGACGAAGCTGCGCAGCAGCCCCTTGGACGGGTCCAGCTTCAGCGACAGCCGCCCTTCGGTGAAGTCCACCTGCACCGAGGCGGCGCCACCGTCCAGAGCTTTGCGGATGTCGCTGACGCTCTCGTTGACCACATCGTTCAGGAACGCCTCGCGTGAGTAGCCCGCCACTCCCTCGGCGGGGTAGAGCAGGCTCACCGCGGACGGGGCGATCACCGCTTGCTTGATCGGCCGGTCGGTGTACCGCCGGGCGCCGGCGAGGTAGCTGGCGGCGTAGGTGCTGTATCGGAACGGGCCGCCGGTCAGCCGGGGCAACTGCCTGGTGTGGCCGTCCTGGAACGGAATGGTCACGCCGTCGGCCGCGAGCTGGTTGGCACCGGCGAGCGGGTAGGTCACGAAGCTGGGCTTGGTCTGCTCCCCATCGGTGATCACCGGCGATCCGGTGTCCTCGAACCGGCGGATCGTGTCGGCCAACGCCGTCTCGTAGAGAGCGTCGAGCGCTGTGCGGTCGATCCGGCCGTCGCGGTGATCCGCGATTCCGTCGAGGAGCTCCTTCGGCCGGGGGACACTGCCGATCGGCTCGGTGGGAATGGTCATGGCAGATGAACACCTTTCGGTGGGCTGTGGCCGGAATTCATGCTCTAATTTCCACTGGCGAAATCAACCGCGTACGGCTCCAACGCGGCACGAAGCTCGGCAGGCACCGGCACCGGCTGCGTCCCCGCTGGATCCCGCCTCATACAGGCGACGACCTGGCTTCCCCTCGCCACCAGCTGGGACACGGTATCGCCGACGCGGTAGTAGTCGAACGCCATCGTCACCCGGTTGCCCTCGGCGCAGCTCAGCGCCATCCGCAATTCGACGGTTTCCGCCGCGAACAGCTCGGCGAAGTAGTCGCAGTGACAGGACACCGTGACCAGGGCCAGGTCCTCGCGCAACCCGAGCAGCACGCCGGGCGCATGGTCCATGAGGAACCTTTCCCGGCAATGCCCCTGCCACCGGAGATAGTTGGTGAAGTAGACATTGCCGACGAGATTGCTTTCTTCCAGGGTGATCACGTGGCGGTAGTCGTACGTCTTATTCATCCTCGTCCGCCTGCGCATCCGTGGTGAGGACGGCGACCGCGACCGGGGCGGCGCCGGCCGGAGAGAGGACTCCGGACGCGATCTTCGCCGCGCCGGCCCGGAAAACGACCCAACCGTCTTCGTACGCGCCCGCGAACACCGGGGTCACACTGGGCGGATACCCGATCTTGGACAGGCACTGCACCGCGGTCCGGATCCGGGCCGAGACCGTCGACACCGGTTCGCCCAGCACGGTCCGCACCTGGTCCACCACCGCGTCGGACCGGGCACCGATCGCCTGGCGCCACTCGTCATCGGACCGCGGCCCGACGGCCTCCCAATCGCAGGCGGTCCGGCCCCGGGCCCACACGCTGAGGACCAGTCCGCCCTGGTAGCTGCGGGAGACCTCGGCGGCCGGATCCCCGAACCGATCGGCGGCAGCGGACTTCCCCGCCCCGAAACGGTCACCGGAGGTGATGGTCACGCGCAGGCCGGGGTTGAGGCCCAGCACCAGCGCGGACCGCTCCAGGTAGACCGCCAGCAGTGGCGCCGGCAACGAACAGCTGTCGAGCAGCGGACCGGCATCGCGCAGCCGCAGTCCTCCCCAGGTGATCGCCCGTTTGCCGTTGCGGTCGAGTCCCACGACATCCCACACGTACTCGCCGTTGCTCGCATGGCGCTCGATCGCGTACACCTCCCGCGGGGCACCGGTGCCGGGCACCACGGTCACCTTTTCACAGCCCGACGGCAGCAATCGCCGATGCGGCACGCAGGCCTGTAGCGCGTGCACGGTGGCGTCGTTGCTGGTCAGCTCGCCGAGCAGCGGGGCATCCACCACATCGGGATAGTCCCGTTCCCCGTCCGGAGCACGCAACCGGACGTGACAGTGCCGGGCGCCCAATGCCCGGAACTCCTCCACCAGCCGGAACCGCCCGGTGTGGAAGTACACCGGGCCGTACAGCTCGTCCCCGCCCAACGCGATGTCCTCCTCGGGCATGCTGGGCCGGGTGAAGGTCTCGCTGGGCTGCGCCAGCGGGAACACCGCTCGGACGTGGTCGACCTGGTACCCGCTTTCGTCGCTGCGCAACGCGACGTCGATGACATCTCCCCGGCGCAACGCACAGACCCGGACAGTGCGGGTGCCGCGATCGGGCACCACGATCGGCCGGTTCACGGACACCTCGGCCGCGTGCCGCAACAGGCGTCCGGACAACGCGGTGGCCGCCTGCGCCATCGCCTCCAGGCCGACCACGGCGGGCAGGACGATCAGGCCGTCGATGCGGTGATCGCCGAGGTAGGTGTCGTGGGCGGCGTCGAGATCGGTGTCGGCCACCAGCTCGACTCCCGGGTGGTGCACCGCCACCCGGTCCAGGAAGCGGCCCACTGGTTGCGTCGTGGTGTCGTGCGTCAGGCCGCCGATCCGGCCGTAGACCGCCACCGTTGTCGGTAGGTCCCGTGCCCGCAGCAAACCGAGGAACAGCTGGACCCCTTCGCTCGCGGGGATGGGCGTGACGTCGAGGCGCAGCAACGCATCGAGCACCCCCAGCTGCTCCCCCATGCCCACCCCGGACCAGATCGACCAGTCCAGGTTGAGCACGCGGCAGCCCCGGTTGGACTCGGCGACGCGTTCGGCCTCACCGCGCAACGCACCGTTGGCCAGGGCGTAGTGGCATTCCCCGGCCAGCCCGAACCGGCCGATCACCGAGCCGAAGGTCACCAGCAGCCGAAGCCGCCGCTGATCCAGCACCGCGAGGAGGTTGCGCAGTCCCCCGACTTTGGGAGCCAGGTGGGCACGCACCTGTGCCTCGTCGAGCCCGGCCAGCGCGGCGGGCTCGTTGATCCCGCTGGCGTGCAGCAACCCCGTGATCGGCCCGAGGTGGGCGGCCAGGCGTCGTACGCCTGTTGCCACCGCCGAGGCGTCGGTGACGTCCGCCACCTCGTAGGCGACGCGGACGCCGGCCTCGCGCAACCGGCCGAGGTTCGCCCGAAGAACCTTGTCGTGCTCGGGACTGGACCGGCCCAGCAGGGCAAGCGACACGCCACTGGCTTGTGCCAGCGCGGCCGCGCATTCGTATCCGATCCCTTTGCCGCCACCGCTGACGAGCACCACGTCCTGACGTCCCAGTGGCAGGTCGCCTTCGGTCAGCTGCCACAGCGCCCGATCCACCGGCTCGCTGACCGCGCCCTGCTCATCGAGCACCAGCTCGCGCCAGCTCGCCGGTTCGGCCGTGGCGTGCCTGGCCGCGACCCGCAGTGCTTCGACGTTCGCGGGCACCCGCAGCAGGGTGACGCCGACTTCCGGGTGTTCCTGCCGCAGGGAACGCAGAAAACCACTCAGCGCCGAACTGTGCGTGATCGCGACCAGCCGCCGGGACCGGACTGCCGCGCGAGCCGCGGCCAGCAGCGTGGTCACGGCGTCCGGCGCCGCGGGATCCGGGATGTAGACGAGATCGACCGTGCCGTCGCCAGCGCCGTGACCGGCAGCCTTGGTGCCGAACAGGCTGCGGGCCTTGCCGCTCAACCGATGCCCCGGAGCGACGTGCGTCCGCCAGTGCCGGTCCCGGTGGTCATCGGTGCGGAGGATGCGGCGCTGGGGTTGCTCGGTGAAACAGTGGATCCACGGGGCCAGACCGGAGGCGACGGTGGTCGCCGGCCGGTCACCCGCCGGCGGCAGGGCCTCGGTCGCCGAGATCAACTCGGCGACGGACGAGTCCGCCATCGACAACGGCGCGACCGGGTGCTCGCGGCCGGTGGACTCGGCGGCGGCGACGACGAGCTGAGTGACCCGCAGGGAGGTCAGGTGCAGATCGCTGAGCAGCCGAGCCTGGGGATCGATCATCGCCGCGTCCAGTTCGCTGGCCGCCGCGACCAGGCCGAGCACCGTGGTCGCCACGGTCCTGGCCTCGGTACCGCCGGCCTGCGGTGGCACCGCCACGATCCGAGCTGCCGTCGAGCTCTCCGCCGGAAGTGCCGGAGGGGCGGTCGAACACGGACTGGCGAGGAAGACCCGATCGCGCCAGATGTCGATCGGACGCGCCGGCCGGTCCGCGAAGGCGACAGCCGGATCCGGCAGCGCATCCGCGACGAACAGGGCCGCCATGGTGTCCGCCAGGCCCCGGTCTTCCCGCGCTCCCACGTCGACCGCGACGACGGCCTTCGAGGAGCCTGCGGTGATCAGTGCGGACAGCGAGTGCCCCGGGCCCATCTCGCAGAACAAGTCGGTGTCCGGGGCGATCCCGGTGACCGCGTCCCAGAACCGCACCGGAGCGGTGAGCTGGTCGCCGAGCAACTCGGCGAGGTCGTCGCGGCCGGTGAGCGTGCGCCCCCGCACCGAGGACACCACACGTGCGGCCGGCGGACGGAACGCCGTGGAGCGCAGGCAGGACTTGAACTCGTCGACGCAGCCGGCCATCGCAGCCGAGTGGAAGGCGTGGGACACCGGCAGGACCACCGCAGAGATGCCCTGCTTCGTCGCCCGAGCCGAAGCCTCGTGAACCTCCGGCAGTGGTCCGGCCAGGACGTGCGACCGAGGTCCGTTGTACCCGGCGATGACCAATCGGGTGCCTGCACACAGCCGGTCGGCACCCGCGGCATCGACGGCGACACTGACCATTCCGGTGCCGGATCGGCCGAACGTGCCCATGACCCGGCCTCGCTCCTTGACCAGCAGGGCGCCGTCGTCCTCGGACAGGCAGCCGGCCCAGACCAGTCCGGCGATCTCGCCGAGGCTGTGGCCGATCGCGGCCTGCGGAGTGACGCCCAGCCCCTGCAGCCAGTGCAGCGCCGCCATCGTGCCGCGGTAGATCGCGGGCTGTGCTTCGGAGGTGTTGGCCACCCCAGCCGACGCGGTCGCATCGTGGTGCGGCAGGACCGGATTCGTCAGCCCGCCCAAGGCACCGAGATCCGTGCGCACCGGGGCTCCCTGACCGGGCAACAGGACCGTGACCCTGCCCGCGACGGCCATCCCGAGGAAGATCCCGTCAGCCGCGATCACCGTTCCGCGGGGCAGGTCCACCAGCCGCGCGGAGGCGAGCGCGGCCCGCTCCGCAAGCTGGTGGGGCGTAGCGGCCACGAGAGCGGCCCGGCACGGCGCAGTGCGGACTGTGCGACCGAGTTCGCAGGCGAGGTCGTGCAGCTCCGCTTCGGAGAAGCGCGGCGCCACCGCGGCAAGCCGGTCCAGGGTGGAGCGCAGCTCGGCCACGGTGTCCGCGGCGAGGATGATCGCCTCGTGCCGGGGAGTCGGACGTCGGGATGCGGGTGTTCGCACCTCCCGCGACGGCACCGAAATCGCCGAGCGCAGTGCGATGTGGGCGTTGATGCCACCGAAGCCCATCGAACTCACGCCGGCCAGGCGCGGTCCCTCGGGCCAGGGTTCGGGCCGGGACAGCACCCGCAGCCGGTCCGAGGCGGCACGCAGCACCGGGTGCGGCTGCTCGCACCCCGTCGTCGGGGGAAGCACTCCGGCGGCAACGCTGAGGCTGGTCTTGATCAGGCCGGCCATTCCGGACGCGGCTTTGGTGTGCCCGATGTTGGCCTTGATCGACCCGAGCACCGCCGGGTGGCTCGCGCCCCGCCGCAGCTCCGCGAGGGCCGACAGTTCGGTCTCGTCCCCGACCGCGGTCCCCGTCCCGTGCCCCTCGATCAGCCGCACCTCGGCCGGGTCCACCCCGGCCAGTTCGTAGGCCCGGTGGAGGGCCAGCAGCTGACCCGACCGCTCGGGCCGGGTGATACCGCCGCTTCCGTCGGAGGACAACCCCCAGCCGATGATCTCCGAGTAGGCCCGCAGGCCCGCCGCGCGGGCGTCGGCGGCGCGCATCAGGACGACCACCCCGCACCCCTCGCCCGGGATGAACCCGGCGGACCGCTCGTCGTAGATCCGCATCCGGTCGGCGGTCAGCGCTCCGGCCTTGGCGAAGCCGACCAGTTCGAAGGGATCGATGCTGAGGTCGACACCGCCCGCGATCACCATGTCGGCGCTGCGGTCCCGAAGGGAACGACAGGCGGTGACGACGGCCAGCAACGAGGACGAGCAGGCGCCGTCCACGGTGTAGCCACCGCCGTGGAAGTCGAAGTGGTTGCAGATCCGGCCGGCGATCGTGTTGGCCAGGCCGCCGGCGAGTGTCTCGTCGCCCACCGGCGGGAACGGCGCGAGATAGTGCTCCTCGGCCCGGTCGAGCAGGGCCGTGCGTTGCTGCTCGGACAGTCCCGATTCGGTGATCGCCGAGGTGAGCACCCGGCGCACATAAGGCCATCGCAGCCGCATGGTCGCCGCGCGGGTCGTGTCCCCGGTGAGGCTGTTGCCCACGACGACGGCGACCTTGTCCCGATCCAGCCCGGCACCGCCGGGGAAGCCCGCGTCCGCAAGGGCACGGGCGGCCGTCTCCAGGGCCAGCCAGTGCGCGGGATCGGTGGCCCGGTAGGACGGCCCGGGGATGCGGAAGGCCGCACGGTCGAACGTCCAGCCCTCGATCAGCGCCGCCATCGAGCCGTAGGTCTTGTCCGGGGCGGCGCGGTCGCGGTCGAAGTAGTCGTCGAGATCCAGCCGCTCCGGAGGCAGCCGCCGAAAGGCCTGCCGCTGGTCCAGCACCAGCTGCCACAGCTGGGTCAAGTCGTCCGCGTCCGGGTACCGGCACGCCATGCCCACCACCGCGACCGGTTCCTGCTCCGTACCGCCCCCAGCGGTTCCGCTTTCCGGGTACCCGTTCACACTCGCTCGCTTCCGACCGAAGCGGCCAGGCCGGCATCCTCCGCGGAACTCGTCTGTTCGGGGATGCTCGGGACGGGCACGGTGCTGGGCACCGCGAGCGCGACCGGTTCGTTCGCGGTCTTCGGCAGCCAGGACTGCACGGCGAGGAAGGCACCGCGCAGCGCACACACTCCCACCAGCGCGAAGAACAGCCCGAACACGACGTGGAACTGCACCAGCAAGCCGTAGGTGGCCGCGGTCGCGAGCCCGAACAACGCCTGGTTCCGCGGCTTCGACGGCGACGTGGACGGATCGGTGATCATGTAGTTGGTGAAGAGGATGAACGCCGTTCCCGTCACCGGCAGCAGGGCGCTGACCAAGGAGATATCGGTGATTGCCGCCCGGGCCACCGCCTGCACGAGGAATCCACCGACCCAGCCCGCGATGAGCGGCAGCTTCTTGGTCAGCTTCCCGTTGAGCATCGTGCCCGCGCCGAGCAGCAGCAGCGGGATCAGACCGTCGACGAATCCACCGGTCCACTCGGTGAACTGGTAGGGCGGGGCGATGCTCACCCACGGGAACAGCAGCAGCACCGCGACGATACCGGTGTTGCTCGGGTTGAGCACGTGGCGCAGCCGGCCCTTGACGCGGACCCTGACGAGGTACTTGCTCGCGACGGCGATCACCACGGCGAGCACGGTGGGCATCAGCTCGCTGTTGGCGTACAACAGCATGGCGCAGGCCAGGCCGCCGATGTAGGCGGGCAGCAGGAAGTCGACGACCTCGCCGGCCGATGCCCGATAACGGGGGCGTCGCCGCTGAGCGAGCGCGTCGAGGGTCTCGAGGAACAGTTCCGTGCTCAACGCGACGAGTACCGCCGTCACCGGCGTCAGGTAGGCCTGTTCGAAGCCGAGCAGGGTGTGGCCGACGACGGTGAGCACCGTGATCGACAACCCGAATCGCCGAAGTGCGGCGCTGCGTGGGTCCTTGGGCTTGTGGCGCCGGGTGCTCACTTTTCCTCCCGTGTCGTGCCGTCCGAGTCGAGGCGAATCTGGTGCCATCCCGGCGTCAGCGTCATCGTGGCCGAATGACCGCCACCGCAGGCGTCTCGCCAGGAGACCGAGACCGGCAGCGAGGCGGCGTCGGTCCGGCCGAGCCCGAAGTGGAGGTCGGGTGCGTTGACGCCGTTGTGGCCGTTGGCGGGATAGAGCTGCTGGGTGGCCTTGGTGCCGTCGGGAAGTGTCACGGTGGCGGCGGCGCCGACCGCGGGCCGGGTGGGACCGCTCGCACCGGCCGTGCAGCCGCCGGCTTCCGCGGGCTGGCGCAGGCGCAGCCCGAGGAACTTGCCCGGTGCCGGGGCCGCGTTGGCGTAGAAGGTGGACTGGGTCCACTGGTTGGCGACCACGAAGTCCAGCCGTCCGTCGCCGTCGACGTCACCGACCGCGAAGCTGCGGCTCACCGCGTCGGTGCCGACGCCGATGTCCTCCGCGAGGTCGGTGAACCGTCCACCGCTGTCACGCACGAAGAAGGTGTTGCGGTCGTGACCGGACAGGTCGTCTCCCGGGCCGATCTGCGGCCACAGCGACGGATGCGCCAGGATCAGGTCGTTGGACATCGCCGCTTCCTGCAGCTGCGGCCACCGGTTGGTGGTTCCCCGCACGAAGCCGGTCGCCTGCATCACCTGCACCGAACCGCTGTTGTCGAAGTCGGCCGCCTTGACGTCCCAGCTCCACCCGCTGCGGGACAGGCCCAGTTCCTCGCTGTGATCGTCGAAGCGGGCGGTACCGCCGTGCAGTTCGGCCGGGTTGCCCTCGCTGAGGAACGCGAAGTTGCTCTCCTGCAATGCGTACGGCTCGGTGATGTTGTCGACGAGGATGTCGGGGACACCGTCGTGGTTGAGGTCGGTGAACGCCACCCCCATGCCCTTGAAGGAGTCGTTGCCGACCACCTTGGACTTCGGCGTGAGCGGATGCCGGACGCCGCCCGCTTCGCGGAAGTGGATGTGTCCCGGGGTCGACTCGTTCACCAGCAGCTGGTCGGGGCCGAAGTCGTTGGCGACGTAGAGTTCGGGGAACCCGTCGCCGTCGAGGTCCTGTGCGCCCGCCGCGAGGGTCCAGCCGGTTTTCCCGGTCACTGCGAAGGCATCGGTGGCCTCGACGAACCGCGCGTCCGGCTCGGGCCCTGAACCGGCTGAGCCGAACCGGTAGATGTGGTGCGAACCGCCGTTGTAGCCGGCGGACAACGAGTCGGTCATGACCAGTTCCCGCTGGTGCGCTGTGGGGTCGAGCACCCGGGCGCCGTCGGGGAAGTAGTTGCCGAAGAACAGGTCGAGGTGGCCGTCACCGTCGAAGTCGGCCACCGTCGAGGCATTGGTGTTCCACACCTGCGGTGGCGTGACCAGCTCCCGGGGGCGGAACGCCGACGCGGACGGGGGGCCTCCGGGACTGCGCAGGAACTCCACCGGGGAGCGGCCCCAGTAGTAGACGACAACGTCCTGCCAGCCGTCCTCGTTGAGGTCGACGGGCAGACACCCCATCGGCGCGACGGAGGAGGCGTAGGGCAGCCCGGCCGGGGTGAGCGTGAACGGCTGGTACCGGGCGCCGGTGGTGGGGGCCGGCCGGACTGTCACGGTGTCGGTTCGCGGATCCACCAAGCAGATGTCGTGGGAGAGCGAGCCACCGTCGGCGGCGAACAGGCCGACGCCCGCCCCCACCGACGACACCCAGCCGCTGATCTTGTCGTAGGCGGGAGCCGTGGTGCGGATGTGCCGGTCGTCCGGGCGATCGGCGGGGCTCACCGGGTGCTGGTCGAACCGGAACTGTGCCGCGAGCCCGGTCCGCGCGACCGCGGACGACGAGACCGGCTGGGTCAGGCCCCACACCAGGAGGCAACACCCCACCGCGGCGATTTTCGGCAGGATTCCGCGGAAAGCTGCGGAGGTGCGGCTCATTGCTGGGACCTTTCCCTGTGACTGGACCACTGTTGCCTGATACCGGCTCGCCATTGCTGGTAGTGCTCGACGGTCACGGCGATGGACCCGGGTGTGGTGAGCGCCATCCTGGCCCAGGAACCCGCCAGTTCGGCCGAGGCGCCGGCCAGGACCGCCGCGGCGATCTCGGTGTGGCCGGGCACGATTCCCGAAGTCCGTCGGGCTTCGCAGGCGAACGAGCAACCCTGCGCGAGATCGGCCTGGTACTCGCCCGACAGCGTGCGCAGCGATTCCAATTCGGACTGTTGCGCACCACCTGCGTAGGTGGCGGCGAGACCGATCCCGCTCCACAGATCGCACCGGCGCCGGGTCTGGAACTCCCCGATCCGCAGCGCGATGCCTTCGGGGTCGGCGCACTCGTGGAACCACAGTGACCGGCCGAGCCCTTGGTCGCGGATGGACCGCTGGTTGGCGGTCAGTCCGAGTTCGACACCTTGGCCGCCGACCACCCGGTCGGAGTGGAAAAAGCCCTGGTGGAAACCGAAGCCGTCCCAGGCAAGCCATTTCAGCATCGGATCACGCAGCAGGGGCTTGCCCCAGTCGGGACGCAATCTCAGCCGGGCGTAGGCCCAGCCCACCCCGACGTGCACCAGGTGCGGGTAGAGGGTCGCCGGGCCCGCCAGCAGTGCGCGCACATTGCGGCCACCCGTCCACCCCAGCAGGTCCAGCAGTCCGCAGGCCATGCCCGCGCCTTCGTAGGCGAACCCCCGGAATTCCCGGCCGACGTCATCGATCGCGTCGGCCAGGCGATCGCCGACGGGACGGGCGAGCGCGGCGTTGAAGCCTTCCAGGAAGGCCTGCCCCGAGTGCTCGAGCACCTCGCGGGCCGGACCGTTCCTCAGCCGGAACCGGCGCAGTCCGAAGTCGACCTGGCCGAGGTCCTGGCGAAGGGTCCTCGCCAGGGCACGCCGGACGGTACCGGCTGTTTGTGCTCGGTCTTCGGTTCCGGCACGGGTATTCCGGGCACCCACAGTCAAGCTTGCTGGCATTGGCGTTCCATTGCTCGCAGCGGAAATGGCAGAGGTCGGCCCGCACCGGACCGGCGATCACAGGAGGAACGGCATTACTCAGCCTGGGCGATCGAGGCGCCCTGAGCAGCGGAAGAATCCGGATCGACCGAAAGTATTGGTGGAAACAGCGGAAGCCGGTTCAGGCCCACACGGCCGGACAGTTACACCACGCGTGCGGCCCGCATCTCTGGCGAATTCCATTTCTCGTCGTCCACCCGTTCACCACAGTTGATAAGGCAGGAAACTCGACCGCACACAGGTGCCTGCTCCGGCCCCTCCTTCGCAGTACCACATCGGAACCAACTGCATCAACGGGCACAGTCAACTACAGGCGACGGGACCACGCCTGGTGATCATCACAGCTTCACCCAATGATGTGACCCGGACCGAAACCACCCGTCCGGCAATGCCGACGGCCGCGAGTTCGTGCTGGTGGTTGCCGACTTCCGGTCCGCAATCATGCCGCGCATCGCTTACATGACGGCCTTGCCGGCCTTCTTCCGCGAGCCGAAACAGACGCGTCCGGCGGTCGGGTCACGGAGCTGGACGATTCCCGTGATGTGCGGTATCCGCTCGATTCTTCGGGTGCCGACGCGGGACAAACAGCGTTCGCCAGCCAGCCGGGGCGGGACCGGGAGCACCCGGTCGACCGGGCCGAGCCCGAGCAGGCCGGAAAGCTTGACGCCCACGTTGGGCAGCTTGGCGAGCGCCGCCGGCCGGCGCTTCCACGGCCCGAGTTCGCCGCCGATCGGCGGGGTGCCCGCGTGGTCGACGACCATGTCCACTTCGGACAGTCACGGGCCGGCCGCGGGGCCGCGCCCCACTGTGGCGGCTTCACGAGCAGGTCGTAGGCCAGCCCGGCGCGGCCGGTCTCGGCGATGCCGGGCCGGACGGCGGGCCGGTCCAGCCAGTCCGGGTCCGGCTCGGCCCGGACGGCGTGCCGCACCCCGCACAGGTGCGCGCCGCCGCACGCCTGGCGGAGGGCGGCGAGCCTGCCGGGCACGTCCGGTCCGGCGAGGTCGACCCAGCCCACGACGCCCGCCACCAGTCCCCCGCTGTCCGCAGCCAGGTCGAGGAAGTCTTCGACCGTCCCGAACGTGACGGTCGAAGCCTGGCCGGGATCTCCGTCCGGTAGCCACCCGGCAGCTGCCACACCGGCTGGGCCACGACCTTGGCCGCCAGGTCCCACAGCGCCACGTCGACCAGGCCCAGGACGTACAGCGGCATTTCCTCGACGCGATCCAGCTCCCAGAGCCGGTGCCAGAGCCATTCACGCTGGTACGGGTCGGCGCCGGGTGGCCTTACCGAGCCCGGCTCAGCTCATGGCCCCCGTCAACGTGTCCATCTTCGTGCCCACCGGCGGGAACCCCGGCAGGAAGTTCTTCTCCTTCGCGAAGGCGATGTACTGCTGCAGTTCCGGGGTCAGCCCCTTGTACTCGGCGTTGAGCACGACGTGGTCGCGGATGGACCGTTCGAACGGGTTGGGCGAATTGGGGAACTTGACGTTCGGGCTCGCCTCCACCGAGTACTCGACGTGCAGGTTCTGGATGTCCTGCCGCACCTTGTTGTACTGGCTCGGGTCGAAGCCGGCGCGGTTGAGCGCCGCGTCGTTCGGCATGCTGGACTTCAGCTGGTCGAGACGCACGTTGGCGTTCTTCAACGGTCCTTCGAAGGTGCCCGACATGTTCTTGTTCGCCGTCGACGTCAGCGGCGTCATGTTCTCCGAAACGCCCGGGCCACCGAGGTTGTCGTTCTGCAGGTGCCCGCGGATCCACCGGTTGCTGCCGTTGGGGTCGTAGCCCTTGACGTTGGCGAGCTCGTTCTTGAGCTCGTTGCTGTAATTGGCGTGCGGCGTGTCTTCGAGGTTCTTGACGTCGGTGAGCTCACCCGGCTGCGGCTTCGAACCACCCGGCCGCGGGCTGCCGTCCAGGGTCTGGGTACCCGAGCTCGTGCCGCCGCCCTGTGACGTGGTCCGCCCGCTGGCCGGGTCCTTCGGACCGCGGGGCGGTGCCGACGGACCCGGCGTACTCGACGACGTGCTGCCGGAAGCCGTGCCCTTCTTGGGTTTCGTCTTCGGGTACGGCGAAAACGGCTGGACGGCCTTCTTCACGGCGTCCTTGCACTTGCCGGCGAACTTGCGGCCGGAGAACCGGCGCTGGTCGCCGGGGTCGTCCCCGAACCCGCCACCGGCGGTGAGGCCGAGCGGGTCGGCCTGCAGCAGCGGGTCGCCCACGTAGGTCATCGGGTTCGGCGCGGGTTCCAAGCCGAGCGGATCCGGCGAGATGTAGCGCGCGTTCGCCGGGTCGTAGTAGCGGAAGACGTTGTAGTACAGACCGGTTTCGCGGTCGTGGTACTGGCCGGGGAACCGCAGCGGCGTCGCCGGTTCGCCGGGCGGCGTCAGGCCCCACAGGCTGAGGCGGACCGGCTGCACCACACGGTCGTCGACACCGACCAGCTCGAGCGGCGTGCCGACGTCGTCGGTGACGAAGACCGACAGCCGCTTCGTGCCGTCCGGGCTGGTGACGGCCTGGGCGACCGGGCGACCGCCGTCGGGGTGGTGGATCCAGGTCAGCGTCTCGACCGCCACACCGCCGACGGTGTGCAGGGCCTCGATCAGCGTGTTGCCGTCCCAGACGAACTCGACCTGTTCGGCGACGCCGCCGGCCGCGTCCAGGCGCTGCTTGGCGACGCGGCGGTCGAGGGCGTCGTAGCGGTAGCGCCACGACGTCCCGTCCGGCGTGCGCACGCCGGTCAGGTGGTCGTGCGCGTTCCAGGTGAACGTCCAGGTCAGCTCGGGGCTGCCGGGGTCGGCGACGGTCCGCCGGACCAGCCGGCCCTGTGCGTCGTGGACGTAGCGGACCCGGCCGGCCGCGGCCAGGCCGGTGTCGGCGTAGCGCCGCGGCCCGGCTTCGAGGCCGGTTCCGGGGGAGGATTCGACGAGGTTGCCGAGGACGTCGTAGGCGTACCGTTCGGCCAGCGTCGGCGTGACCGCGGCGGTGACCCGGCCGACCGCGTCGTAGTCGTAGCGCACGCCACCGACCGGGTCTTCGCGAGCGGCCAAGCTGCCGTCCGGACGCCGGTGGTAGCGCCGCACGCCACCGGGGATGTGTTGCGCGGCAAGGCGCCCGACGCCGTCGAACTCCTGCCTCAGCAGCCGGTCGGGCCCGGCGTCGACCGCGACGGGACGGCCCGCGTCGTCACGGTGCAGGATCAGCGTGGCCCCGGCGACGGCGAGGATGTCCGCCCGATCCTCGGTGCGGCTCCAGTGCACGTCCACGCCGGACGGGGTGCGCCGGCCGGCGGACGACCCGTCCGGGTAGGCGAAGGTCGTGGTGCGCCTGGCGGTGGTCTGCCGGACGACCCGGCCGTCCGCGTCCCGCTCGAGTTCGATCGCCGTGTCCGGCCCGGTGGCGGCGACCAGGCGGCCCACCGGGTCGTAGCGGTACCTGTCGGTCCCCGCCGCGCTGACGCGCTCGATCACGTTGCCGAGCGGGTCGTGGTGGTACTCGACGGTCTCCCCCGCCGCGTTCACCAGGCGGACCAGCTGCCCGGCCGCGTCGTACACGCACTGGGTGACCCGGCCGGCGAAGTCGGTCTGCGTCAGCAGCCTGCCCTCGGCGTCGTAGCCGAAGGTCCACGTCTGCCCGGCCGGGTTGGTGACGGCGACCGGCCGCAGTTCGGGGTTCGAGCGGCGGGTGGTGCGGGCGCCCGCGGGATCGGTCACGGCGGTGACGATCCCGAGCGGCCCCCGCTCGGTACGGGTGACGCGGTTGAGCGCGTCGGTGTGCGACGTCTCCCCGCCCTCGCCGTCGTAGGTCCACCGCTGCCGGGCGCCGTCGGCGGCGACGGTGGCCTGCAGGTCACCTTCGACCGTCCAGCTCACGGCGGTCCGGCCGCCCGGCTTCCGGATGGTCCGCGGCCGGCCGAACAGGTCCGGATCGGCCGCCGACGCGGCTGCGGTGTCTTCGGTGTCTCCGGCGGGCGCGTCTTCGTCGTCGGCCACTCCCAGCGGCTCGGTGTAGGGGTCGGGCAGGGCGGGCGCGGCGTACCGGCGCCGGAACGTGCGGCCGCCGTCTGTCACCTCGATCTCGAGCGTCGATTCGGAGCGCTCGGTCAGCACGGCTCGCGTGCCGTCCGGGCGGGTCACCGCGCGGAGGATCCCCTCGGTGTCGTGGTCGAACTCCGTGCGCCGGCCCAGCGGGTCGGTGCGGGCCAGCAGGAGGTTGTGCGGGCCCCATTCGCTGCGGGTGACCCCGCCCAGCTTGTCCGTCTCGGCGACGACGTTGCCGGCCGCGTCGAACTCGAAGACCTTCCGGTGCCCGAGGGAATCGGTGGTGGTCGTGCGGCCGTCGGCGTAGCTCAGCGAACCGTCGAGGTAACCCTGGTCGCCGACGGTGCGCACGCAGCGGCCCGCGTCGTCGTAGACGTAGCGGTACCAGGCGCCGTTGTGATCGGTCCAGCCGGTGATCCGGCCGTCGGCGTCGTGTTCGTACAGCGCCGGGCGCGGCGTGGAGTTCGCGCGGCGCGCGAGGTGGCCCTCGGTGTCGTAGTCGTAGCGGGCGACCAGGACATCGCCCGCGGGCGCGACCGCGCGGACGGCCCGCACCCGGCCCGCGGCGGTCTCGAACGCGATGCGGGCGCCGGCGGAGTGGGTGAGCACCGAGGGCGCGCCCGTGAGGTCGTGCTGGAGCTGGACGAACTCGCCGTCGTCGGCGCGGACCTCACGCAGCAGCCACTCGTCGCGGACGCCGGGAGCGGGCACGAATCGCCGGGCGAGCCCGCGGCCGGGGTCGGTGACCACGTAGTCGTCCCCGTCCGTGTGCAGCCGGCGCAGCGGCCCGTGCTGCGCCGTCACCGCCGTGCCCGGGAGCGGCACGGCGAAGGTCAGCACCATCGCGTCGGCCGAGTGGTACCGGAGTTCACCGCCGGTCAGGGTCAGCCGCTCGTCCAGCAGCGACGCCCACGACCGGCCGAACCACCGGCCGTCGCGGTAGGAGGAGACGTGGTTGCGGGTGATCAGCTCGCCGAGCTCACCGGGGACGACGAGGTCGACCTCGGTGAGCAGGACGTCGCCGGTCGCGATGTCGATCGGGTCGAACTCGCAGACCTTTTCGTCGGGTCCCTTGGTCTTGGCCGGGTCCGGGCCGCCCCTGGGGGTGCCGCCGCCGTCTTTGGGCGGGCTCTTCGGCGCGCCCGACGGGGTGGTCGAACCGCCGTCCGGGGTGGTGTCCGGGCTCCTCGGATTGTCGTCGGGGCCCTTCGACGCCGGCGGCGGGTCGGTCTTCGGCGGCGGATCGGTCTTCGCGCCGGAGGTCGTCGTGCCGTCACCCTTCGCGCCCGACGGCGTCGTGGTGTCGCCTTTCGGGGGCGGGTCGGTCTTGGGTGGGGGTGCGTCCGGTCCGCCCTTGCCCTTCGGGCCGTCCAACCCCTTCGGACTCCCGTTGATGTCGGCGTGCTTCGGCGGCGGCGCAGCCTTGCCCGGCTTGATGTTCTTCAGCGCCTTCGCCGCGTCACCGAACAGATCGCCCGCCCGCTTCAGCAGCGGAACCAGCGCCTTCAACGCCGTCACCAGCCGCTTCACCAGATCCGCGATCTTCGACGCCACCTTCGCCACCGCACCGATCACCTGCGGCACCACCCAGGTCAACCCGATCCCCAGGGTGAACACCACCTGCAACGCCCAGCTGATCAAGTGCCCGACCAGCTCGGCGATGATGTCGCGCACCAGCGCCCGCACCGCCGCGACCACCTCGCCGGCGGTCTTCACCCCGCTCGAGGCGCCTTCGCAGCCCTTCTGCGCGGTCTCCAGCAGCGTCACGGTGTCCTGGGCGCGCTGGCGGTAGGTGTCGGCGGCGTTCCCGGTCCAGGACACGGTGTCGGCCTTGACCATGCCGGTCAGGTCCTCGCCTATACTGCCCAGCTCGGTGGCGATGTTCTTCCAGGTTTCGGATTGCGCGGCGATCTCGTCGGCGTTGCCGGTCAGCCCGTTCAAGGCCTCCTTCAAGGGGCCGACGTGCTCCATCAGCCACCCGACCCCGGCCGCGAGGATCGCCCCGAAGGGGTCCATCGCCATCGACAACGCGTCCAGCGCGGTCCCGACCGCCCCCATCGCGACGGACGCCCAGTCACCGCTCTCGATCGCCGACTTCAGGTCGTTGGCCGACTCCAACAGCGAAATGCCCGAATACGCCTTTGTCGAGTCCTGTGTCGGCGCGACCAACGGATTGCTGATGACGCTCCCCCTCTGCACGATCCCAACGAATCCGCGATGATATCGGTCGTGCCGGACGGCCGGGCCGGGACCGAGACACGGCTGCCCGGCCACCCCTCGGATCTGCCCGATCATCCCCGGGACGAGGCACCGGCTGCAGCGTGCCGGCCCAGCTGTTCACCGCCACGTTCTGGTGCTCAGGCGAGCCGGCGCACGACCCAGGGCGCAGTGAACCTTCGACGGCCGGGCGCGCCTTGCGAGTGGACGGCGGTCGCGGGGAAGATCCGCAGCCACCCGACCGCGCCGAAGAAGATCGCGTCGAAGCCGCCGAGCACGTCCCGCCAGTCCGGCGGCAGCATCTCGCCGTGCCGCACCCAGTACTCGGCGCAGGCGAACCCGAATTCGGCGACCTCGAGCTCGAACCCGTGCGCCTCGGCGGCGGCGTGCAGGCACCGCAGCCCTTCCGGGACGACCTCGCGGCCGATGCCGTCGCCGGGGATGACCGCGATGCGGTAACGCTGGGACACGAGACGCTCCTGTCGATCGGGTGGGCACGCGCTTCCACCCTGATCGGCCGTGCACGCCACGACAAGAGCGGCCGAGGCAACCTATCCTTTCGCTCATGGAAAGGGACGAACCGCGATGACCACCTCGATCGACGACCTCCGCTTCTTCCACGTCGTCGCGGCCAGCGAGACGCTGACGGCGGCCGCGCGTGAGCTCGCGTGAGCTGGAGTGCTCGCTCCCGGTCGTCAGCAAGCGCTTCAGCTCGCTGGAACGCCGGCTCGACGCCCGCCTGGTGCACCGCGGCACCCGCCGGCTCGTGCTGACCTCCGAGGGTGAGCTGTTCGCCGCGCGCCTGGAGACGATCCTCGACCAGGTCCGCGAACTCGAGGACGTCGTCACCCACCGCGCCGGCGACCTGCGCGGATCCATCCTGGTCCAGGCCACCCTCGGCCTCGGCCGCGCGCACGTCGCCCCGCTGCTCGGGGAGTTCACCGCCGCGCAGCCCGAGGTGAGCGTCCAGCTCCGCACGTCCGCCCTCCCCCTGCGCCCGCACCGGCACGAGTTCGACCTGGCCGTCCACGTCGGAACCCCGCCGGACTCCTCGCTCCGGATGCGCCGGCTGGCGAAGAACCGCCGGGTGCCGTGCGCCGCGCCGTCCTATGTGGAGCAACGAGGGATGCCCGAGCGGATCGAGGACCTGGCCGGCCACGACTGCATCGTGCTCCGCGAGAACGACGGGGACTTCGCCCTGTGGCGCTTCGGAGACGCCCGCAATCCGCGTCAGGTGCGCGTGCGCGGCCGCTTGTCGAGCAACGACGGGGACGTGGTGACCGGCTGGGCGCTGCAGGGGTACGGGGTCATCATGCGCTCGGAGTGGCAGATCCGAGCGCACCTCGAAAGCGGCGCCCTGGTGCGCGTCCTGCCCGACGTGCCGACACCACCCGCCGACATCTACGCACTCCGCTCCGACGACGTCCACGTACCCCGCCGGATCAGCAAGCTGATCAAGTACCTCGCCGCGCGGCTGCCCGACCGGATCGCCGGGCTCGGCCTTTCCCGTCGGGAGAGGTGACCTTTCTCCCGACGGGAAAGGCCGCCCGGCACCGGCACCGTGTTGGGCGGCTCGTCGTGCATGCGGTCTAGAGCATCGGCACGTGGGCCCGGTAGTGGTCGAGGTACCGCTCGTTGGCGCTGTCGCCGCCCGGCAGGTTCGAGCTCTGCCAGAGCGGGATGGCGACGTCGGCGGCAGCAGCAGCCAGTGCGGCCAGGCGGACGAGCAGGAGGTTCCACAGGTAGGTGGAGCAGAGGGTGGACAGCGCCCCGGTGGTTCCGCTGGGCGTGGGGACCACGGCGTCGCCGGGCGGGATCGCGGTGTCCAGCACGGCGTCGGCCAGCTCGCCGAGCTTGGCGAAGGAGCGCATCGGGGCGGCGTCCATGTGCGGCCGGGAGGCGAACGTGACGACGTAAGCGCCCCGTTCCTTGAGTTCGCGGGCGACCTCGACCGGGAAGGCGTTGACGCCCGAATTGGAGAAGATCACCCCGACGTCACCGGGCCGGACCTGGGCCTGCGCGACCAGCGTCGCGGCCAGACCGGGAACTCGTTCCAGCTGGGTGCTGGCCTGGGCGCCGTGCAGGGGCAGCAAGCCCGGGTGGAACAGCGGGCGCACGCAGGCCAGGCCGCCGGCGCGGTAGAACGTCTCCAGCACCGCGGCGAGGCTGTGGCCCGCGGCCGCGGTGTGCACCAGCCGTCCGGCGCGGACGACGTCGAGGAGCCGGCCGGCCACCGCGTCGAGCGTGGGGGCGTTGCGGTCCTCGATCAGGCGGAGGTGCTCGCGGGTCGCGGCGCCGAAGTCGGTGAGAAAGTCCACGGGTGCTCCTGACTGGGTGACAGCTACCCCTATGGTCTAGACCATTGGCGCCGCGTTGGCTAGCCTGTCCTCTGTGAACGATCCCGTGTTCCTCATCACCGGCGCCTCCCGCGGCATCGGCGCCGCCACCGCCCGGCTCGCCGCCGAAGCCGGCTACCGCCTGGTCCTCCTCGCCCGCGACCAGACCCGCCTGAGCGCCCTCGCCTCGCAGCTGGGCGACCCCGGCCGGGTCTGGCCGGCCTCCTGCGACGTCACCGACTGGACCCAGCTCAGCGGGCTCGTCACCCGGGTCCGGGACACGTGGGGGCGGCTGGACGTCGTCTTCGCCAACGCCGGCACTAGCGTGGTCACCTCGTTCCTCGGCCACCACGGCGCGCCGCCGGAGCAGTGGCGGGACATGGTGCTCGCCAACGTCTACGGGCCCGCGTTGACCGCCCGCGCCACGCTCCCGGCGCTGGTCGAATCCGGCGGCCACCTGGTCCTGACCGGCTCGGCCGCGGGCCGCGGGGTGCGGCCGGGCAACCTGTACTCGGCCACGAAGTGGGCCGTCACCGGCCTGGCCCAGAACATCCGCGCCGAATGCGCCGGCACCGGCGTCCGGGTCACCCTGATCCAGCCCGGCCTCGTGGACACCGGCGGCATTCCGCCCGAACGCTCCCATGACCCCAAACTCGACCCCGCCGACATCGCCCGGGCCGTGCTCTACGCGGTCTCCCAACCGGCCACAGTGGACGTCAACGAGATCCTCGTCCGCCCGGCCGGCCAGGACCCGTACCGCTGAACCGGGCTGACGTGCCGGGCACCCTGCCTCGCCGGTCGGAAGAAATCGCTGTCGCGCCGGTGGCATCCGGCCACACGGCCTGGTCGCTGGTCGCCGGGGACGTTGCCGCGGCAACCAGCGACGTGACCGGGTGGTCAGTTGGTGGTGCAGGTGGTTCGGCAGCGGGCGTTCAGCGAGCACCACGGCGTCGCCGCGTACCGGACGCTGGCGGAGCTGCTGGCGGACCGACGGGTCGAGGTGGTGGTGAAGCTGACCAACCCCGGCAGCCACTTCGAGGTGAACCGTGCCGCCTTCACCGCCGGGAAGCACGTGTTCGTCGAGAAACCGCTCGCGCTGGGCCTGGCCGAGGCGCAGGAGCTCGTCGAGCTGGCCGCGGCTCGGCGGCTCGCACTGGGCAGTGCGCCGAGCAGCCTGCTCGGGGAAGCCGCCCAGACCGCCTGGCGTGCCGTCCGCGAGGGCGCCATCGGCGTACCGCGTCTCGCCTACGCCGAGCTGGACGACGGGCCGATCCAGCGCATGCCCTTCCACACCTGGGTCAGCACCTCGGGGCCCCCTGGCCCCACCTCGACGAGTTCCGCACGGGATGCACCGTCGAGCACGCGGGGTACGCCCTCACCTGGCTGACCGCGATCCTCGGCCCCGTCGACACGCTCACCGCGTTCGCGGCACCGGTACTGCCCAACCCCCACCTCACCGCGGGCGACGGCGGCCCCGCCCCGGATTTCTCCGTCGCCTGCCTGCGCTTCGCCGGCGGGGCGTGCTGACCGTGGCGGACGTGTGGGACTTCGGCTCGGCGATCACCCTCGCCCGAGGACGCAGCGAGGTGCCCGAGCCATACCCGTTGATCAAACCGGCCGACCACCCCTACAACGGCAAGTACAGCAAAATGGACTTCGCCCGAGGCGTCGCGGATCTCGCCCGGCACGCGGAGGACCCGGCCGCCGGCCACCTGCCCGTCGACCAAGCCCTGCACGTCCTGGAGCTGACCCTCGCCACCGCCGCGGCGTGCGACGGCGCCGTCGTCAAGCCCGGGACCACGTTCGCGCCGGTCCGGCCGATGCCCTGGGCCCGGTGAGGGGTGGTCCGGCCGGATCAGGGTGCGGTCGGCCGGGGTTCGGGTTGAAGGCGGGGTGGAAGCTTTCCGGCGGGGCGAGGTACGTGGCCGGCGGCCCGCCGGTGTCGATGACGATCTGGTCGACGGCGTTCGCCGGGTCGACCACCCACAGCTTGAGGACGTGCTCGCCCGGCCGGTCCACGGTGATGGTCGTGGTCAGCTTCTCGATGCCCTCGACCACGTTGCGCGACCACGCGGCGGTGGCGGACGTGACCCCGGTGCCCTTGAGCAGGATCGGGGTGCCGGAATCGAGGCCGATGGCGAGCCGGCGGCTGCCGCGTTCGTCCAGCGAGGGCAGCCGGAAGACCGTGACCGGGAAGGTGCCGGCCGTGGCGAAGCGGACGTTGTACTGGAGCTCGGGCGCCACGGTGCGGCTGTCGCCGTCGAGGCGCGCCGCGGTGAACGGCGCACCGATGACGGCGGCGCCGGACCGGCCGAGGCCGGGAACGGTCTGCCAGGTCGCCCCGGACCGCGGCACCAGCCGGTCGTAGTGCTCGGCTTCGATCGACACGTAGCCGTTGGCCTCGACGAAACCGGTCGCCGTGGCCCGTCCCCGCTCCCCGTCGTTGACGACCTGCAGCGGCACGGTCACCGTCGTACCCGCGCCGGTGACGCGCACCTGGGGGCCGCTGGTGCCGAGCGGGGCCGCGGCCCAGTCGACGCTGACCCAGATCCGCGCCTGGTCTGGGGTGGTCCCGCTCCTGGTGCTGACCTGCACCCAGGGGTGGCTGGGGGTCGCCTGCCAGGTCAACGAGGCGAACCCGGTGTTGAAGACGTCGATGAACCGCCGGTTCCGGGGGTACGAAGAGAACGTCAAGGGCCGGGCGACGCCGGTTTCGTTGCCCTCGGCGGCCACGCCGAGCCCCACGGCACTCGTCGGCGTCCGCCTCGTCACGGCGGGCACTCGCGGCGCCTTGGGGACGTTGGCCGGGTAGGGGTTGATGATCTCCTTCCACTTGCCGCCGGCGATCGCGGTGTTGTAGCGGCGGGTCAGCGCCTCCTCGTCGGCCTGGGCCCGTTCGGCGAGGTCGGCGAAGACGTTCACCCCGGCGCCGCGGCCCTGCTTGACGGCGAGCGCGTTGCGGTCGGCGCACACGAACTTCAGGTTCATCAGGTACGCACCGGTCAGCGGGTACAGCAGCAGCTCGAAGAAAGCGTCCTGATAGGACGACGGCAGCTGCCGGCCCACCGCCTCGGCGCGGTCGATCAGGCTCCGGTACGCCGTCATCCGCCGATCCGCCTCGTCGCCGTGGTGGACGAGGGAGAAGACCCCGCTCTGGATGAACTCGGGGCGCAGCGCCGCGGCCAGCTCGTAGTAGCCCTGCCGGATCTCCGCGATCTCCCGGGCGTACGCCGCGCCGAACTGGCGACCGGCCCAGTCGGCCAGCCGGGGCTGCACGTCCTCCGCGCGCCACCGGTCGATGTCCCAGGCGAGCGCCATCGCGAACGACAGCCCGGTCTCCTGCGACTTCAGGTCGCCCACGTTGACGATCCAGGTGTGGCGGACCCCGTTGTCGTACGCCCGGCGCAGCTCCTGCCAGATCTTGGCGGGCGCCGTGGTGTCCAGCCACAGGTAGCTCTTCGGCGCTCCCCAGTAGGAGAGGTGGTAGTACAGGCCGTTGCCGCCGGAGCGCTGCCGCTCGGCCGCCGTCGGCAGCTGCCGCATGTTCCCGTGGTTGTCGTCCGGCCAGATCAGCGTCACGTCTTCGGGCACCCGCACCCCGGCGTTGTAGAGGTCGAGCACCTCCTTGTACGGGATGAAGATCTGCGGCACGGCGCCGGCTGCCGGGCCGACCTCTTCCGCCAGGATCCGGCGCTGCTGGGTGATGATGTCGTTCATCACCGCGACCCGCTCGGCCGTGGTCTTGGCGTTCTTGGTGACCAGGCCGGAATCGTGGATGCCGCGCATGCCGACGGTCCAGACGCTTTCGTACCGGGCGTTGGCTTTCGCCCGGGCCCGCCAGTAGTCGAGGATGGTCTGCGGGTTGACCGTGTAGTCGTACTCCGGGAGGCTGCCGTCCGGGTTGCGGTGCGCCTCCGCCCACGGCTGCCACTCGTGCACGTTGTTGCGCAGCAACGCCTCCGGGTGGCTGGACCCGACGACGACGCCGTACTCCTGGGCCAGGCGGGCGTTCTCGGGGTACTTGTTGAAGTGGTCCGACTCGGGGTGCATGGCCGGCCACAGGTAGTTCGCCTTGAGCCGCAGCATCAGCTCGAAGACCCGGGTGTACGTGACCGGCCCGATGTGCTTGCCGGACTCCGCCGTCCGGTACGCCCACTGCGACAGGTTGTCCTCGTCGTTGAGGAAGATCCCGCGGTACCGGATCGCCGGCTCGCGCCGCTTCTCCGTGGCCGGCGGCAGGGTCACCGTGTCCCGGTGCGGCACCGGCACGTCGGCCCACCAGAACCACGGGGAAACGCCGATGCGCTCGGACAGGTCGTAGACGCCGTAGACGGTGCCGCGCCGGTCGCTGCCGGCGATCACCAGCGCGCGGTCGACCCCGGCGATCGGCCCGTCGACGACCTGGGTCACCGAGGCCTCCCAGCGCCCGGCGACCTCGGACACGTCGAGTCGGCCCGACGCGACGAGCTTGTCGATGACCGGGCTGTGGCCGATCGTGCCGATCAGCACCGCCGTGCGGGACAGCCCGGTGGGGCGGTTCGTCAGGACGGGCAGCACCCCGCTGACCCGCTGGATGTCCGCCTGCAGGTCACCGGCCACGCGGCGGACGGCCACGTCGTCACCCGCGTCCACGAACACGTCGGCGGCGACACCCCCGGCAACCAGGGGAAAGCCGTCGCTCGCAGCGGCGGCCGGCTCGGCGGCGAGCACGGCGGCGGCCGGGGTCAGCGGCAGCGCCCCCACGGCGGCCAGCCCCCGCAGGAACGACCGGCGGGATGGCACGAACGCGTCGTCATCCGGATGCCCCGGCGGCTTGGCGATCACGGGACTGTCCCCTTCCACGAGGTGGCTCGGCGGCGCACGGCTCCTGGAATGGAACCGCACAACGGGGAACGTCGCAAGACCTTCGCGCCCGGTTTCTGTGAACGTTCACAGCGTCGGCTTCGAATTAGTCGAAACGGTGTCGGCCGGCCATCCTGAAAGCGCTCTCCGGGTCGAGCTGAGAGCCGACCCCGGCGTAAAAACAACAACACCGCAAACACCGCCATCAATGCTGTCCACAACAAGCAACAAAGAAGAGCCAGAATCCGGACCAGACAGCACGCCGTCGGGTCATGAGGGGCGGAGCTGGCGAAGGGTATAGCCGCGGCCCGCGGGGTCCAGTGCCCTCGTCGCCTGTTTGAACAGGTACTCGGCCCGTTCGTAGGACAACCGGCTCCGGCCCGTGTCCGGGCACAGATCCTCGGTCGCGGGCATCCGGGCCGGCCCGGGCCGGCGGTCGGCCAGGAACAGGGGGCCGCGGGTGCGTCCCGCCAGCAGTTCGGGCAGCAGCCGGGCCGTGGCGGAACGCCAGCTCACCCAGGTGCCGCTTGCCCGGGCGCGACGGTCTTCCAGGTCGAGGTCCTCGACATCGAGCGACAGCACGACGCGCACCTGGGCCGCCGACTCGTGGAGCAGGCGCCACAGGGTCTGTTCGCGCACCGGTGCGCCGAGGTTCCACAGGCGTTCGAGGTGCTCGGTGCCGATGGCCGGAATCCGTTGGCGTGTCTCGGCCCGCCGCGGCAGCCCGGCCGCCAGATCCGCCAGCGACCCCCAGGCGGTGAACGTCCGGATCGCCGATCGGTGCCGGTTCCAGGTTTTCGCCGCGGCGTCGCTCCACGACAGCTCGAACACGCGCGTGACGTCCTGGGCCGTCAACGACTCCAGCGGCCGTCGGTCGCCCAAGGACAGGCGCAGGCGCCGCAGTGTCTGTCCGTAGGAGCGCAGGGTCGCGGTGTCGAGGTCTCCTCGCGCCAGAAAGTCCGTGGCGGCCTGCGCGAGGGTCACGACGGAGGTGTCCGTCTCCAGTTCGCCGGCCCGGCGGAGGAGAAAGGCGCGTTCGGCCGCGTTCTTCGTCATCGCCGCCGCCCGGCCGAACTCGACGCGCGCCTCGGCTTGGCGTCCCAGCCGGGCGAGCAGGTCGCCCCGCACGCTGGGCAGCAGGTGGTAGTCCCGCAGCGTGCGGTCGGTCGTCAGCTCGTCGACCAGCGCGAGCCCGGCTTCCGGTCCGTGCGCCTCGCCGACCGCGACGGCCCGGTTGAGCCGGACGATCGGCGTGGGCAGCAGCCGGACCAGCGCGTCGTACAGCGTCGCGATCTGGGCCCAGTCGGTGTCCTCCGCCGTGCGGGCCTGGGTGTGGCACACCGCGATCGCGGCCTGCAGCACATACGGGCCGGGTGGCCCGCCGATGTCCCGCGCCCGCAGCATGGCCGTGAACCCGCGGCGGATCAGCAGCGGGTCCCAGCGCCCCCGGTTCTGCTCGTGCAACCGGACCGGCTCCCCCGAGGGTCCGGTCCGCGCGGCCGACCGTGCCGCCTGGATCTCCATCAGCGCGACCAGCCCGTGCACCTCGGCTTCGTCCGGCGCCAGCTCGGCCAGCAGCCGGCCGAGCCGCAACGCCTCCTGGCACAGACCCGGCCGCATCAGATCGTCCCCGGAGGTCGCCGCGTAGCCCTCGTTGAAGATCAGGTACACGACCTCGAGCACCGACGACAGCCGCCCGGCCAGGGACTCGCCGACCGGCAGCTCGAACGGGACTCCTTCCCGCGCCAGCGCCTCCTTGGCCGCGGCGACGCGCTGGGTGATCACCGGTTCGGAGGTGAGGAACGCCCGCGCGATCTCGGCGGCGGTGAGCCCGCCGACGAGCCGCAGCGTGAGCGAGACCCGCTGCGGCGTCGGCAACACCGGGTGGCAGGACAGGAACATCAGCCTCAGGACGTCTTCGTGCTCGACGTCCTGAGGCTGGTCGAGCTCGCGGGCCAGGTCCTCGTGCCGGCGCTCGAGCCGCGCCGCCCGCCGCAGGTGGTCGATCGCGCGTCGCTTGGCCGTGGTCGTCAGCCAGGCACCCGGGTTGTCCGGCAGCCCGGACTCCGGCCACTGCTCCAGCGCGGCGACGAGGGCGTCCTGGGCCAGCTCCTCGGCCAGCCCGACGTCGCGCACGATCCGCGTGAGACCGCCGATGATGGCCGCCGATTCGAGCTTCCAGACCGCGTCGACCGTGCGGCGGACGTCGATCACGGCCCGAAGACCTGCTGGATGGTGCTCTCGCCGTCCCCCACCACCTTGCGGAAGCGGCGGGCCAGCTCGATCGCCTCTTCCTCGGAGCGCACCTCGACCAGCGCGAAGCCGGCCACCGCCTCCTTGGCCTCGGTGAACGGTCCGTCGGTCACCGTGATCTCGTCACCGGCGGAGGCGATCCGGATGCCCTTGGGGTCCAGCCCGCCGGTGGCCAGCAGCACCCCGGCCGCGGTCATCTCCTCGATGAACTTGCCCATTTCGGCGTAGAGCTTCTCGTCGGGGGTCTGGTCGGTGGCCTTGGTCGTCATCAGGTAGCGCATCGGCTTGCCTCTCGTCTCTTCCGTGGCGTTCGCCTGTCACCCCGACGTCGAACACCTTAAGCGACAGGGAACGCCCTGATTCCCTGTCACATCGGCCGGGCGACGTCGGGACAAGACCGGATTTCGGGAAAGGACCGACATGACCACCACGACCCAGCGCCCCACCACCACCGCCCGGCTGACCTGCCTGGCCGTCGCGGCACCACTGTGGGCCACCGTCTCCCTGGCGCAGGCCGCCCTCCGCGACGGCTTCGACCTGACCCGCCACCCGCTCAGCATGCTCAGCACCGGCTCGCTCGGCTGGCTGCAGATCGCCAACTTCGTCGTCGCCGGCGTGCTGACCATCATCGGCTCGACCGGCCTGCGCCCGGCCCTGACCAGCACTTGGGCGCCGCGGCTCGTGCTGGTCAACGGGGTCGGGATGCTCGCGGCCGGCCTCCTCCCGATGGACCCGGCCGACGGCTTCCCCACCGGGACACCGGCCGGGATACCGCAGACGATGTCGTGGCACTCCTACGGGCACATGGCCGCCGGCAGCATCGCCTTCATCTCGCTCATCGCCGCCTGCTACGTCCTCGGCCGCCACTTCGCCCGCAGCGGCAACCACCGTGACGCCGTGGTTTCCCACGTCGCCGGAAGCGCGTTGCTCGTCGGCGACGTCTGGGCGATGACCGGTGGCGCGGCCGGTTCGCTGACCCTCGCCGTCGGTGCCATCACCGCGATGCTCTGGGTCGCCGTCGTCGCCGCCCGCCTCCGCTGAACCGCGCCAACACGGCTCACCGAGGTGCCGGGACGGCGGACCTCCGCCGTCCCGAAACCATGCTGACGACACCGGCGACAGCGGCGAGGAGCAGCGCGGCGGCCATGACGACGGTACCGGCCACGGTGCCGACGTGGGGTGAGACCAGGTTGGGTGTCAGCTGGCCGGCCAGGGTTCCGACGCCGGCGATCCAGAAGGCGATGAGCACGGCGAAGATCGGGTGCCACCACCAGCGGGACGTGGCCAGCATCAGCAACCCGGCCCCGGCGATGAACAGGATGCCGGGCGGGAACGGGATCCCGAACGACTGCTGGGCCGCCGAGAACCTGGCCGGATCGGCGGCCCACTGGACGAGCAGTCCGGCGATGCCGCCGAGCAGCCCGGCGAACGAAACGAGGGTGCTGCGGCTGAACCGGCGAAAACGGGACATGGTGTGCTCCTTCACGAACGGGATCCGGGGGTCCGGCGGGAAACGACGACCGCGGCCACCGCGAAGCCCGCGGCCGCGGCGAAACCGAGCAGCTGCAGCCACGCGGAGGCGAAGTCCAGCGCCCGGCCCGGCGTGGTCAGCCGGCGCACGAACTCCGGCGACGCGAGTCCGCCGAAGACGAACAACGCGCTCATGAGGACCACGAGCAGCGGGGTGAACCGCCACGGCACCAGGGCGACCAGCACCGCGAACGCGGGGTAGACGAACGGTCCGGGGCCGTCGTAGCCGGTGGCTTCGTCGGCGATCGCGGCCAGGACCAGTGCCACGCAGGTGGCGATCAGGAACGTCCGGTGCCGGCCGGTGGCCCGCACGATCGCGGTCCGGGCCGGGCGCCCCCGTCGCGGGGCCGGCAGCGGGTTTGCGCGCGTTGTCACGGGATGTCCTCCTCCGGGGATGGCCGAAGCGGGCGTCGCCTCGGTGTCTCCAGCGTGGGGGCCCGGACCCGGTGACCACATCGGACGGAAAGCGGCGTTGCCGCCGGACGGGCTACGTCAGCTGACGTAGCCGGGTGTCGCTTCGAAGCCGACGACAGGCGGCCGGCCGGTCGCCATGCTGGCGGGCATGGCTTTCGGCGTGCGGATCCCCCGGCCGGACGTCGTGTCCGCCGGGCTGTTCGCGGCCGCCGTGGTCGCCGGCACGGTGGCCGTCCCATCGTCGGCGACCGCCCCGTCCAGCCCGCTGGACGCGCTCGGCGTGACGCTCCTGGTCGCGGCCGCGGTGGTGACGATGGGCTTGCGCCGCTGCCTGCCGCCGGTGGCGTTGGCCGGTGCCGTGGTACTGGTCAACGGCTATCTGCTGGCCGGCTATCCGTACGGGCCGGTGCTGCTGTGCCTGGTGCTCGCGGTGTTCGAAACCGCGCGGCAGCGGACGCCGCTGCGCTCGGCGGCGGTGTGCGCGCCGGCCGCCGTGCTGTCGTCGGCGACCATCCTCGTCCGGGTGCTCAGCGACCGGCACGATCCCGGCCTGCTGGCGCTGGCCTGGTCCAGCTGGATCGTGCTGCCGTGGTCGCTGGGCGCGCTGGTCCACGTGCGGGACGCGGCCCGGCGGCGGGCCCGCCACGACCTCATCGCGCGCACGGCACTCGAGGAACGGATCCGGCTGGCCGGGGAGCTGCACGACATCGCCGGGCACGGGTTCGCCTTGATCACCATGCAGGCCGGGCTGGCGTTGCTCGCCTTCGACGAGCAACCGGACCAGGCCCGCCGCTCGCTGGAAGCCGTCCGCGACACCAGCGCGGGCGCGTTGGCCGACCTGCGCGGGATGCTGGCGGCGTTCCACCCGCACGAATGCGGCCTGAGCGGGCTCGCCGCGCTGGTCGACCGGGTCCGGACCGGCGGTCTCCCGGTGGACGTCGCCGTCGAGGGGCCCGTTCCCGGGCCGCTGGCCGCCACCGTCTACCGCGTGGTGCAGGAAAGCCTGACCAACGTGCTGGTCCACGCCGGGCCCACGACCGCCCGCGTGACCGTCGGCCGGCGCGGCGGCGAACTGCTCGTCGAAGTGACCGACCGGGGCCGGGGGACGCCGTCGACGGTGGCGCCGGCCGGGCGGGGCCTGACCGGCATGCGCCGCCGGATCGAAGAACTGCGCGGCCACCTGGAGACCGGTCCCCGCGACGGCGGCGGGTTCCGGGTCGCGGCCCGGATTCCCCTGCCGGAGGCGGACTCGTGATCCGGGTGCTGCTCGCCGACGACCACCAGCTGGTCCGGATGGGCCTGCGAGCCCTGATCGACCGGGAAGACGACATGCGGGTCGTCGGTGAGGCGGACAACGGCACGCAAGCCTTGACCCGGCTACGGCGCGACCGGCCGGACGTCCTGCTGCTCGACATCCGGATGCCCGGCATGGACGGCCTCGAACTGCTGCGCCACGTCGCGGCCGACCCGGCGCTGCACGCGGTGCGGATCGTCGTCGTCACCACTTTCGAAATCGACCGCTACGTCTTCGAAGCGCTCGGCGCCGGCGCCGCCGGGTTCATCCTCAAGGACACCGCGCCCGCCGAGCTGGCCCGCGCCGTCCGCGCCGCCGCCGTCGGCAACGCGCTGCTTTCGCCGTCGGTGACCAGGCTGCTGGTGACCACCTTCGCCGAGCGGTGGTCCGCGCCGACCACCGTCGACGGCCTCGACACCCTCACCGGCCGGGAACGCGAGATCGCCGCCTGGGTCGCCACCGGCCGGTCCAACGACGAGATCGCGGACGCGCTCTTCCTTTCCCCCGCAACGGTTCGCACCCACGTGGCCCGGGCGATGACCAAGCTCAACGCCCGCACCCGTGCCCAGCTCGTCGTCCTCGCCGTCCGGGCCGGGCTCGCCGTGCGGTCGTGACGGCCCGCAGCCGGGCCGGGGACCGCTGACCAGGGTGTTCCAGGAATTCCGCAAGGGTGCCACACGACCGCCTCCGCATCCTGGTGACCGCGGCAACCGCCGCTCGATGGATGCGGAGGAACACATGGTCAAGAAGGTCATCACGGCGCTCGGCGTGGCGACGGCGGCCCTGGGGTGCCTGACCCCGGCGGCCTCGGCACAGACCCAGGCGGCACCGGACTGCCAGTACGGCAGCAGCTACGGAGTCGTCGTGCAACCGACGGCCGCGATCACCGCCGTGGTCGGCGGCGGCCGGGTCGGCACCGTCGAGGTCTGCCGGGACAGCAGCTACAACTACTGGGGGTTCGCGATCTACGACAGCCCGATGTCGGCCAGTGAGTACGGGCAGGTCTACCTCAACCGCTTCCGTGACGGAGCGCTGACCGAAACCATCACCTGTGACGACCCGGGCGGCAACAAGCGCATCGCTCCGGGGCAGACGCGGTGCTGGACGCCGAAGCTGACCGGCCTGAGCGGACGCTGGACGTTCCAGGCGTACTCGGAGGCGTACAGCAGCCACACCGGCGCGCTGCTCGCCACCGGCCACACCGGCATCATCCGCTGACCGGACCGCCCGGCCCGTTCCCCGGGCCGGGCGGCTCAGCCGGCCACCGCGGAGCGCGCCGCCCGGATCCGGCCATGGATCACCGCGGCGTCGGCGTTCAGGCCCCGGTCCGCGTAGATCGCGGCGGCTTCCCGCCAGCAGGCGACGGCTTCGGCCACCTGCCCCAGCCGGTGCAGCGAGGTGGCCAGGACCGCCAGCGGCACGGCGAGCGTCTGGTCCTGGCTGCCGAGTGACCGGCGGCCGAGGGCGATCGCCCGCCGGCAGTGCACGATGGCCCGGTCGTGCTCGCCGATCCCCTGCCAGCCCCTGGCCAGCACGGCCAGCGCGCACGCCTCGCCCTCGACGTCGCCGATCCGGCGGCGCAGCCGCGCGCTGCGCTCGCCGTGCTCGATCACCTGCCGGTGGTTCCCGAGATCGGCGTGGACGGCCCCGATGATCCCCTCCAGAATGGCTTCCCACCGGCCCGTGTCGACGCCGCGGCTGAGCACCAGGGCTTCCTCGAGGTGCCGCAGCGCCTCGGTGTGCCGTCCTTGGCTGCCCATCAGCTGGCCCAGGTCGTTGAGGCCGGAAATCCGGATGTGCGGGATACCGGCCTTCCCGGCCAGTTCCACGGCGCGCACCAGGTCGGCTTCCGCCTCGGGTCGCTTGAGCAGGTTCAAGGCCTCGCCGCGGGCCAGCAGGACGTTCGCCTCGTGCGCGCGGTCACCGGACCGGCGGGCCGCGACCAGCCCGGCGCCCGCCGTCTCGATCCGTTCCTCCCACGCGCCCAGCAGGATGAGGAAGCCGAAGGCGTCCACCAGGTGCACCGCGTGCGCGTCCATCCCGTCGGCGACGGCCTGGTGCAGGGCCGCCACCAGGTTGGCCCGCTCGGCGGTGAACCAGGCCCAGGCCTGGTCGCGGTCGGCCAGGGCGTGCGGGTGCGCGGGTGCGGCGAGCCCGGCCACCAGCCGGGTGCTGGCCGGGTAGAGCCGCCGGTCGGCGATGTGCGCGGTGTGGCTGTACCAGGTGAGCAGGCCGTCGAGGGCCGAGCGCCGGTCGGCGGGGCTGTCTTGCTCGCCCGCCCGCTCGGCCGCGTAGGCCCGCAGGAGGTCGTGGAACCGGTAGCGGCCGCCGGCGACGGGCTCGATGAGGTGCGCCTCGGCCAGGGCCCTGAGCAGCACCTGCGCCTCGCGCGGCGAACATCCCCCGAGCGCCGCGGCGGCAGGCGGGGAGACGTCCGGGCCGGGGTGCAGGCCGAGGCGGCGGAACAGCAGCTGCTGCGGCGGTGGCAGGCGGTCGTAGGACCAGCTCAGCACCGTGCGGACCGCCGCTCGGGGGTCGCGTCCCCAGCTCAGGGCGTCGAGCCGGGAGTGGTCGTCGGCGAGTTCGGCGACGATGCCGGCGACGGAGACGTGCTGGTGGGCCGCCGCCCGCCCGGCGGCGATCCGCAGGGCCAGCGGCAGCCGCGCGCACAGCGCGATCAGCTCGGCCACGGCTTCCGGCTCGGCGGCGGCCCGCACGGAGCCGATGATGCCGGTGACCAGCCGCAGCGCCTCCGGCTCGGTGAGCAGGTCGACGGTCAGCCGGTGCGCGGCCTCGGTGACCACGAGCCCGGTGAGGCTGTCCCGGCTGGTGGTCAGCACCATGGAGCCCGGCGTCCCGGGCAGGAGCGGCCGCACCTGGTCGTCGCTGTTCGCGTTGTCCAGCACGAGGAGCACCCGGCGTCCGGCCAGCAGGCTGCGGAACAGCCCCTCCCGGGCACCGGGCCCGGCCGGCAGGGCCGCGGCCGGCACGCCGAGGGCGACCAGGAAGTCGTCGAGGACCTCCTCGGCGCTCGCCGGGCGGCCCGGGCCGTAGCCGCGCAGGTTCGTGTAGAGCGTGCCGTCGGGGAACCGGTGCTGGACGCGGTGGGCCCAGTGCACAGCGAGGGTGGTCTTGCCGATGCCGCCGGAGCCGTCCAGCGCGGAAATCACGACGGCGCGCCCGCCGTCGCCGCCGTCGGCGGGCGGGAGCAGGGCATCCAGGGTGGCCAGGTGGTCCGCCCGGCCGGTGAAGTCCCGGATCGACGGCGGCAGCTGCCGCGGCACCGGCGCGGCCGGAACCGGCTCGGGCTCGGGCTCGGGCGGGACGGCGGCCAGGATCCGCCGGTGCAGGTCCGTCAGCGGGGCGGCCGGGTCGATGCCCAGTTCGCCGGCCAGCCGGACGCGCACCGCCTGGTAGTGGTCGAGGGCGTCCGCCGTCCGCCCGGACTGGTGCAGGGCCGCCATGTACTGGCGGGCGATCCGCTCGTCGTAGGGGTGCGCGGCGGCCAGGACGGCGAGCTCGGCCACCAGCCGCGTGCCCTGGCCGAGCCGGAGCCGGGTCTCCACCAGCTCCAGCTGGGTGGCGAGGCGTTCCCGTTCCAGCCGCTCGCGTTCCGCCTCGACCCAGTCCCCGGTCGGGCCGGTCAGCGCCCGGCCCCGCCACAACGCCAGTGCTTCGCCCAACCGGGCGGCGACCCGCTCGTCGTCGGTGTCGGCCTCGGCCTGCGCACGCAAGTCCTCGAAGCGGTACAGGTCGACGGCGGCCGGCGTGGTGTCCGCCGTCAGCGCGTACCCGCCCGGGCGCCGGACGATGGCGACGCCGTCGAGGGGACCGAGCGCCCGCCGCAGCCGCGACACGTAGCTGTGCACCGTCTCGTGCCCGCGTCTCGGCGCGGCGCCGCCCCACACCCGTTCGACGAGCCGCTCGATCGGCACCGCCCGGCCGTGCTCCACCCCCAGTGCGGCGAGCACGCACAGCTGCTTGGGGTGGCCCAAGTCGACCGGGGCGCCGTCGACGCAGGCGCCCACCTCCCCCAGCAACCGCAGCACCGCGCCACCCTCCCCGAACCGGCACCGAGGTCCAGAATACGGTCACCGGCCGGTGGCACGCCGTGTGCGCCCGTCCCGTGCACGGCGATCACCGCATGGCGGTGTTTCGGAGCGGCGTGGAAACAGCGGGCGCTTGACGCCGAGGACGGCTCAAGGCCGCTCCCCACGAGATCCGTGGTGGTCCACCAGGGCCCGCAGGACTGATTCGACGGTCCTGGCCGGGTGGTCGATGACGGTCTCCAGGGTGGGGCCGGTGACGGTGAACTCGCCCTGACGAGCCGCGGCGAACATCCCGAAGGCGAACTCCGCAGCCTGGGGCGGCAGCCCGCCGGCGATCAATCCTGCCTTCCATTCCTCGTCGTCGGCCACGGTGCGGGTGATGGTGCGGCCGGTCAGCTTGCTGAGGATGTCGGCAACGTCGGCGAAGTCCAGGGCGCTGGGCGCGGTCAGAGGCGGCGTGATCCCCGTCAGCGTCCCGTCGGCCAGCGCGATCGCGGCGGCCTCGGCGAGGTCCTCGTGCGCGGTCCAGGAGACCGGTCCGTCCTGCGGCACGGCGAGATCGCCCGTGGTCAGGGCCGAGCCGATGTGGTGGGCCAGCGTGGAGGTGTAGAAGCCGTTGCGCAGGGCCGTGAAGGGCACGCCGGTCTGCTTGAGGTGCTCCTCGGTGGCGGCGTGGACGGTCTGGGGCGGGAAGAGTGAGATGGGCGAGGCGGCCTGATGGCTGGTGTAGACGATGTGGTGGGCGCCCGCCCGCTGGGCGGCGTCTATCGCTGCGCAGTTCGCGACCAGGGCGCCGCCGCCCCGGATCGCCGCGGAGACGACCAGGACGCGATCGGCCCCTTCGAAGGCGTGCTGCAGACTCGCCGGGTCGGTGAAGTCGCCGGCCCGCACCCGCACCCCGCGCGCGGCCAGCGCGGAGGCCTTGCCCGGGTCCCGCACACTGACGCCGACCTTCTCGGCCGGCACCCGCTCCAGCAGGCGGTCGACGACCAGCGACCCGAGCCGCCCCGTGGCCCCCGTGACGATCAGCATGTGCGCTCCTACCTTCCAACGATGTTTCCGATGATTACATATTCAGCGTAACACTGGAAGTATCGGTGGATGCACCTCTGGGGTCGACATGCGGAGCGAGCAGCCGCGGTGCCTTTCGGTCAGCTGTTATCGTTGTTATCAACTTGAGGGCGTTGCACCGCGGACGGACGCCGCCACGCGGGCTGCGGCGAGCGCCGAAGCGAGGTTCCCGAGCCCGTCCTCGCCCAGCGGGGCTTTGAAAAACGCTTCGAGTTCCCCGTCGAAGACCCGGCTCGCGGACTTCATCAGTGCCTCGCCGTCCGGAGTGAGTCCGACCACCGACGAGCGCCGGTCGGCGGGGTTCGGCTTGCGGACGCAGTGCCCCAGCTTCTCCAGGCGATCGACGGCCTGACTGGTGCCGCCGACGGTGATCTCGAGGGCGGCGGCAATGTCCTGGACCCGGCAGTCCGGCGTCGCGGCGATGATCAGCATCAGGTTCAAGTTGCCGAGCGGGACACCACAGTCCTTGCGCAAGCGCGCGTCCACGGTGTTCCACAGGACGGTCTCGAAGCGCACCAGGTCGTCGAACACTTTGCGCAGGTCCATCGCGGCCACCACTTTCCTCGTCCGCCGCCTCCCGGACGGCCGGTCGTGGCTACCTTAGCAGTAACCAGGTTAGCCGAAAGATGCTTGACTCTAATTAGATTAGTACTAATCTAATACCGTGACCCAGCAGCAGCGCGACCTCGCCCACCAGCTCCTCCGCGACTCCCCGCTCGACTTGGGCGGCGACGTCCACGTCCAGCGGCCACTCCTGGAGCAGCTGCTCACCGCCCACCAGCCACCCGCGGACGTGCTGACCGAGCGAGTCACCCTCGGCGGCGTCCCGGCTGTCGCCATCGACATCGCCGACGTCGAGAGCGAAGGCGTCCTCCTCTTCTTCCACGGCGGCGTCTTCGCCCTCGGGTCCGCGAACGGCTCGGTCGGCCTCGTCGCCGACCTCGCACGCAGGACCCGCATGCGCGCGGTGACCGCCGACTACCGCCTCGCCCCCGAACACCCGTTCCCGGCGGCGATCGAGGACGCCGTCGCCATTTACCGCGCCCTCGTCGACCAGGAGGGCGGCCCGGAGCGCATCGTCATCGGCGGCGAATCCGCCGGAGCCAACCTCGCCGTCGCCACCCTCCTCGCAGCCGGGGCCGCCGGTCTGCCGCAGCCGGCGGCCGGCCTGCTGATGTCCCCTTGGTCCGACCTGACGGTCACCGGTGACAGCTTGCTGACGAAGGCCGACGCGGATCCGAAGCTCACCGCTGCGGGTCTGCGTATCCGAGCCCTCGAATACGCCGCCGGTGCCGACCCGAAGAACCCGCTGATCAGCCCGATCTTCGCCGACCTCACCGGCCTGCCGCCGCTGCTCGTCCAGGTCGGCTCGCACGAGGTCCTCCTCGACGACGCCATCCGCCTGGCCGCACGCGCCGCCTCCGACGACGTCGCCGTCACCCTGGACGTCACCCCTGGCGTCCCGCACGTGTTCCAGGCCTTCGCCGCCTTCCTCGAAGAAGGCGACACGGCGCTCACCCGTGCGGCGGAGTTCCTGCGAGCACAGGTGGCCGCATGACGCCGCCGTCCAGCGAATGTCGCCGGACCGGGGCCTCCGCATCGACGGCCGATCAGGAAGGGGTCCTGCCCCGCTGCCGATCGAACAGCAGACGACGGAGCTGGACGACTCGTTGCGCGTGATCGCGCTCGAGGTCGCCGACGACCTCGCCGAGCTGGCGAGGGTGCGAGCCTGGGCCGACCGGTTGCTGCAGGACCTACAGAAGACCAGCAGATCGACGCACTCATGGTGGTCGACGAGCTGACGTCGAACGCCCTCCGGCACGGCAAGCCACCCCGTCAGGTTCGCCTGCTGCGCAAACGCGACTGGCTCTCCAGGAGCGTGTGCGCCTCCGCATCGGGCAGCCCGGCGATCTCCAGTTCCGGCAGGCCGCGCAGTTCCCGCCCCCGCCCGCCCCAGCAGTCCTGCGGTCTCTCCGTGTCCGGAATTCCGACCCCGATGATCCACCGTTGCCCGCATTCGTCGCGGCTGATGCGCCGACCGGCGCCTGCCGGCCGTATCGAAAAACGTGGCGCAAATCCGTATCGGGCAGAAATTGCTCCGGAATCGGCTCATCCGTACGACCGGCTGCGCGCCGCCGGGTGAGTAACATGCCCGGCGCCGGTGTGGACCAGGGAAGGGACGACCATGACACGTGACTCCCAGACCCGGGCGCGGATCGAGGAACACTGGACTGCCTCCGAACTCGGTGACGCCGGCACCGAGCACGCGATCTACACGGCCGACGCGATCTTGGACTACCCGCAGTCCGGGGAGCGCTTCCGAGGCCGCTCGACGATCCGGGAGCAACGCGGGGGTCACCCGGCGGAGCGCCATTTCACGCTCGTCCGCATCCAGGGCAGTAACGACTTCTGGATCAGCGAGTGTGTGATCACCTACGACGGCGCACCCACCAACACGGTGAGCATCATGGAGTTCGCCGACGGATTCGTGCGGCACGAGACGCAGTATTTCGCCGAACCGTTCCCGGCGTCACCGTCGCGAGCTTCACTGGCCGAGCCGATCCCGGGCCGGTAGCGGTGTGGTGCGACCACCTCACCTTCGGCGGCAGATTTGGTTGATCGTCTGCCGTCGAGCGAGGCCGAGACGCTGAGCGAACTCATCGTCATCGCACCCGCCGAACGGCGATCCCGGCCACCCCTCCTGCCGGCGCCGACAGGCCAAGTGCGCCCGTGTCCGGGCTGACGCACGCTGGGCGGCCACCTCGAAGGATCGAGGGTGGCCGCCCAGCTGCGGGTCACCCCTCGGCCGACAGCTGGAACTCGACGCCGCCGAGATCCTCGTCACCGCTGGACTGCGAGACGCGGACGACGAAGTCGGCGCCCGCCGCCGCGTCCGTCGCCGTGAACGTCACCGCCGTCTCCAAGCGCTCCTTCGGCTGGATCAACAGGCCCTGCAAGGCCGCCTGCTGCCCGCCCGTGATCTCGACCTGCGTCTCCCCCACCTGACGCACGCCGACGCCCTTCTGGCCGCTCTGGCGCCAACGCTCGGCCAGCACCTTGCCGAGGTCGATGACCACCTTGCCGGGGCCGCCCGCGAACGGCTTGCCGGGCTGGGTGAAGAGCAGGTCGGTCGGGGTGGCCCGGTCGGCGGCCGGGTTGCCGAGCGTGAACGGGTGGGTCACCGGCGTGCCGGGCTTCAGCTTGACCGTGTCCACGTTGCGCCACGCGATGTTGTTGTTGTTCCGCGTGTTGACCAGCGTGTTCGAGCCGGTCAGCTCGGGGTAGGTCATCGGGTCGGTCGCCGAGATCCACCGCGCGAGCAGGCAGAAGTGGCCCGGTCCGGGCACCGCGGTCCACGGGATCGCCACCTGGGTGGCGCCCGCCGGCACGGTCACCGTGGCCGAGGAGCCGATCGAGGTCCAGTCCGTCGGCCACAGCGCCGCCCCGCCCTGCGCCGTGTAGGAGACCTCGACGTGGCCGGTCGACGCGCCGGACCCGCCCGGGCCCGGATTGTTCAGCGTCACGACCACGTAGTTCGTCGCGCCGATGACCGGGTTGGTCCCCGTGCACGGTGGCAGCGTCGCGCACACCTTGATGTCCGGGCTCGCCCAGATGGGGTTCAGGCCGTGCGGTGCGACGCCGGTGTCGGCCGGCGTGTCCTTGATGAAGACGTCGGTCTTGCGGCAGTTCTTGAGCGCGTCGAGGATCGCCGCGCCCGCACCCGTGCCGTTGGCCGGCGTCGCCGCGTACGTGCCGCCGGTGGTGGTGGCGTAGTCCTGCATGATCGCCGAGATGCCGGGCAGCGTGTTCGTCTGGACGTAGACCGCCGAGACCTTGATGCCCTTGTTAGCCGCCTGCACCGCCCGCAGATGGGCGTTGGCCTGATCGGCCGCGGTGAAGGTGTCGTCGAAGCCGCCCGGGTGGGCGTCGGTCACCAGGATGACCATCTTCGTGGCGTTGGTGCGCCAGGTCCCGGAGAAGTTGCCGGTCTGCGGGCGCCCGGTGGCGGGCAGGTTGTTGACGACGGTGTTGACCGCCTCGTCGGATGCTTCGGGCTCACCGCCGCCGCCCGCCGCGGTCAGCGCGTTGAGCTGCGGGGTGACCGTGGCCAGGTTGAGCGGCGCGAGGTCGGTCCGGACCGTCACGTCGTCCTTGAACGTGACGAGGCCGAGCTGGTAGTCGTTGCCGGAGTTGGCCTGCACGGCCGCGGCGATGTTGCCCAGCTCGTTCTTGATGTTGGTCAGCGCCGGGCCCATGCTGCCGGTGTCGTCGACGGCGAACGCGACGTCGAGCGGCCCGCACGGCGACGTGGGCGGTGGCGCGGCGGCCGGGGCCGCCGCCGCGGGGACCACGGGCAGGAACGCGGCCGCGGCGGCGAACGCGAGCGCGGCGGTGAACGGTCTGCGGCGCCGGGGCCGCGATCTGGTGCTCATCCGGTTTTCCCTCACACGAGTCGGAACAGGAACTCCGACCGAGCGTCACCGCGAACGGTTGTGAACCGGTTGTCGATGCCCCCGCGGATCGGCTGGTTGGCTGTTTTCGCCTTCCTTCGCGCTGGTTACGCTCGCTGAGCGGTGGTGCCGCGCGGGAAGGAGCGGGGGTGTCCCAACCCGGGGAGCTGCGTGTGCTGGGGCCGGTCGAAGCGGTCGGCCCGGCCGGGCCCGCGACCTTGCACGGGACGCGGCAGCGGGTCGTGCTCGGCGTGCTGGCGCTGCACGCGGGCACTGTGCTGCCGATACCGCGGCTGGTCGACGTCCTGTGGGGCGAAGACCCGCCACGCACCGCGGTCAAGACTCTGCACAGCCACGTCGCGCGGTTGCGCCAGGCGCTGGAGGGCTGCGGGTTCTCGGGCGTCCTGGTCACCCGCGAACCGGGCTACCTGCTGACCGTTCCGCCGGTGGCGGTCGACGCGCACCGCTTCGAGCAGCAGGTCCGCGCGGGCGCGGCCGACCTCGCGGGCGGCGCCGTCGAGCGGGCGGCCACCACCCTGCGCGCAGCGGTCAGGCTCTGGCGCGGGGATGCCTTCGCCGACGCGGAACCAGCAGGCTGGGGCCGGCGCGAGGTCGACCGGCTGCATGAACTGCGGCTGGGCGCGATGGAAGACCTCTGGGACGCCGAACTGCGGCTGGGCCACCACGAACAGGCCGTCCACGAGCTGCCCCGGCTGCTCGCCGACGCCCCGGCCCGGGAACGGCTGACCGGGCTGCACATGCTCGCGCTTTACCGCTGCGGGCGGCACACCGAAGCGCTCGATGTCTTCCTGCGGCTGCGGCGGCGGCTCGCCGAGGAGCTCGGCGTCGACCCCGGCCCCGAGCTGCTGGCCCGGCACACGGCGATCCTGCGGCGGGAGCCCGCCCTGGATCTTCGTCCGGCCGCGACCGGGCCTTCGCAGCTGCCCGCGGGCGTCGGGCACTTCACCGGACGCGAAGCCGAGCTCGCGGCGCTCGACGCCGTGCTCGACGAGCCCGAACGGCCGGTGGTGGTGCTCTCGGGCGCGGCGGGCATGGGCAAGACCGCGCTGGCGCTGCACTGGGCGCACCGGGTCGCCGCCCGCTTTCCCGACGGACGGCTGTTCCTCGATCTGCGCGGCGAGGACCCGGCCGAGCCGCTGCCGGGCGCCCGGGCGCTGACGCACCTGCTGCGCGGTCTCGACGTGCCCGACGAGAACATCCCGGGTGACCAGGCCGGGCGCGCCGCGCTGTACCGGTCGCTGCTGCACGGGCGCCGGTGCCTGGTCGTGGTGGACAACGTCGCCGGTCTCGAGGACGTGCTGCCGCTGATCCCGGGCACCGGCCCGGCCCTGCTGGTCGTCACCAGCCGGCAGCACCTCGCCGCGCTGGGCACCCGCCACGCCGTGCGCCCGATCGCCCTGGACGCCTTCGGGCACGCCGACTCCGTCGCGTTGCTGGACCGGGTGCTCGGCGCCGAGCGGGTGCGGCGCGAGCGGGGCCCCGCCGCACGGGTGGCGCGGCTGTGCGGCGGGATGCCGCTGGCGCTGCGCATCGCGGCCGCCCGTCTGCTGGGCGCGCCGAAGCGGTCGATCGCCGAGCTCGCGGCCGAGCTGGCCGGGGCCGGGCGGCTGGACACCCTGGCCGTGGAAGGGGATTCCCGCACGGTCCGGGCGGTGCTCGCCACCGCCTACCGCCCGCTGGCCGCCGCGCAGGCCCGGTTCTTCCGCCGGGTCGCCCTCGGCCCGGGGGCCACGTTCAGCGCCGCGCTCGGTGCCGCGCTCTGCGAGGTGCCGGGCGCCGACGGCGACCGCACCGCGGCCGGGCTCGCCGCCGCGCACCTCGTCACGGCCGCCGGCGAGGGCCGGTTCAGGTTCCACGACCTGATCCGCGAGTTCGCCCGGCAGTGCGCGCGGGCCGACGAGCCTCCGGCCGCCCGCGCGGAGATCGCCGACCGGCTCGTCGACTGGTACCTGGTGGCCGCGGCGGCGGCGAACCGGGCCCTCGACCCGAACCGCGACCTCGTCACGCCGTCACCGCGGTTCGCCTCGCCCGAGGTGCTCCTCGGCGCCGACCGGCACGCCGCGCTGACCTTCCTCACCGCCGAGCGCGACAACCTGCTGCCCGTCGTGCGGTTCGCCCGCGAGCACGGCCGAGCCGAGGCCGCGTGGCAGCTGACGTACCTGCTGACCAGCTTTTACGACACGGCCGGGCACTGGCACACCCGCGTCGAGCTGTGCCGCGAGGGCGCCGCCGCCGCGACCGGGCTCGGCGACCCGCTGGCCGAGGCGGAGATGCTGCGGGCGCTGGGCGTCGCGTACTTCATGACCCGACGGCTGGCGGAAGCGCTGGAGACCAACGCGGCCGCGTTGCAGACGGCTCAGGCCGCCGGGGACGTCCAGGGCGAAGGGCACATCCACAACAACACCGCCAATGCCTACGCCGAGCTGCGCCGCTTCGACGAAGCCATCGCCGCGCACCGGCTGGCGGTGGCCCGCAACGCCGCGGCCGGCAACGACCTCGGGCACGCGCTGTCCCAGCGCAACCTCGGCCACACCTACGTCCGGATGGGCCGGCCCCAGGAGAGCCTGGCACCGCTGACGGCGGCGCTGACGACGTTCCGCGCCCTGGGCAACGCACGGCTGGAAGCCGCCACGCTCGACACGCTCGGCGAGGCGCACCTGGAGCGCGGGGACCACCGCGCGGCGCTGGCGCACCTCGGTGAGGCGCTCGCGGTCAGCCGGGTGCTCGGCGACCGCTGGCTGGAGTGGGAGTCGCTGCTCGACACCGGCCGGGTCCACCTGGGCCGGTGCGACTTCGCCACCGCTTCGGACCACTTCGGGCAGGCCCTCGACCTCAGCCGCGACGTCGGCGACCGGCACGGCGAGGCGGCCGCGCTGGAGCACCTCGGCCGGGCGCGGCTCGGGGCGGGCGACCTGGCCGCCGCGCGCGAGCACCTGGAACGCGGGTTGGCCGTGCGGGCCACCGTGCCCGACGGCTACGAGCAGGCGCACCTGCACCGCGACCTCGGTGACCTCGAGGCGCGGCTCGGCCGGCCCGCCGACGCGGCCCGGCCCGGGGC
>NZ_JBEZYB010000016.1:0-68353 GCF_040638285.1 Amycolatopsis sp. NPDC026612
CGTCGCGCTGCCCCTGCTGGGCGCCGCCTCGCCCGCGTCGGTGGTGGGGGGGGGGGGGGGGGTGGTGGGGGGGGGGGGGGGGGCGCCCCCCCCCCCCCCCCCCCCGCGGCCGCGATCAGCAGGCGCCGGCGTCGCTCCAGACGGCCCACGAGCCGGGCGCGCCGGGCTCGGCCCCGGTCGAGTACCACAGCGACGTCCACTTGTGGCCGTTGTGGCCCACGACGTCGTTCGGCACGTACGCCTTGGCGGAGTCCCACTCGGCGAGCCCGTCGCAGCCGGTCGGCGGGGTGCCGGTGCCGACGGTCAGCGAGAACTGCGCGGTGTGGTCGGCGTCCGTGCCGTCACCGGTGACCGTCACCTGGCTGGTGCCGGTCGGCGTGGTCGCCGAGGTGGTGATGGTCAGCGTCGCCGTTCCGCCGGAGGAGACGCTCGCCGGGCTGAAGGTCGCCTTCGTGCCCTCGGGCAGGCCGGTCGCCAGCAGCTGCACGGTCTGGGCCGTGCCGGAGGTGATCCGGGTGGTCACCGCGGTGGTCGCCGTCTGTCCCGGTTGGACGGACGCCGACGTCGGCGACAGCGTCAGCGAGTAGTCGTTGCCCGCGGGCGGCTGGCCGCTGCACGTCGGCTCACCGCTGACGGCGGCGACGCTCACCGCGTCCCAGGCGGCCTTGGTGGCGGCGAACTCCGTGCAGCTGCCCGGGAAGAGCGCGACCGCGGCCTCCAGCGTGGCCTTGCGGGCCGCCCGGTGGTTCCACGACGAGGTCTTCTTCAGCAGACCGTTGTAGAAGATCTTGCCGGCCTTCTGGATGCCGACGCCGGCGACGGTCGAGTTGTTGCACGTCGGGCTGGCGCCGCTGCCCTGGGAAAGGAGGTAGAACCAGTGGTTCTGCGGGCCGGCGGCGGCGTGCACCTCGGTGCTCGGGATCGACGCCGAGTAGCAGTTCGGGTCGCCCACCTTCGACGGGTTGTCCATGTAGCGGATCGGGCCCTGGCCGACCAGGTTCACGCCTTCGCCGACGGTGAAGTCCGGCCGGTCCACCGGGTTGTCGGCGTAGAACTCGGTCAGCGCGCCGAAGATGTCGCCGGTGGACTCGTTGAGGCCGCCGTTCTCGTTGCCCGAGCCCGCACCGCCCGGCGTGGTCTGGAAGATGGCGTGGCCGAACTCGTGGCCGACGACGTCCATCGGGGTCGCCTGACGGCGGTTGTCCTGCGAGTGTCCGAAGTGCGTCGAGGAGCCGTCCCAGTACGCGTTGACGTCGTTGAGGCCGACACTCGCGCGGAACCCACCGCCGGCGCCGTCGATGCCGTTGCGCCCGAGCCAGGCGGCGAGCATCTTCCACTCGGTCTGGACGCTGTAGAGCGCGTCGACGCAGGCGGTTTCGAGATCGGTGCCGGAGCCGTTGCCCCAGGTGTTGGTGCTCTTGGTGAAGATCGAGCCGCCTTCGCGGCCGCAGGCGATGCCGCGGCGGGCGGGGTCGGTCATCGAGTAGGAGCCGCCGGAGCCGGAGGTGTCGATCGGGACGGTCCCGGCGTAGTAGGAGTTGCCGGTGCCGGCCTCGCGGACGTCGTCGCGCGTGTCGAGGATCTTTCCCGTGGTGCTGTCGACGAAGACGTGCAGGTGGGTGGGTTTGCCGTGGTCGCGGCCGCTGACGACGACCTCGTAGGCGAGTTTCGGGGCGTCCCCGGCCAGCACGACCAGCTTCGGGGTGTCCACCCTGTCCACAGTGGACACCCTCGCGGCGGCGACCTTCGTCGCTTGCTCGGCCTTCAGGCCGGCCCGCGTGCCGACGGTGATCGGAGCGGTGCGCGCGGCTTCGGTGCCGCGGACGCGCCCGGCGCCGTCGGCGACGACCACCGCGTCGCCGCCGACGACCGGCAGGCCGTGGTAAGTGCGCTGGTAGGACGCGTAGTAGAGCCCGCCGCCACCCGGGGTGACCCCGGTGCGGTCGAAGGCCTCCCCGGCGCCCTTCGCGAGCCGGTCGGCGCCGCTGAGGGCGGCCTGATCGGCGGCGCGGGCGGCGAGCGCCTCGGGCGGGGTGGCGGCGGGAGGTGCGGGAGCGGCGGCGGCCGGGATCGCCGGCACCGCGAAGGTCAGGGCCAGGCCGGCGATCGCCGCCAGCCCTCGTGGGGATCTCATGGGAAACCTTTCCGGGGACCGTACGAGATGTGCCCGGCGGAATAACTGTTGTTATTGCCCCGGACGCGTCCGAGTAAAGGTTCCGCCCCCCGTTCCGGTCAATGGGCCGAACGGACCAGCGCGGCGGCCCGAAGATCTCCCGGTTATCGGTAAATTCGCAGCTCACCACGGTTTTGCCGACTGGTCTGAACCAATTCACAGACTTTCGTAGGAAACTTCGCCCGGTGCGGACCACCGGTCCCGCCGGTCCGCACCGGGTACGCGGGTCGCCCGTCAGGGGCCGGTGGTCGAGGCCGAGTCGAGGCCGTGGCGGTAGGCCTCGATGGCCTCGTCGAGCCGACCGCGCCGGCGGAGGACGTCGCCGAGCCGCCGGGCCGTCGAAACCGCGGCACCGTGCAGCGAGGCTCCCGTCTGGATCCCGGCCGCCTCGCGCAACAGCCGGGTCGCCGTCTCCAGGTCCCCTCGGGCTTCGGCGATCTGGCCGCGCAGCCCCGTCGCTTCGCCCCGGGCCTCGACGTCGCGGGACAGCAGCGGCCAGACCTCCGAAACGAGCGCCGCGGCCTCGTCCGGTGCGCCCTGCCGGAGCCGGACCTCGGCCAGCTCGAGCGTGGCCCCCGCCACACCTTCCCCGGCCCCCAACGCCGCCAGCTGGTCCCGGGCGGCCGTGAGCTCCGACCGCGCCTCCTCGAGGCGGCCGAGCCGGCGCAGCAGGTAGCCCTTCGCCCAGCGGCAGCGGGCCGCGTCCCGGTCGAACCCCACCGAGGCGAACAGACGGCCGGCCTCCGTCAGGTCCTGCTCCGCCCGGTCCGCGCGCCCGATCGCCTGCCACACCTGCGACGCCTGCCGGTGGAAGCGCGCCACGAAGTCCGGCCTGGTGGCCGCGCGGGCCAGCCGGCGGCCGTCTTCGGCCGCGCGACGGGCCCGGTGCAGGCCGCCCATCTCCATCAACGGGTGGATCAACGCGCTGAGCAGGCACAACTCGGCGTCGGGGTCGGCCGGCCGCGTGGCCAGCTCCGCCTCGACGCGCGCGATCGCCGTGCCCGCGTCGCCACTCAGGTACCGGCAGCCGGACCACCGGTGCACGATCATCGCCCGCAGCCACGGCGGCGCCGTGGCCGCCAGCTCCTCCGCGTGCTCCAGTTCCTCCTGCGCGCCCGCGACGTCGAAGAGCTGCCACTTCACCTCGGCCTGGCAGAACCGCGCGTAGCACTCGACGTCGTCGAGGTGGTAGCCGGCGGCCTGCTTCGCCACGGCGGCGAACCGCGCCTCCGCGTCGGCGACCCGGCTCTGTTCGAGATCGCGGTAGCCCTCGTCCAGCGCAGCGCGCAACTCGTCCGCGACGCCGGGGGGACGGCCGAACCGCAGCTCGTCGACGGTCAGCCCGAAGCGCTCGGCCAGGTAGGCCAGCATCTCCGCCGACGGCGGCCGGCTGCCGGTCTCGACCTTCGCCAGGAAGCCCCGGTCGTAGCCGGGCTCGGCCAGCTCGCGCTGCGTCCACCCGCGATCGGCGCGCAACCGCCGGATCCGGGCGCCGAGCGGTTCGGTCATCTCCCCACGGTAGGTCATCGGTGCCGGGGAAGGGGACGTGGTGCGCAATGGCGTGGGATCTGTCCACTGTGGAAAGCGCCCCGGGATGCACCCGTCCGGATGAATCCGTCGACGGCCGGGGAAGCCGCCGCGCCGACGGCCCGGGTTCACGGCCCGGCAACGAGCCCGTCATCGACTTCGCCGTGCGTGCGCTCTTGGTCTTCTCGCCGGTGGGCAGGTCGTAGCATGGCGTGGTGAGCGAACAGTCTGAATTCCCCGACGGCCAGTACCCCGAGCGCCCGGTCGAACGCCAAAAGGGCCCGGTCGTGCTGCGCGGCGACCGCCGTGACCAGGGCAGCACGACCGACCAGCGGCTGCTCGACTCGCGCGGGCCGACCGACTGGGTGCACACCGACCCCTGGCGGGTACTGCGGATCCAGGCCGAGTTCGTCGAGGGCTTCGGGGCGCTCGCCGAGGTCCCGCGCGCGGTCACGGTGTTCGGCTCGGCACGCACCAAGCGCGACCACCCGGAGTACGAACTCGGCCGCAAGATCGGCGCCGCGCTGGCCAACGCCGGCTTCGCCGTGATGACCGGCGGCGGCCCGGGCGCGATGGAGGCGGTCAACCGCGGCGCGGCCGAGGCCGGCGGCTTCTCCGTCGGTCTGGGCATCGAGCTGCCGTTCGAGCAGGGCCTGAACCCGTGGGTCGACCTGGGCGTCAACTTCCGGTACTTCTTCGCCCGCAAGACGATGTTCATCAAGTATTCGCAGGCCTTCATCTGCCTGCCCGGCGGCTTCGGCACGCTCGACGAGCTGTTCGAGGCGCTGACCCTGGTGCAGACGAAGAAGGTCACGAAGTTCCCGGTGGTGCTGTTCGGCAGCGAGTACTGGGGCGGGCTCTACGACTGGATCGCCAAGACCGTGCAGGCCGAGGGCAAGGTCAGCCCGCACGACCTGGACCTGCTGCACGTCACCGACGACATCGACGACGCCGTCCGCGTCGTGCAGGAGTCCTACCAGGCCTGGGAGGACACGCACTGATGCGGCGGATCTGTGTCTTCTGCGGATCGTCGATGGGCTTCTCCCCGCGCTACGCCGAGCAGGCGGCCGCGCTGGGGAAACTGCTGGCCCAGCGCGGCATCGGGCTCGTGTACGGCGGTGCGAGCGTCGGCACGATGGGCGTGGTCGCCGACGCCGTACTGGCTGCGGGCGGCGAGGTGATCGGCGTGATCCCGGAGGCGCTTTCCAGCGTCGAGATCGCGCACGCCGGGCTGAGCGAGCTGCACGTCGTCGCGGACATGCACGAGCGCAAGGCCAAGATGGCGGCGCTGTCCGACGGCTTCCTCGCGCTGCCCGGCGGTGCGGGCACGCTGGAAGAGCTGTTCGAGGTCTGGACCTGGGCGCAGCTCGGCCTGCACGGCAAGCCGATCGGCCTGGTCGACGTCGACGGGTACTACGGCCCGCTGCTGACCTTCGCCGACCACATGGTCACCGAAGGCTTCCTCGACGCCGGCTACCGGCAGCTCCTGCTCACCGACGCCGACCCGGCCGCGTTGCTGGACAAGTTCGAGTCGTACGAGCCGCCGGCCCCGCCGAAGTGGGCTAAGGAAGTGCCGGGGAGCTAGCGTCGGTGCTCGCCCGGACGAACGCGGCCACCGCCCGCGACCGCGTCCGGTCCGGCCACGCCAGCAGGACCGAGGTCCGGGGCGCGTCGAGCACCGGCACGCAGACCACGTCCGGCCGCGCGTGCCGCCGAGCCGACTCCGGCACCACCGCGACGACCTGGCCCAGCGCGACCAGCTGCAGCAGCTGCCCCGGGTCGCGGATCTCGGGGCCGGCGACGTCGCTGCCGGGCCAGCGGGGGAGCGGCTCGCCCTCGAGGTCGGCGAGCGCCAGCGCGGCCCGGCCGGCCAGCCGGTGGCCGCGCGACAGCATCGCCACCTGGTCCTGTTCGAGCAGCAGCTCGGTGTCGAACCCGGCGAGGTCGTCGTGCGGTCCGTGCAGGAACGCGAGGTCGACGCGGCCGTCGCGCAGCATCCGGGCCTGCTCGCCGATGCCGCCCACGACGATTTCGACGTCGACGGCGTCCGGGTCGGCCCGGTAGCCGGGCAGGATCCGGTCCAGCAGGCCCGCGTCGCCGTCCGGTTTCATCGCCACCAGCAGCCGCGGCACCTCGTGCCCCGCGCGCTGCGCCCGGCGGACCGCGGCGTCGACCGCGTCGAGCGCTTTGCGGCTCTCCGCAAGGAAAACCGCACCCGCGGGCGTCAAGCTCACCCCGCGGCTCGTGCGTTCCAGCAGCAGCACGCCCATGCGCCGTTCGAGCTGCTGGATGGCCCGGGACAGCGGGGGCTGCGCCATGCCGAGCCGCTGCGCCGCGCGGCCGAAGTGCAGCTCCTCGGCGACGGCGACGAAGTAGGCGAGCTCCCGCGTCTCCATAGCGCCAGGGTATCGGCCGATGCGGCACCGGTGTTGGCTCGCGCGGCCACCCCGCTGGTGTGCTGGAGCCATGAACGAAATCACTCTGGTCACCGGCGCGAACAAGGGCATCGGCCGGGAGATCGCCGCGCAGCTCGCCGCCCTCGGGCACACCGTCGTGATCGGCGCTCGCAGCGCCGGGGCCGGCAAGCAGGCGGCCGAGGAACTCGGTGTCGAGTCCGTGGTCCTCGACGTGACCGACCCGGTGTCGGCCGCCGCGGCCGCCGGCACCCTCGAAGCCCGCTACGGCCGTCTCGACGTGCTCGTCAACAACGCGGGCATCAGCCGCCCGCCGGGCTCCGACCTGGCGCACCAGCGCCCCGGCTCCGCCGACCTCGGCGTCCTGCGCGCGATCTTCGAGACGAACGTCTTCGGCGTCGTCACCGTCACGAACACCCTGCTGCCGCTGCTGCGCCGCTCGGCCGCGCCGCGCATCGTCAACGTCTCCAGCAGCGCCGCTTCACTCGCGAGGAACGCCGATCCGGAGCTGGCCGCCCAGCTGCCCATTTCGGCGGGCTACACCCCCTCGAAGACCGCGTTGACCTCCCTCACCCTGCAGTACGCCCGGGAGCTGCGGGACGAGGGCATCCTGGTCAACGCCGTCTGCCCGGGGTACTGCGCCACCGATCTGAACGGCCACTCCGGCCACCGCACACCCGCACAGGGCGCGGTGGCGGCCGTGCGGATGGCGACCATTCCCGCGGACGGCCCGACGGGCACCTTCGTCGACGACGAAGGCCCGGTGCCCTGGTGACTCAGGCGACGCCTTCGCTCGGCCGCTTGTGGTAGGTGTCGACGTACTCCTGGCCCGAGAGCTCCAGGATCGTGTACATCACCTCATCGGTGACCGACCGGCGGATCGCCGGCGAGTAGTCCTGGCCTTCGTAGCGCGAGAAGTCCAGCGGCTTGCCGAACGTGATGCCGATCTTGGCCGGGCGGGGGATGCGGGCGCCCTTCGGCTGGAGGTTTTCGGTGCCGGTCAGTGCGACCGGCACCACCTTCGCGCCGGTCGCCAGGGCCAGCGCCGCGACGCCGGTGTGGCCGCGGTGCAGCCGGCCGTCCAGCGAGCGGGTGCCTTCCGGGTAGATCGCGAAGACGCCACCCGCGTCGAGCACCTTGCGGGCCGCCTCCAGTGCGGCGAGCCCGGCCTGGGCGTTGCCGCGCTCGACCGGGATGTAGCCGAGGCCGCCGACGAACCCGGCCATCAGCTTGCCCTTGACGCCCTTGCCGGTGAAGTACTCCGCCTTGCCGAGGAACTTGACCTGCCGCGGGGTCGCGAACGTGATCACGCCGGTGTCGAGGGCCGCCCGGTGGTTGGCGGCCAGGAGCACCGGGCCCGTGGCCGGCACGTTCTCCACGCCGTGCACCTCGGGCCGGTACACCGCCCTGGCCAGCGGTCCCAGCACGAACCGGACAAGCAGCGCGATCAAGTGGTCCTCCTCCTCGGTGACGGTGCTCCCAGCATGGCACGATCGTTACTCGTGAGTTGGTTCGAGCGGCGTACGTGGCAGGAGCCCGGGTGGACGCCCGAGGACATCCTGGCCGCGAAGGGTGACCGGACGGTTTCGGTGGTGCTACCGGCCCTGGACGAAGAGCGGACCGTCGGTGACGTCGTCGCGTCGGTGCGGCCGCTGGTCGGCTCGGTCGTCGACGAGCTGATCGTCATGGACTCGGGTTCCACGGACGCGACCGCCGAAACCGCCGAGGCGGCCGGGGCGCGGGTGGTCCGCCGCGAGGACGTCCTGCCCGACCTGCCGCCGGTGCCGGGCAAGGGCGAGGTGCTGTGGCGCTCGCTGGCCGCGACCAGCGGCGACTTCGTCGTGTTCCTCGATTCCGACCTGATCGACCCGGACCCGGCGTTCGTGCCGTCGCTGCTCGGGCCGCTGGTGTCCGAAACCGGCGTCCACCTGGTCAAGGGCTTCTACCGCCGTCCGCTGCGGCTGGAGAGCAGCGGCGGCGGGCGCGTCACCGAGCTGCTCGCGCGGCCGGTGCTCTCGGCGCTGCGCCCCGCGCTCGGCGGGCTGATCCAGCCCCTCGGCGGCGAGTACGCGGGCACGCGCGAGTTCCTCGGATCGGTGCCGTTCGCCGCCGGGTACGGCGTCGAGATCGGGCTGCTGCTCGACGCCGAGGCGCGCTACGGGCTCGACGCGCTCGCGCAGGTCAACCTCGGCGTCCGCAAGCACCGGAACCGGTCGCTGGCCCAGCTGGGCGTGATGTCCCGCCAGATCCTCGGCACGGCACTGGACCGCTGCGGCGTCCCGATGGACGCTGCCGCGCCGTTCACGCAGTTCGTGCAGGTGGACGGGGAGTGGCTGCCGGACGTCACGGACGTGCGGGTCGCCGACCGGCCGCCGATGCGGGAAGTGCTCGCCCGTCCTCGAGGGTGAGCACCTCGTCGAAGCCGTCGAGGTGTTCGGGACGGTGGGTGACGAGGACGACGCTGCCTTTCGCCTTCGCGAGGACTTCGGCCAGGACGGCGTCGCCGTGGGCCGGGTCGAGGCCTTCGACCGGCTCGTCGAGCACCAGGACCCGCGGTGCCGCCAGCACCGCCCTGGCGAGGACCAGCCGCTGCCGCTGACCGCCGGACAGCGCTTCGCCGTCCGGGCCGGTGTCGCGGTCGAGCTCCAGGTCGAACCCGGCGGTCTCGCAGGCTTCTCGCAGCTCTGCGTCGCTCGCCCCGGGCTTGGCGAGCAGCAGGTTCTCCCGGACGGTCGTGTGGAAGACGTGGGCGTCGGCTTCGGCGCCCGAAATGATCTTCGGCAGGTCGGCGTACTCGCCGACCGGGTGGCCGTCCAGGGTCACCCGGCCGTCCGTGGGCTTTTCGCTGCCGAGCAGGAGGCGGAGCAGGGTGGTCTTGCCGGCGCCGCTGGGGCCGAGGATGCCGACGCGCTTGCCGGGCGGGAGGTCGAGGTCGATGTCCCGGAGCGCCGGGGCCCGGCCCGGATGCCGGACGCCTGCCCGCTCGAGCCGGAAGTGCCCGGTCCGGGCTTCCCGGTGGCCGGGCGCGGGTGCGGGGGTGCCGAGGACGGCCCGCACCCGGGCGGCGGACGCGCGGATCTCCGGTACCCGCCGGGCCGCGCCGGCCAGCGGAAGGACGACCTCGAACGCCGTCAGGGCGGCCAGGGTGAGCGCGGCCGTCCACGGCCGGGAAGCGCCGGCCAGCAGGGCGACGGCGACGGTGGTGCCGAGCTGGACGAGCACCCCCGCGGCGGTGAGCAGGGCGGACCGGCCCGAGGTGCGCCGCTCGCCGTCGGCGAGCGCGTCGATGACGTGGGCCGCCCGGGCGTGGTGCCCGGCCAGTGCCCCGGCGGCGACGAGCTCCCGGTGCCCGGTGACGAGTTCGACGGCGCGTTCGGCCAGCTCGGCCCGGTTCGGCGCGGCTTCCCGGGCCGCGGCACCGGTGACGCGGACGACCAGCCAGGGCAGCACCACGCCGGCGACGAGCAGCCCGCCCGCGAGCGCGACGGCGGCTCGTGCCGACGCGGCGGCCGTGGCGGCGACGGCGGCACCCCCGACGAGTGCCGCCACCCCGGCGGGCAGCAGCCACCGCAGGACGGCGTCCTGCAGAGCGTCCACATCGGACACGAGCCGGGTGACGAGGTCACCGCCGGAGTACTGCGAGCCGGGCACGAGGGCCCGGTAGACGCGGGTGCGGAGGGTGCCGAGCCACCGCAGGACGACTTCGTGCCCGGCGAGCCGTTCGGCGTACCGCAGGCCACCGCGGAGAAGGGCGAGGGTCCGGACGGCCACGATGGCGACGGTGAGGGCCGCGAGCGGAGGCCGTTCGGCGGCCCGCAGCAGCAGCCAGGCGGCGGTGGCCGGCAGAGCGAGGGCGGCGAGCTCGGCCCCGGCACCGAGGAGCGCGGCGCGGAGGAGTCGACGGAGGTCCTTTGTGGACACACCCCAGACTTCCAGCGCAGCCCTGGCGCGTGGCGAATCGGTCATGGGCGGACGTCGCACGGTGTGGTTCGGGAATTCGAGCCGTCGTGTGCGGCCAAACCACCGTCCGCAGCGGCCGACTCACCACCCGGACTGGCCAACTCACCGCCTTGGACGCCGATACGCCCGCGTTCCTGGCGGTGAGTTGGCTGCTGCGGGTGGTGAGTTGGCTGCACCGGCGAGCGGTGAGTCACGCGGATTCGCCAGCTTGCGTCCTCATGCGCCGAGTGGGGCGTTCGCGACCTTCCGGCGGAGGCCCGCCACAGCCCTGTGGATGGCGAACTCGACATCACGCCACCGCCTCGGTGAAGACCCGGCCGCCGCGCAGTTCCACCACGTGCTCGGCCAGGGAAACCATCGCCGGGCGGTGGGCCACCAGCACCGCCGTCCGCCCGGGGAGCAGCCGGCGGGTTGCCGACAGCACCGCCGATTCCGTCCGGGAGTCCAGCCGGGCCGTCGGCTCGTCCAGCAGCACCAGTCCCGCCGACGTCCGGGCCAGTGCCCGCGCCAAGCCGACCCGCTGGCGCTGGCCCGCCGACAGGACCTCGCCCAGCTCGCCCACCGGTGTGGCGAACCCGTCCGGCAGGCTCGCCGCCACGGAGTCCAGCGCCGCCGCCCGGGCCGCCGCGGGAACGTCCGCCGACGGAACGCCGAGGGAGATGTTCGAGGCCAGCGATCCCCGGAACAACGTCGGCCGCTGGGGTACCCACGCCACGTCGGCCAGCCACTCGGCGGGCGACAGCGACCGCAGGTCCACCCCGTCCACCAGCACCCGCCCCGAACCGGGCGTCACGAACCCCAGCAGCACCGCCAGCAGCGTGCTCTTCCCCGACCCGCTCGGCCCCACCAAGGCGATCCGCGCACCGGCGGGCACCGACAGGTCCACTTCGGACAAAGCGGGAACGCCGTCGTGGGAAACCGAAACCCGCTCCAGGACCAGGGAAGGCGCCCCCCGCCGCCGGGTGACCACCGCCGGACGAGCGGACACCACCGGCACGGCGAGGGCCTCCCGCAACGCGGCCAGCCCTTCCGCCGCCGCGTGGAACTTCGTCCCCGCCGCCCGCAGCGGCAAGTACGCCTCCGGGGCCAGGAGCAGGATCAGCAGCGCCGTCCGGGCGTCCAGGCTCCCCGAAAGCAGCCGGAAGCCGATCGGCACCGCCACCAGCGCTACCGACAGAGCCGCCACCAGTTCCAGCACCAGCGCCGACAGGAACGCCACGCGCAGCGTCTTCATCGTCGCGTCGGCGTGGGCGGAAGCCATCGAACGGACCGTGGCGGCCTGCGCCTCCGCCCGTCCGAACACCTTCAGCGTCCCGAGCCCGCGCACGACGTCGAGGAAGTGGCCGCCCAGCTTCGTCAGCAGCTGCCACTGGACGGAAGCCCGGGTGTGCTTCCCGGCCAGGATCGCGAACACCGGGATCAGCGGCAGGGTGGCCACCACGACGAGCGCCGACACCAGGTCCGTCGTGCACAGCCGTACGACCACCGCGGCCGGCACGACCACCGACACGACCAGCGACGGCAGGTAGCCGGTCAGGTAGCTGTCCGTCGCGTCGACCCCGCGTGTCACCTGCGTCGCGACGACACCCGCCCGGTCCGCTGACGAGCCGAGCAGCCGACGGCGCAGCCCGGCGCGCACCGACGCCGCGAACCGTCCACCGAGGACACCGTGGCTGCCCGAAAGCAGCACCCGCGCGGCGATGGCCACGATCAGGAACAGCGAAACGCCGCCGCCGGTGAGCAGGGTGGCGAAGCCTTCGGCCTGCAGGAGGACCGACAACGCGGTCAGCACCCCGAGCAAGCCCAAGGCGGAGAGGTACCGCCGGAGTCCGGGCAGAGCAGGCACGGCGTCCCCCTAGAAGTGCAGCAGCGAGCGCTGGTCGACGGGGTGGCGGTGCCCGCGCCAGGTCAGCCACTGCACCACCAGCAGCACCAGCACCGCGGGCGGCGCGAACCAGGCCAGCACCGCGAACGTCTCCGGCGCCGTCGCGGCCTGGTCCACGGTCAGCGTGTAATGCGACGACACCAGCACGGCCGGGAAGCGCACCGTGCCGGCGAGCAGCGCCGGACAGGCCGAGAGCACCATCGACCCGGCCAGCGCGACCCGGTACCGCCGCACCGCCAGCCCGATGCGGGTGACGGCGAAAGCCGCGAAGGCCACCGCGGCCACCACCACCCCGAGCCCGGAAACGTCGTCGAGCGCCCAGAAGCCCCACCCCGCGGCGATCACGAGGAACCCGAACACCGGTGCGGAGAAAGCGCGAGCCAGCCGCACCGCCCGGCCGGTCAGCTCGGCCGGCGCCCGCACGGCCAGGAACGCCGCACCCTGGAGGCAGAACAGCGCGACGAACCCGAGCCCCCACAGCACCGCGTACGGGCCGAAGAGCGCGAGCACCGTCGGCGCGCCGTCGGGGGACAGCGGCAGCCCGAGCACCAGGTTGCCGAGGAACAGGCCCCACGACAGCGCCGTCACCAGTGCACCGCCGACGATGCCCGCCGTCCAGGCACCGCGCCGCGCGTCCGGGCGCCGGCTGCGCAGCTGCATCGACGCCGTGAACGTCACCAGGCCGAGCAGCAGCGTCACGACCAGGACGTACGCCCCGGCGAACACCTTGTCCTCCAGGTGCGGGAACGCGCCGAACAGCAGGCCGACGGCCGCCACCAGCCACACCTCGTTGGCCAGGAAGAACGGCCCGAGCGCGCCGAGCGTCTGCCGTCGCCTCCGTTCGCCGGCTTCGAACCCGGGAAGCAGCATGCCGACGCCGTAGTCGTAGCCCGCGAGCGCGAAGTACCCGCAGGTCAGCAGGCCCAGCACGCACCACCAGAAGGTCGCCATCGGTCAGACTCCGCTCAGGACGGGCAGCTCGGCGGGCTCGCCGACCGGGTCCGGGCCGCGCTTGGCGACCCGCGCCATGAGCACCCAGTCGGCCACCGCGAGCGCGGCGAACAGCAGTGAGAAAGCGATGAAGGAGAACAGGATCTGGCCGGCGGGGACGCCCGCGATCGCGTCGGCGGTGCGCAGCTTCCCCCAGACCAGCCACGGCTGGCGGCCGAGCTCGCGGACCAGCCAGCCGAGGATCGCGGCCGCGAACGGCAGCGGGATCGCCGCGACCATCAGGTAGTGCAGGAACCGGGCCTTCGTGAGCCGGTCCCGGATCAGCAGCAGCGTGCCGAGGATCGCGCAGGCGAACATCAGGAACCCGAGCCCGATCATGGCGCCCAGCGGCATCCCGACGGCGCCCATGCCGAGCTTGTCCGGCTGGTACTTCTTCAGCTCGCCGAACTGCGCGAAGCCCTGGTTGACCACGAAGATCGAGCCGGCGAGCGCGGTCACCACGCCGAGCCGCATCGACCGGCGGAAGAACTCCACCTCGGTGGTGCGCTTGAGGAAGTGCCACGCGCTGACGCCGACGACGAAGAACCCGCCGGTCACCAGCGCGGCGCCGAGCACGTGCGGCAGGGACGCGACCAGTGCCGGGTTGGTGAACAGCGCGCCGAAGTCGTCGAGGCGCAGCGTGCCGCCCTCCACATGGCTGCCGACCGGGTTCTGCAGGAACGAGTTCGCCACCATGATGAACAGCGCCGAGGCGTACGCGGTCAGCGTGACCAGCCAGATCAGCGTCAAGTGCAGCGCCTTGGGCAACCGCCCGAAGCCGAAGATCCACAGGCCGAGGAAGGTCGACTCCAGGAAGAACGCGACCAGCGTCTCGATGGCCAGCGGCGCTCCGAAGACGTCGCCGGCGAAGGCGGAGAGGCCGGTCCAGGTCAGTCCGAACTGGAACTCCATCACGATGCCGGTGACGATCCCCAGCGCGTAGTTGATCACGTAGAGGCGCCCCCAGAAGCGCGTCATGCGCAGCAGCTCGGCCTTGCCGCCGAGCGTCCAGCGCGTCTGCATCACCGCCACCAAGGTGACCAGGCCCAGGGTGAGCAGCACGAACAGGAAGTGGAACGAAGTCGTCGTCGCGAACTGGAGTCTCGCGATCGGAAGAGCGTTCATGTAGGCAGGCTACACGTAGCCTGTCTACATGTAGCCAGCCGAGGTGTAGTCTGTGTACTCATGAAGGCGGACACCCTGCGCGGGCACCTCGACGCGCTGCTGCTGGCCGTGCTCGACGGCCGGAAACTCCACGGTTACGCGATCATCGAGGCACTCCAGCTGCGCACCGACGGGGCGCTCGACCTGCCGACCGGCACCGTGTACCCGGCGCTGCGCCGGCTCGAGCGGGCCGGCTGGCTGGCCAGCGAATGGGACGTCGTGTCCGGCCGCAAGCGGCGCACCTACCGGCTCACCCGCTCCGGCGAGCAGGCGCTGGCCGCCGAACGCACCGAGTGGCGGGAGTTCACCGCCGTCATCGGGGGAGTGCTGGAAGCATGATCGACGGGTACCTGGCCGACCTCGACCAGCGGCTGCACGGCTGCGGCCGCTTCAAGGCCGACCTCCTCGAAGAGGCTCGCGACGGCCTGACCGACGCCGCCGACGCCTACCGCGCCGGCGGGTGGGACGACGAAGAGGCCGAACGCCGCGCCGTCGCCGACTTCGGCCCGGCGGCCGTCGTCGCCCGCGGCTACCAGGCCGAACTGGGCATGCTCAGCGGCGTCCGGACGCTGTGGAAGCTCGTCATCGGCGTGCCGCTGATGCAGGCGTCCTGGGACTACGCCCGGATCCTCACCTACGGCGCCTGGACGCAGCTGCCGACCACGACCCCGGAGTGGTATCGCGTCGTCGCGCACACCACCCACGGCGCGGTGTTCGTCGTGCCGGTCATCGGCGTGCTCGCGCTGATCGCCACCCGCCGGCTCAGCCGCCGCCTCGACGCCGTGCGGCTGGCCCGGTTCAGCGGCTTGCTGATCGCGCTGGCGGTCGGCATCAACCTGGCCTCGGTCGGCCTGCTGATCGGCTCGACCGGTTTCGTCGACGTCTCCCGGCTGTTCCTGAGCGTTCCGTGTGCGGTGTTGATGATCGCCTGGGTCCTGCTTTCGCTCCGGCTCGTCGTGCTCGCGAGACGATCCTGGGGTGGGTATGCCACGATCGTCGCGTGACGACCGCGCTGATCTACCTCGTAGTCATGCTGCTGGTGGCGGCCGTGGTGTTCCTGCTCGCCTCGGTGATCTTCGGCCGGGGTGAGGAGCTCGCGCCGCTGCCGCCGGGCAGTTCGCCGACGCGGCTGCCCGCCGAGGACATCACCGGCGAGGACCTGGCCGACGTCCGCTTCCAGCTGGTCCTGCGTGGCTACAAGATGTCCGAAGTGGACTGGGTGCTGCGGCGGCTCGGCGTCGAGCTGGACGAGCTGCGCGCCCGCGTCGCCGAGCTGGAGCAGCGCGAACGCGAGCGGGAGACCTCGCCCGAGGCCGCGCCGTGACGGATCTGATCCTCTCGGTCGAGGTCCGCGCCCCGGCCGGGACGACCTGGCTCGCGCTGACGGACTGGACGCGCCAGGGCGAGTGGATGCTCGGCACCGAGGTCGAGGTCGTCGAGGGCAACGGCCGCAGCGTCGGGTCGCGGCTGGCGGCGTTCACCGGCGTGGCCGGGATCGGCTTCACCGACACCATGGAGATCACCAGCTGGGAGCCGCCGGTGCGGTGCGGGGTCCGGCACCTCGGCAGCCTGGTCCAGGGAACCGGCACGTTCCAGGTGGTGGCGAAGGGCGCGACACTCTCGACGTTCGTCTGGGCCGAGCACCTGCGGCTGCCGTTCGGGCCGCTGGGGCGGCTCGGCTGGCCCCTGGTCCGGCCGGCGTTCGCGCTGGGGGTGCGCCAGTCACTGCGGCGGTTCGCGCGGTTCGCGGAGAACTATTCGGTGGGCGGGAATGAGTGAGCTGATCGGCGCCGACGGCGTCTCGCGGTGCAGCTGGGGCAACTCGACCCCGGACTACGCCGAGTACCACGACAAGGAGTGGGGCGTCCCGCTCCACGGCCAGGACGAGCTGTACGAGCGGCTGTGCCTCGAGTCGTTCCAGTCGGGGCTGTCGTGGATCACGATCCTGCGCAAGCGCGAAGGCTTCCGGAAGGCGTTCGAGCAGTTCAAGCCGGCGAAGGTCGCGAAGTTCGGCGACGCCGACGTCGAGCGGCTCATGCAGGACGCGTCCATCGTGCGGAACCGGGCGAAGATCCTGGCCGCGATCAAGAACGCGCAGGCGATCGCTTCGCTCGATACCCCGCTGGACGACCTGCTGTGGTCGTTCGCGCCGGCGTCGCAGCGGCGTCCGCGGACGATGGCCGACGTCCCGGCCATCACGGACGAGTCGAAGGCGATGGCGAAGGAGCTGAAGAAGCGCGGCTTCGTCTTCCTCGGTCCGACGACGTGCTACGCGCTGATGCAGGCCACGGGCATGGTCGACGACCACGTCAAAGGCTGCTTCCGGGCGGCCTGAGCCCGGAAGCAGCCCCGACGGCTACTTGCCCTGGAAGTCCGGCTTGCGCTTGCCGACGAAGGCTTCGACGGCTTCGGCGTGGTCGGCGGTCTCGCCGAGCGCGGCCTGGGCGGCGTCCTCGGCTTCCAGCGCTTCGTCGAACGTCGACTGCGCGGCCAAGGTGAGCACGCCCTTGATCTTCGCGTAGGCGACGGTCGGGCCGGCCGCGAGCTTGGCCGCCACCTTCTGGGCGCGGGCCGCGAGTTCCTCGTCCGGCACGACCTCGCCGACCAGGCCGAGCCGCAGCGCTTCGGCCGCGTCGACGGTCCGCGCCAGCAGCATCAGCTCGGCCGCGCGGCCGTAGCCGACCAGCCGCTGCAGCGTCCAGGACGCGCCCGAGTCCGGGCCCAGCCCGACGTTGGCGAACGCCATCAGGAACGACGACGACTCGGCCGCGATCCGCAGGTCGCTGGCGTAGGCGAAGGCGGCTCCGGCGCCGGCGGCGGTGCCGTTGACCGCGGCGATGACCGGCTTCGGCATGGCCACGATCGTCCGGACGATCGGGTTGTAGTGCTGCTTCACGGTGTGTAGCGGGGCCGGGTCACCCGCTTGCAGCAGCCCCACGTGTTCCTTCAGGTCCTGCCCGGCGCAGAACGCCTTGCCCGAACCGGTCAGCACGACCGCGCGGACTCCCTCGTCGTCCGCCGCCTCGCGCAGCGCCGCGAGCAGTGCTTCCTTCAGCTCGACGGTCAGCGAGTTGTACGCCTGGGGCCGGTTGAGGGTGAGGGTGCGCACCCCGTCGGCGTCGGCGGTCAACAGGACGTCGGATGTGGTCACGTCTTCTCCTTGCGCGGAAAACTTCGGTCGGCCGAGAGTCTTTCACTTCGTGCGGGCCGCATACCAGCACCGATACCGTGGCAAAAGATCGGTCCGCTGATGCGCCCGGCCGCTGATGAGGGACAATGGACAGCAGACCCGGCTGGCTTTCACGCGAGCGCGACCCGGGCGCGCCGGTTGAGACGGAGGGAGCACGCTATGGCGGCCATGAAGCCCCGGACCGGAGATGGTCCCCTCGAAGTGACTAAGGAGGGACGGGGCCTCGTGATGCGCGTACCGCTCGAGGGTGGTGGGCGACTCGTCGTCGAACTCTCCGCGGAAGAAGCGAAGGACCTCGGCGCCGCACTGGCGGAGGTCACCGGCTGAGCAGGCCCCCTCGATCCGTCCTTCCGTCGCACCCCGGTCTCCCTTCGGAGGCCGGGGTCGCGGTTCCTCAGCGCCCGAAGGTTGCTCACTGTGCGTAATCCGCTACCGCCCGTTCCGGTTACCCTGCTCGACATCGAGGTCGCGGGGGAGCTCCGCCGCGGCGTCCCGACGGCCCGGCTCGTGGCCGCGCCCGACAACGATGACGTCGAGCCCTTGGAGATCGAGGGCGTCCGGATCACCGGCAAAGCGGGCGACGTGCAGACGGTCCCCGGCGACGGTCCCCGCTGGATCGCGGGCCTCGGCGGTGGTGAGCCGAAGGAGTACCGCAAAACCGGCGCTGCGCTGGTGCGGGCGGTGAACGCGGCACTGGCCGAGGACGTCGAGCGCGGGAGCAAGGCGTTCCGCGCGGTGCAGCTCGAGCTGCCCGAAGAGGCCTCCGGCGAGCACGTCACCGAGCTGGTGCTGGGGCTGCTGCTCGGCGGCTACCGGTACAAGGTGTCCGGCGACGACCCGAAGCCGGTGGTGCGGACGGTGCGGCTCGTGGCGGCGGACCCCGCGCTGCCTGCGCTGGTCGAGCGCGCCGCGGTGTTGTCCGCGGCGACGGCGCTGACGCGCGACCTCGCGAACACGCCGTCCAACGTCAAGACCCCGGCCTGGCTGGCGGACACCGCTTCCCGGGTGGCCGGCCCGGCCGTCGAGGTGACGGTGCGGGACGAGAAGTGGCTCGCGGCGGAGGGTTTCGGCGGTGTGCTGGCCGTCGGCGGCGGTTCGGCGCAGCCTCCGCGGCTGATCGAGATGGCGTACCGGCCGTCGGGCGCGGTGAAGCACCTCCTGCTGGTGGGCAAGGGCATCACGTTCGACACCGGCGGCCTGTCGATCAAGCCGGCCGACGGCATGCACCTGATGCGCACGGACATGGCGGGCGGCGCGGCGGTGATCGCGGCGACCCGCGCCATCGCGGCCCTCGGGCTGCCGGTCCGGGTGACGGCACTGGTCCCCTGCGCGGAAAACCACGTCTCGGGTTCGTCGTACCGGCCGGGCGACATCGTCCGGCACTACGGCGGCAAGACCACCGAGGTGGGGAACACGGACGCCGAGGGCCGGATGGTCCTGGCCGACGCGCTCGTCTACGGGATCCGGCGCTTCACCCCCGACTACGTGGTCGACGCGGCGACGTTGACGGGCGCGATGAAGGTTTCGCTCGGGCTGCGCACGGGCGGGTTGTTCGCGTCCGACGACGACCTGGCCGCGCGGGTTTCCGCCGCGGGTGCCCGGGTGGGCGAGGCGTGGTGGCGGATGCCGCTGGTGGAGGACTACGCGGAGAACGTCCGCGGCGAGTTCGGTGACGTCCGGCAGACACCGAGCGGGCCGGGCGGCATCACGGCGGCGTTGTTCCTGCGCGAGTTCACTTCGGGCCTGCCGTGGGCGCACCTGGACATCGCGGGCCCGGCGCGGTCGGAGAAGAACTACGACGAGGTGGTCCCCGGGGCGACGGGGTTCGCGGCGCGGACCCTGGTGGAGCTGGCGGCTTCGCTGGACTGAGCCGTCTCGCCGGGTTGGCCTATCTCGCTGGGTTGGGTCGTCTCGGCGAGCAGCGCGGCGAGCTCGGCGGGCATGGTGATCATGCAGTCGTGACCGGTCGGCAGTTCCCGCACGCGCGCGCCCGCCGGGACGGGACGCCGGGTGATGCCCTCCGGCCGCCCGCCGACGCAGTGGATGTACGTGCGCGGGATCGCGTGCACGGCCGGGTCGTCCAGCCGCACGGGCTGCCGGAGGCACTCCACCGGCTGGTCCGACAGCATCGAGCGCAGCCAGGCGACGTCGGCGGGATCGGTGACCCCGAACAGACCCAGCGGCGCCGGCTGCTCCGGCAACGGCGGAACCCGCCAGCCGTCGACGGCCGCATCGATGAGCGCCTTGGTGAAGGGCATGACGTCGACCGCGGTTTCGCCGTCTTCGGGGACCATCGCGTCGAGGTACACGAGGTGCGCGATCCGCTCGGGGAGCCGGTTCGCCACCGACGAGATGACCAGCCCGGCGTAGCTGTGACCGACGAGCACCACGTCGGTGAGCCGCTCGTCCTCGATCAGCCCGGCGACGTCGTCGACGTGGGTGTCGAGGCCCACTTCCGGGCTCAGCAGGTGTGCCTTGTCGCCGTAGCCGGTCAGCGACGGCGCGAACACCCGGTGGCCGGCCGCTTCCAGGAACGGGATCACCCGCTCCCAGGCCTGTCCGTTGTGCCAAGCCCCGTGTACCAGCAGAAACGTCGTCATACCCATTCCGGTTCCTATCCGTGCCTCGGTACCATTCGGTAACCGGAACCATCGTGATCCACTGGACGCGAACCGGGCAATAAGGCACTTTCCGGTGCCCCGGTTCTCTGGAGGTAACCGTGCAGGACCCGTGCCAGGCCCGGGAAGTCCTCGGGATCGTCGGGGACAAGTGGGCGTTGCTGGTGGTCCGCATGCTCAAGGACGGCCCGCTGCGCTTCACCGAACTCAAGCGTGCCGTCGAGGGCATCAGCCAGCGCATGCTCACGGTGACCCTGCGCGACCTCGAGCGCGACGGCCTCTTGACGCGCACGGTCCGCGCCGTGATGCCACCGCACGTCGAGTACGAGCTGACGCCGATGGGCCGGACGCTGCGCGAAGCCACGGCGCCGCTGGTCGAGTGGAGCATCACGCACCTGCCGCACATCGGCGCGGCCCGCGCCGCCTACGACGAGCGCGGCTGATCCCGGGCCGCCTATGGGGAGCGCGGCTGAGCCCGCGTCGCCAGGACGTGGTCGCGGAAGCCGGTGACCGCCGGCGTCATCGGCTCGCCGGCCCGCCACGCGAGCCCGATCGTCCGGTACGGGCGGGGGGAGAGCGGCACCTCGGCGACCCCCGCCGGGCTGCCCGGCCCGAACCGCGGCAGCAACGCGACCCCCAAGCCCGCCGCCACCAGCCCGCGCACGGTGTCCGACTCCTGGCCCTCGAAGGCGATCCGCGGCGTGAAGCCCGCCGCCGCGCAGAGCTCGTCGGTCAGCGTCCGCACTCCGTACCCCGGCTCGAGCAGCACGAACTCCTCGTCCGCCAGCTCCGCCACGCGCACCTCGCGGCGCCCCGCCAGCCGGTGGCCCGCCGGCACCGACAGCAGGATCTCCTCGTCCACCAAGCCCGCGCAGGCCAAGGCCGGAACGTCGGGCAACGGCGCCACCAGTGCCAGATCCAGCTCGCCGCCCGCCAGCCGGTCGACCATGTCCTGCCGCGAGCCCTGGACCAGCGTGAACCGCACCCCGGGGTACCGCGCCCGGTGGCCGCGCAGCAGCGAAGGCACCAGCGACCGCCCGAGCAGGTGCAGGAAGCCCAGCACCACGTGCCCCGACTCCGGCGCCACCTCCTCGCGCGCCAGCCGCACCCCGGTGTCGACCGCCGCGAGCCCGCGGGCCGCCGCCTCGGCCAGTAGTTCGGCTGCCCGCGTCAGCCGGATGCCGCGGCCGTCCGGGACCGTCAGCGGCGCGCCCAGCGCGTCCGCCAGCGCCGCGAGCCGGCGGCTCACCGTCGGCTGCGGCACGCCCAGCAGCTCGGCCGCCCGTGTGACGTTCCTCGTCTCCCGAAGAGCCGCGAGCAGTGGCAGGTGGGGTGCGACCTGCGTGGACAGCGAGTCATACGTCACTGCATCAATGTTGCCACGGAAGCGCATTGGACGTATTGGTTAGGGGTGCTTACTTTCAGGAGGTGACTTCCACCCGCCGAGTCAAAGCGGCCGTCGCCGCGGCCGGGATTTCCTCCTTCGCGCTGCTCTACGCCCCGCAGCCGGTGCTGCCGCAGCTCGCCGCGCAGTTCCACCTCGACCCCGGCGGCGCGGCGCTCGCGATCAGCGTCGCGACCGGCGCGCTCGCCATCGCCGTCCTGCCCATCGCGGCGTTGTCCGAGGTGGTCGGCCGGCGGCCGGTGATCGTCACGTCCGTCGTCGCGTCGGTCGTGTTCGGCCTGCTGCTGCCGCTGATGCCGACGTACCCGGCGCTGCTCGTCCTGCGCGCGCTGCAGGGCGTCGCGATCGCCGGGTTCCCCGGGGTGGCGGCCGCCTACCTGGCCGAACGGCTCGGCCGCGCGGGCGTCGCCGCCGCGGTCGGCGCGATGATCGCCGGCAACACCGTCGGCGGCATGCTCGGCAGGCTGGCCAGCGGTTTCACCGCCGGGCCACTCGGCTGGCGCGGCGCGCTGTTCGTCGTCGCGGGCGTGGGGGCGGTGTGCTCGGCGATCACCGTCGTGACGCTGCCGCCGGGCACCCGGCCCCACGGTCACCTCGGCGGTGTCGGCCACGGGCTCGTCACGGCGCTGAGCAAGCCGGTGCTGCTGGCCCAGTACGCCGTCGCGCTGCTGGCGATGGGCTCGTTCGTCGCCCTCTACAACGCCGCCGGTTTCCGGCTGACCGGCCACCCGCTGGACCTGTCACCGGCGATCGCGTCCCTGGTCTTCCTGGCGTACGCCACCGGCTCGGTCTCCTCGGCAGCGGCCGGACGGCTGGTGGCGAAGGTGGGCCGCCGCCGCGCGCTGATCGGCGCGCTGCTGCTGACGGCCGCCGGCGCGGCGCTGACCCTGCCGGACTCGCTACCGCTGGTCATCGCCGGATTCCTGGTGCTGACCTGCGCGTTCTTCGCCGCGCACGCGGTCGCGAACGGCTGGGCGGCGGCCGACGCGCCCGAGGACGCCCGCGGTCAGGTGGGCGGCCTGTACACGGCGACGTACTACCTGGGCAGCAGCATCGGCGGCGCCGCCGGGGCGTGGGTGTACGGCCACGCGGGCTGGCCGTGGCTGATCGCGGTGGTGGCGGTGTGGCTGCTCCTGGCCGTGGCGGCGGTCGGTGCAGGAACCGGAAACGCCCCCGCCCTCCCTGGGGGGCGTCCCCACGTCCAGTCTACCGGCGCACACCGACGAAACCGGCCGCGAGCAGCGAGTTGTCCCCAACTCGACGACCCTGTGGGCAGGTGATCCTGTGGGCAGGTGATCAGGTCGCGGCGGCGACCAGCAGCCCGCCGCCCACCGGGAGCAGGGCCGGGACCAGGCGTTCGTCCTCGCGGAACGCGCGCGCCACCTCGCGCAGGGCCAGCGTCTCCGGGTCGCGGTGGGACGGGTCGATCACCCGGCCGCCGACCAGCACGTTGTGGAACGCGATGATCCCGCCGCGCCGCAGCAGTGACACGCCCAGCTCGTAGCAGCCGGGGTACTCGATGTGCGCGGAATCGACGAACACCAGGTCGTAGCCGCCGGGGGTGAGCCGTTGCAGCACGTCGAGGGCGCGGCCGATGATCAGGCGGGTCCGGCCGGGCGCGAAGCCCGCCTCGCGGAACGTCGCGCGCGCGGCCCGCTGGTACTCCGGCTCGACGTCGATCGACGTCAGCACGCCGTCGGGCGCCATTCCGCGCAGCAGGCTCAGCCCGCTGACCCCCGCGCCGGTGCCGACCTCGACGACGGCTTTCGCTCGCAGGGTCGCGGCCAGGAAACGCAGCGTTGCGCCCGCACCCGCGCTGAGCGGGGTGCAGCCCAGGTCCTCGGCCCTGGCGCGGGCCGAAGACAGCACCTCGTCGTCGGGCAGGTACCCGTCGACGAACCCGGAATCGGCCGGCGCGGCCGCAGGGGTGGGCGTGTTCACGCACGGAGGTTAGCGTTGGTTGTCGATAAATCCGCGCAGGCTCCCTGGAAGCACCCACGGAGAAGTTCTCAGCCAGCTCTCAGTCCAGTCTCACTAGAACCATAAGGAACCCGGAGAGACTGAAATCCGACGACACGGGGAACACCGTGGCCACAGCCCGCGTTGGGTGGAGCAGACAGGAGAAACGCAGATGGAGGTGCCTGCTCCCGCGATGCAGAACGCCGACGCCGAGGCCGGGGCTCAGCCCGTGACCCTGGACGAGGTGGCTTGGACGCCGCCGTCCTGGGACGAGGTCGTGCGCGAACACGGTGACCGGGTCTACCGGCTCGCCTACCGCCTGACCGGCAACGCCCACGACGCCGAGGACCTGACGCAGGAGACGTTCATCCGCGTCTTCCGGTCGCTGGCGTCCTACAAGCCCGGCACGTTCGAGGGCTGGCTGCACCGGATCACCACCAACCTGTTCCTCGACATGGCCCGCCGCCGCTCGCGCGTGCGGATGGAAGGCCTGCCGGAGGACACCGACCGCATCGTGGGCGACGACCCGAGCCCCGAGCAGGTCTACTCGGACACCCACCTGGACCCGGACCTGCAGGCGGCGCTCGACGAGCTGCCCCCGGAGTTCCGCGCCGCCGTCGTCCTGTGTGACGTCGAAGGGCTGTCGTACGAGGAGATCGGCGCGACGCTGGGTGTCAAGCTGGGCACCGTCCGCAGCCGTATCCACCGTGGGCGTCAGGCGCTGCGCGCGTCGCTCGAGCGTCGTCGCGCTTACGCACCGCAGTCTGCGAAGGTGTCGGTATGACCGCACCGCGAGGCTGGGGACTCCCCGAGTCGCACCTGCTGCCGGACGTCGTGGTGGCGTTCGTCGACGGCGAGCTTTCCCACGGCGCGCGCGACCGCGCGGCGTCGCACATCACCCGCTGCGCGGCCTGCGCGGCGGAGGTGCGGGCGCAGCGGCAGACAGTCGAGGCGATCCGCGGCGCGGGGGCGCCCTCGATGTCGGCCGGGTTCCTCGCGAGCCTCCAGTCGATCCCGCAGCACACCGAGCTGCCGAGCACCCCGGACAACCTGGCGATCACGGCGGACGGCCAGCTGGTCGCGGTCCAGCGCCCCGACCGGGTCGCGGGTCTGCGCACCGCGGGCGTCCTGGGCGGGGTGTCCCCGTTGGGGTCGTCGGCCCCGCTGGGCCAGTCCCCGAACGTCCTCGGCGGCGGCCGCTTCAAGCGCCGCGCCGCGCAGGGGGCGGGCGTGGTCGTTTCGGGTCTGGTGCTGAGCGCGCTGGCCCTGGTGGGGACGTCGGCGGACGGAGACGGCTCTCCCGAGACGGGTGGCGGAGCGCCCCAGCCGGCGAACCTGCTGCCGGCGCAGATGGCGGTGCCGCAGCAACCGGCGGCGATGTCGACCCCGGCGAGCACCACACCGGTGGCAGTGCCGGCCGGTATCCGCTGAGCGAACTTTGAAGGCCGCTGCGAATCCCTTTCGCGGCGGCCTTCGGTGTGCCCGGCCCAGGCCGTGCCGGTGGACGGCCGGCTCAAGAAACAGCCACTTCACCCGTGGACCGGCAGACTCCGAGCACTGGGCTTGGGTATCGTCACGCCCAGCCACCTGATCTTCTGCACCGGGGAATGATGACCGAGCCGAACGTGAATCCCGAGCAGCCCGGCGCGAGCGAAGCCGACCGGCTGGGCCCGCGGCCGCTCGCGCGACCGGCTGTCGACCCGGCGCAGGCCGCCGTGTTCGGCAGGCCGCAGGGCGTCGACGGCGCGTTCGACAAGCTCTACTCCCCGCAGAAGACCAACGGCGTCAACCTCGCCCCGCCCGCGCCCGAGTCGCTCGCCGAGGCCTTCCGGCGGCCGCCCGGGGCCGAAGGCGTGCTGCTCGAACGGCCGCGGGAAGCCACCGGGGACGCGCGGGAAGCCGAACCGCCCCTGTGGACCGGCACCCGGGATCCGTGGCGCGATCCGGGGGCCGCCGCGGTGCTCGCCGGGCCCGCCATGCCCGCCGAAGACGAGGAAAAGCCCGTCAACCGGCCGCCCGGCGCGCTGCTCAGCCTGCCCGAGGTGCTCTTCGGCCGGCGCGTGCAGCCGAAAGCGCTCGTCCTGCTCGGCGTCGTCGCGTTGCTCGTCGGGGCCGCGGGCGGCCTCGTCGGCTGGTGGGTCGGCGACACCGGCACCGCGCTCACCGGCTCCGCCACCATCTCCGAAGCCGAAGCCGCCAAGGAACGCCCGGCCGGCTCGGTCGCCGAAATCGCCAAGCGCGTCGCCCCCGCCGTCGTCTCCCTCGAGGTCTTCAAGCCCGGCGCCGAGTCCGGTGAGCAGGGCTCCGGCGTCATGATCGACCCCCAGGGCTACATCCTCACCAACGAACACGTCATCGCCTCCGCCGCCGCGGACCCGGGTGTCAAGGTCACGGCCGTCTTCATCGACGGCACCCGCACCGAGGCCAAGCTCGTCGGCGCCGACCAGAAGACCGACCTCGCCGTCGTGAAGGTCAACGTCACCAACCCGACCGTGCTGCAGATCGGGAAGTCCGCGGACCTGCAGGTCGGCGACACCGTGATGGCGATCGGCTCGCCGCTGGCGCTGCAGAACTCGGTGACCGCGGGCATCGTCAGCGCGCTGAACCGGCCGATCACCGCGGGGGGCGACAACGGCGCGCCGCCGGTCACCTACGAGGCCATCCAGACCGACGCCGCGATCAACCACGGCAACTCGGGCGGTGCGCTCGTCGACTCCACCGGCGCGCTGGTCGGGATCAACTCGTCGATCCGCTCCGCGGGCGCGGACGGCGGCAGCATCGGCATCGGCTTCGCCATCCCGAGCGACTACGCGATCAAGATCGCGAAGGCGCTGATCAAGGACGGCAAGGTCCAGCACGCCGACATCGGCATCAACGCGTCGTCGACGGTCGCCGGCTCGTCCACGATGGGCGCCCAGGTGAAGAACGTCGCGCCGGGCGGCCCGGCCGCGAACGCGGGCATCAAGGAGGGCGACGTGATCACGAAGATCGGCACCCGGCTGGTCCGCGACTCCGCGGAACTGACGGTCGCGGTCCGCGCGCACGACGTCGGCGAAGTGGTCCCGGTGTCGCTGGCGCGTGACGGCGCGAGCTTCGTCGTGGACGTAACCCTGGCTTCCGACTGAGTTCCCGCGTTCGGCCTGCCGGAGCGCGGCGGGCGGCGGGTACCCTGGGCGGGTAGGTTCCGAGCGGAGGTAGACGGGTGTTCGACAGTGTCGGATGGGGGGAAATCCTCGTCCTCATCATCGCCGGTCTCTTCATCCTCGGCCCGGAACGGCTGCCGGAGGCGGCGTCCTGGCTCGCGAAGAGTGTGAAGAAGGTCCGCGACTTCGCGACCGGGGCGCGTGAGCAGCTCCGCGAGGAGATGGGTCCGGAGTTCGACCAGCTGCGCAAGCCGCTGGAAGACCTGCGCGGACTGCGGAACTTCGACCCGAAACGGGTCGTGACGCAGCACCTCTTCGACGGCGACTCCGACCCGCTCGGCCTGAAGGGCATCACGAACGGGAGCAGCACCCCGGCGAACGGGACCAACGGCTCGAACAGCTACCTGGCCGGCCAGACCCCGTCCGCGCCGGAGCCGCTCAAGCCGGGCGAGCGCCCGCCGATCGACCCGGACGCCACGTAGCTTTGCTGTCGGTCGGCTTCCTGACCGAAGCCGACCGCGCCGGCGGACTTGTTCGTGGCCGCGAAGGCTCGCCGGCGCCGCATCGCGACGCGAGCCGCTAGCCCACAGCCCCGCCGTGCCGGGTCGGCCGGTAGGTCAGCACCTGCGTGTCGCCGTCGAAGGTCCGGGCGTCGAGCAGCTCGAGGTCGAAGTCGTCCACGCCGTCGAAGACCCGATCCACGCCCGTCGCTCCGGAGAGCACCGGGAAGACCGTCATCTCGATGGTGTCGACCAGGCCGGCGTTCAGCAGCGCCCGGTTGAGCGTCAGGCTTCCGTGGGAGCGCAGCGGCACGGCCGATTCGGCCTTGAGGCGCGTGACGACCTCGACGGGGTCGCCTGCTTCGATGGTCGTGCCCGGCCAGTCGAGGGGCTCGGTCAGCCGGCTGGACAGCACCGTCACCGGGGAGCCGAACATCCGCGTGATCCACCCGTCGAACCGGCTGCGGTCGAAGCCCGCGTCGAGGAACGGCGCGTTCGACGAGTAGGTGCCGGCTCCGAGCACCATGCGCAGCGGGTCGCGGTAGGCCGCGGCCCGCTGCGCCAGGAATTCGGGGCCCTGCTTGCCCCAGTAGCCGCCCCAGTCGCCCTTGTGGTTGGCGAAGCCGTCGAGCGTGGCGAAGACGTCGAAGGTGTACGTGGCGGGCATGGTGTCTCCTTGAGGGAAGCTCGTGGTGGCCTTACCCCTGCTACGAACACCCTCGCCCCGATCCGACAGGGCCGCGGAACTACTTTCAGCGGCCCGCCGGGGTCACGTTCAGCATCATCCCGGCCAGCCCGCGGGCCCGGACCGTCAGCTTCTTCGCCGCTTCCTTCAGCACCAGCGACGCCGGCGCCTCCGGGTCGGTCAGCACCAACGGCGTTCCCGCGTCGCCCTGCGCAACCATCCGGGGGTCCATCGGCACCTGCCCGAGCAGCGGCACCTCCGACCCGATCGACTTCGACAACGACGAAGCCACCGACTGGCCGCCACCGGCACCGAAGAGCTCCAGGCGGGAACCGTCGGCCTGCTCCAGCCACGACATGTTCTCGATGACCCCCGCCACGCGCTGACGCGTCTGCAACGCGATCGCGCCCGCGCGCTCGGCCACCTCGGCCGCCGCCTGCTGGGGGGTGGTCACGACCAGGATCTCCGCGTTCGGGATCAGCTGGGCCACCGAGATCGCGATGTCGCCCGTGCCCGGCGGGAGGTCCAGCAGGAGGATGTCCAAGTCGCCCCAGAACACGTCCGCCAGGAACTGCTGCAGTGCCCGGTGGAGCATCGGGCCGCGCCAGATCACCGGGGTGTTGCCCGGGGTGAACATGCCGATCGAGATCACCTTCACGCCGTGGGACTGCGGCGGCATGATCATCGTGTCGACCTTGGTCGGCTTCTCGCGGGCACCCAGCATCCGGGGGATCGAGTGGCCGTAGATGTCCGCGTCCACCACACCCACCGACAGCCCGCGGGCCGCCATCGCCGCCGCCAGGTTCACCGTGACCGACGACTTGCCGACGCCGCCCTTGCCCGACGCCACGCAGTACACCCGCGTCATCGAGCCCGGCTGCGCGAACGGGATCACCGGCTCCGCCGCGTCGCCGCGCAAGGACTTCCGCAGCTCCGTGCGCTGCTCGTCGCTCATCACGTCCAGCTCGACGCGCACGTCGACCACGCCGGGGAGCTTCGAGACGGCGGCCTGCGTGTCGTTGGTCAGGGTCGCCTTCAGGGGACAGCCGGCCACCGTCAGGTAGATCCCGACCGTGACGACGCCGTCGGCGCCGACGGCCACGTCCTTGACCATCCCCAGGTCCGTGATGGGTTTCCGGATCTCGGGGTCTTGCACGCTCTTCAGCGCGCTGCGGACGTCGTCGACGCTGGGGAGCTGCTGGGTGCTGGTCACCCCGTCCATGTTACGAGCCAGTATGAGTGCGGTTGGGTTTGGCCTTCCTGGGCTCCAGGTCGAGGTCTTCCCGGAGCCGGTCCAGCTCGCCGCGCAGGTAGTCCCGCGTCGCCACCTCGCCGACCGCGAGCCGCAGCGCCGCCAGCTCCCGGGCCAGGTACTCCGTGTCGGCCTTCGTCTGCAGGGCCCGGTTCCGGTCCTCCTCCAGGGAGACGCGGTCGCGGTCGTCCTGCCGGTTCTGCGCGAGCAGGATCAGCGGCGCCGCGTACGCCGCCTGGGTCGAAAACGCCAGGTTGAGCAGGATGAACGGGTACGGGTCCCACTGCAGCGACAGCGCCGTGATGTTCAGCACGACCCAGACGACCACCAGCATGGTCTGCCAGAACAGGTACTTCCCGGTGCCGAGGAACCGCGCCAGCCGTTCGGACAGCCGGCCGAACGTGTCCGGGTCGATGTTCAGCCTGAACCGGTTCTGGCCGCGGGGCTGGTCGAGCCGCCGTCCCGAAGTCAGCTCAGGCACGGTCTTCCTCCAAGGTGTCGTGCAGGCCGGTCTCGCGCCAGTCCTCGGGCAGCAGGTGGTCGAGGACGTCGTCGACGGTGACCGCGCCGATCAGGTGGTCCTCGGCGTCGACGACCGGCCCGCAGGTCAGGTTGTAGGCCGCGAAGTACCGGGTGACCTGGGCAAGTGAGGTGTTCGACTGCAGCGGCGGCAGCCCGGTGTCGACGGCGCTGGCGACCAGTTCCGCCGGCGGCTCCCGCAGCAGCCGCTGGAAGTGGACGACGCCGACGTAGCGCCCGGTCGGCGTCGCGGTGGGCGGGCGGCAGACGAAGACCATGCTGGCCAGGGCGGGCGGCAGCTCGGCGTTGCGGATGTGCGCCAGCGCTTCGGCGATCGTCGTGTCCGGGGTCAGCACCACCGGTTCCGGCGTCATCAGGCCGCCCGCGGTGTCGGACGAGTACGCCAGCAGCCGCCGGACCGGCGCGGACTCCTCCGGCTCCATCAGCTCCAGCAGCCGGCTCTGGTCGGCCGGCGCGAGCTCGGCCAGCAGGTCGGCCGCGTCGTCGGGGTTCATCGCCTCCAGGACGTCGGCGGCGCGCTCCTCGGCCAGGTAGGCCAGCAGCTCCTTCTGGTCGTCGTCCGGCAGCTCCTCGATGACGTCGGCGAGGCGCTCGTCGTCCATCGCGTCGGCGACCTCGTGCCGCCGCTTGAGCGGCAGGTCGCGCACGGTCGCGGCGATGTCGGCCGGACGCATGGTGTCGAACAGCATGAGCAGCTGGCCGGCGCCCTGTGGCTGGCCGGTGAGGTCGGTCAGGCCGAGCCCGGCCACGTCCGACCAGGGCAGCACCTGCATCGCCGAACGGCGGCGGCCCAGCCCGATCCGCCGCTCCCGGATGGCGAGCTTGGCCAGGACCCAGTCGCGGGTGCGGGTCGGCTCCATCCCGGCGTCGACGACGGTGATCCGCGTGTCCGACCCGGCCAGCGTGGCGTGCGCGTCGAGCAGCTGGCCGAGCACCAGGACTTCGTTGGGGCGCTGGTTGAACTGGCGCATGTTGACCGAGCCGGTGGCGAGCGTCACGGCGGTCGGCTCGATCGAGGTGACCCGCAGCATCGGGACGAAGACGCGCCGCCGCGTCGTCAGTTCGACGACCAGGCCGAGGATCCGGGGCGGCTGCGCGTCGAGGCGCAGCCCGGCGACCAGGTCGCGGACGCGGCCGATCGACTCGCCGTCCGGGCCGAACACCGGCAACCCGGACAGCTGAGCTGCGAAAACCCTGTTGACCCCGGCCATGCCGGTGACACTATCGGCTGGCTGCCCAGGTAGCGATTTCCGGCACCGGACTTCTTGCGGGGGTCCGGGTGGCGGAGCCCCCGGCCCGGGGCGAAGCCCCGCATGTCACTGTGATGAAGGCCGGGTCGTCGCTGTCTTCGCCGGACTGCTCGTACTCTTCCAGCATCCAGAGCCAGTTCTGCACGGCCCGCACGAGCGTCCAGGCCCGCACCTTCGCGGCGTCCAGTTCCTGCGAAGCGACGACCAGCGCGCACCGATCGTCCAGTGTGGACTCGGTGAAGCGGTTCCAGAACAGCGGGATGACGCCCCACTCGAGGTCGCCGGCCAGTGGCTTGGGGTCGATCACCAGCCACGGCTCGCGCGCGCCGGCCAGCACGTTCTGGAAGTGCAGGTCCTCGTTCACCAGCCGGTCACCCGCCGACGGCCCGAGTTCGCCGCAGATCGCGACGGCGTCGCCGATCAGCCGCCGGTCGAACGGTTCGCCGAGTGCGGCCCAGCGGCGGGGGAGTTCCTCGGTCGACCGGGCCGCCTCGGAGCGCAGGTTCCGGCGCAGGGACGCGGGCGCCGGGACGGCCAGCCGCCGCGCCAGCGAACCGATCAGCGGGATCGCCTCGCGCAGCGGGAGATCGTCGAGGGTGCGCCCGGCGTCGAGCCGTTCGAGCAGCAGAACGCCGTCGTCCGGCGCGGAATCCAGCAGCAGCACCGCACCCCGGCCGGCCCATGTGGACAGTGCGAGCGGCTCGTCGGCGGACTCCGCGTGCCGCCAGCCCAGCTTCAGCACCACCGGCGTGCCGTCGGCGAGCCGCGCGGGCTGCACCACGCCGACGTAGCCGTGCATCGCCTCGCCCTCGAACGTCAGGCCCCACTTCCGGGCGTACCGGGCGGCGAGTTCCGGCAGGCCCGCCAGCCACGCGACGGCGCCGTCGCCGAGCACCCGAGGCGCCCGGGCGGCGAACAGCGGGGGGATGCGAAGCTCGGTCACCCCGTCAGCCTGACAGCACCGTCCAGTGCGTTTCGTCGGCTTCCCAGCGGGCGTACGCTGGGCTTTCAAGGGGAAAACGCAACCCCGGGAGCAGTCATGGTGGTGGAGATTCTCAGCGCCGTCGTCCTCGCGGGCGGGGCCTGGCTCGCGTCGAGCGTGCGCGTCGTGAAGCAGTACGAACGCGGACTCGTCTTCCGGTTCGGCCGGGTGCGGTCGAAGGTGCGGGAACCGGGGCTGGCGGTGCTCGTGCCGTTCGCCGACCGGATCCAGAAGGTCAACATGCAGATCGTGACCATGCCGATCCCCGCCCAGGACGGCATCACCAGGGACAACGTCACGGTCCGGGTCGACGCGGTCGTCTACTTCAAGGTCATCGACCCGGTGGTCGCGGCGGTCAACGTGCAGGACTACCGGTCGGCGGTCGGCCAGGTCGCGCAGACGTCGCTGCGCTCGATCATCGGCAAGAGCGAGCTCGACGACCTGCTCTCCAACCGCGAGCGCCTCAACGAGGGCCTGGAGCTGATGATCGACAGCCCGGCGCTGGACTGGGGCATCCACATCGACCGCGTCGAGATCAAGGACGTCGCACTGCCGGAGGCGATGAAGCGCTCGATGTCGCGGCAGGCCGAGGCGGAGCGGGAACGACGCGCGCGCGTCATCTCCGCCGACGGTGAGTTGCAGGCGTCGTACAAGCTCTCGCAGGCGGCCGCGCAGATGGCCGACACCCCGGCGGCGCTGCAGCTGCGGCTCCTCGAGACCGTCGTGCAGGTGTCGTCGGAGAAGAACTCGACGCTGGTGCTGCCGTTCCCGGTCGAGCTGCTGCGGTTCCTCGACGCGCAGACGCCGAAGGCCGCCCCGGCCGCGGCCCCGGCGGCGGCCGCGCCGGAACCCGAGGCGGCCGAGCCGAAACCCGAGGTGAACGGGCACGCGACGCCGTCGCCGCGCAGTCCCGGCGACGCGGTGCTGCCGGCGGCGGACTAGCTGCCGAGGTAGCCGTTCGCGGTCAGGATGATCAGGGTGGTGAAGAACCCGATCCACAGCGCCACCACGACGTAGCCGACGATCACGGCGGCCGTGGCCAGCCCCCGGCCGCCCGCTTCGCCGCGGTTCGTCTTGCTCAGCGCGATGTGGCCCATGACGAGCCCGGCGAGCGCGGTGACCCCGGAGCAGAAGCCGAGGATCGAGCAGACCAGTGCGCCGATCGCCAGCGCGTTGTCCTGCCCGCGTGGCGGCGCGGGGTACGGCTGCCCGTACGCCGCGGGCTGCCCGTAGGGCCCGGGCTGCCCGTACGGCGGCTGCCCGTACGCCGGCGGGTACGGCTGCTGCTGGTAGGCCTGCGGGATCGGCCGGCCCGGGGCCGCGTAGGGCGTGCCGGGGATGTACGCGGCCGCGGTTTCGTACGCCCCGGGCGGGAGCGGGCCGGGCTGGTCCGCGGCGACGGCAGGCTCCGCCGCGGCCTGGGCCGGGAACCCGGTGGCCGGGGTGTCGTCCGTGTCGTCCGTGGTCCCGGACGGCGCCGTGTCGGTGGTGGTCGCGTCGGTGGCTGTCGCGTCGGTGGTCGTCGCGTCGCTGATCGTCGCGTCGGGCAACGGCGGGTCGTAGTTCTCCGGCTGGTACGGCGCGGAGTCCGCCGACGGCGGCGCGTCGTACGCCGTGGCCGGATCGGCGGCCGGGCGGTCCTTGTCCCCGGACGGGTCGGTCATGACGGGTCCCCTCGGTACGGGTGGGAAGCCAACGGTGGTGCCCCGGTCAGCGCAACTGGCCGAGGTAGCCCAGGGTGAAGCCGAGGACGAGGAAACCGATGGTGAGCACGATCCCGGCGTACCCCACGATGATCGCCGCCAGCGCGATGCCCCGGCCCTCCGCTTCGCCGCGCTTGGCCTTGCCGAAGGCGATGTGGCCCATGATGATGCCGGCGATGACCCCCAGGAAGCACAGGAGCGTCCCGGCGATCGAGCAGACGAGCGCGCCGACCGCGAGCCCCGAACCTTCCCGGGGCGGCCCCGGCATCCCGCCGGGGTAGCCTGGATAGCCCGGGTAGCCGGGCTGACCCGGGTACTGCGGCTGGCCGGGGTACTGCGGGTAGCCCGGCTGCTGGTAGCCGCCGCTCGGGTACTGCCCGCCGTAACCGGGCTGCTGGTAGCCGCCCGAAGGTGGCGGCTGCTGGCCGTACGGATTGTTCGGGTCCTGCGGATAGCTCATGATCTCTCCCCTCCCGCGGCACTTTACGGGGCTGATCCCGCTGAGCGTGAGCGCCCTCATAGCAGGGTTGCGGCTTTCGGGTCATACTCACCGGTAACCCAGCGCCGGGAGCGGCGTCGTACCTCCGGAAAGGGAGCCGTGATGGCCCGTCTCGCCCAGACCGCCGGCCTGACCGACGTGCAGTCGGAGATCCTCGCGACCGTCCGCCAGTTCGTGGACAAGGAGGTCATCCCGCACGCGCAGGAGCTCGAGCACGCCGACGCCTACCCCGCCGACATCGTCGAGGGCATGAAGGAGATGGGGCTGTTCGGGCTCACCATCCCGGAGGAGTACGGGGGACTCGGCGAGTCGCTGCTGACCTACGCGCTGGTCGTCGAGGAGATCGCGCGGGGCTGGATGAGCGTGTCCGGCGTCATCAACACCCACTTCATCGTGGCGCACATGATCTCCCGCCACGGCACCGAAGCGCAGAAGCAGCACTTCCTGCCGCGGATGGCCACCGGCGAGGTCCGCGGCTCGTTCTCGATGTCGGAGCCCGACCTCGGTTCGGACGTCGCCGCGATCAAGACCCGCGCCCGCCGCGAAGGCGACGGTGCTCACTACGTCATCGACGGCTCGAAGATGTGGCTGACGAACGGCGGGTCGTCCACCCTGATCGCGTTGCTGGTGAAGACCGACGAAGGCGCCGACAAGCCACACCGGAACCTGACGACGTTCCTGGTCGAGAAGCCGGAGGGCTTCGGCGAGGTGGCGCCCGGCCTGACCATCCCCGGCAAGATCGACAAGATGGGCTACAAGGGCGTCGACACCACGGAAGCGGTCTTCGACGGCTACCGCATCGGCGCGGACATGGTGCTGGGCGAGGCGCCCGGCAAGGGATTCACGTACATGATGGACGGTGTCGAGGTCGGCCGGGTCAACGTCGCGGCGCGGGCGTGCGGCATCGCGATCCGGGCGTTCGAGCTGGCGGTGGAGTACGCCCAGCAGCGCAAGACGTTCGGCAAGGCGATCGCCGAGCACCAGGCCGTGGCGTTCAAGCTGGCCGAGATGGCGACGAAGGTCGAGGCGGCGCACCTGATGATGGTGAACGCGGCTCGCCTCAAGGACTCCGGCGCGCGCAACGACGTCGAGGCCGGGATGGCGAAGCTCATCGCGTCCGAGTACTGCGCCGAGGTCACCCAGGACGCGTTCCGCATCCACGGCGGTTACGGGTATTCCAAGGAGTACGAGATCGAGCGGCTGATGCGCGAAGCGCCGTTCCTGCTGATCGGCGAGGGCACCAGCGAGATCCAGAAGACCATCATCAGCCGGGGTCTGCTCAAGGAATACAAGTCCCGCTCCTGAGCGTAGCTTTCACGGGAAAGCTACGCTCAGGGAATGTCGATAGGGCGACAAATTGCTCAGGCCTTTCGGGGTAAGCGGCTCGCACCGTCCGGGTGTTCTTGACAAGATGTACTCCCAGACCCACGAGTGCGCAGGTGATGATGGTGAGTAGTCCCTTTGGCGGGGAGCGGGCGCCCGGTGGCCTGCCGCGGCTGCCGACCCCGCCGACCGGCTGGCCGATCGGGTCGTACGCGACCTACGGCGAGGCGCAGAAGGCGGTCGACTTCCTCGCGGACAGCGAGTTCTCCGTCGGCGACGTCACGATCGTCGGTGTCGACCTGATGCTCGTCGAGCGCGTGATCGGGAAGCTGAGCTGGGGCCGCGTGCTCGGCACCGGGGCGGTGTCCGGTGCCTGGTTCGGCCTGTTCGCGGGACTGCTGCTCGGGTTGTTCGTCAACCAGGGGTTCGCGTTGCAAGTGCTCACCGGGCTGGTGCTCGGTGTCCTGTCCGGTCTGATGTTCGCCGCGATCGGGTACAGCATGTCGCGGGGCCGCCGGGACTTCTCCTCGGCGAGCCAGCTCGTCGCCGGCCGGTACGACGTCCTGTGCCAGCCGCGCTCGGCCGAACGCGGCCGGGAACTGCTCGCCGAACTGGCACTGAAACGGCCGTCCGCGAACCCCTGAAAACCCCTACCCCTACCAGGGAAAAATCACGATTCGACGCGCGGTGCGCTGAATCGTTACCGATACTGCTTGCGGGGTGTGATCGCCCGGCATAAGTTGGCCGACACCAGTCGGGCGGCCTCGCCCCACCAGCGCGGCCGCCCGAGCACTAGCACGTCGGGGTGCTGGCGCGGTTTCGCCTCATCGCGTCGCGGTGCCCACCGGGTGCCGCGGTAACCGGCGTGCACGCGGGTGAGGAGGCCTGATGGGGAAGAGGATCGGCGCGGGTAAACGAGGACGTTCGCCCGGCCGCACCGCCGTCCTGCTGGGGGCAGGGGCATTGGTGACCGGCATGCTGGCCGGTTGTGCGACGAGTTCCGGGCTCAAGATCAACGTCTACATGTCGCCCGAGGACAACTTCCAGAAAGTGGTCGACGGCTGCAACGTCAAGGCGGCCGGCAAGTACGAAATCATCTACAACAAACTGCCCCGCGGGGCCGACGACCAGCGGCTGCAGATGGCGCGCCGGCTCGCCGCCGGCGACCCCGCGATGGACATCCTCGGCCTCGACGTCACGTGGGTCTCGGAGTTCGCCGAAGCCGGCTGGGCCGAGGAATGGACCGGCCAGAACAAGGCCGAGGCGTCGCAGGGTGTCCTGCAGGGTCCGCTGGACACCGCGACCCACAACGGGAAGCTGTACGCGGCCACGAAGAACACCAACGTCCAGCTGCTCTGGTACGACGACCGGGTGACGCCGACGCCGCCGGCGACGTGGGACGAGATGATGCAGAAGTCCCAGGAGCTCAAGGGACAGGGCAAGCCCTACGAGATCGTGTTCACCGGCGCGCAGTACGAAGGCCTGGTGGTCTTCTACAACACGCTGGTCGCGTCGATGGGCGGGCACATCCTCTCCGACGACGGCAAGTCCGTGGTGATGGACGACGGTGCCGTGAAGGCGTTGGAACTGCTCAAGAAGGTGTCGACGTCGGGGCTCACCGACCCGTCGCTGAGCAACATGAAGGAAGACGACATCCGGCAGGCGTTCCAGCGCGGCCAGGCCGCGTTCCAGCTCAACTGGCCGTACGTCTACGCCGCCTACGCCAAGGACAAGAAGGCGGATCTGCCGCACTTCAAGTGGGCGGTCTACCCCGCGGCCCAGGCCGGGATGCCCGCCCGGACCACGATCGGCGGCTTCGACCTGGCGGTGAGCACCTATTCGCAGCACAAGCCGGAGGCCTTCGAGGCGGCGTTGTGCTTGCGCAGCCCGGAAAGCCAGAAGATCTCCGCGATCAACGACGGCGTGCCGCCGAGCATCGAATCGGTGTACCACAACGACGTTCCGCTCGACCCGGGCAAGCCGGCTTCGGCCGACAACCCGAACATGGCGAGCCAGTACCCGATGCGCGAGGCGATCCTCGCCGCGCTCAAGACCGCCGCGGTGCGCCCGCTGACCCCGGCGTACCAGAACGCCTCGACGGTCATGTCGAAGATCCTTTCGCCGCCGTCGGACATCGACCCGCAGGCCACCGCGGCCAAGCTGCGCGAGCAGCTCGGTGACGCGCTCCAGTCGAAGGGAGTGATCCCGTGACCGTCCAGGACTCGACCCCGGCCGGCACCGCCGGGGCCACGGTCGCCGGGGAGGCGACGACCCGAAAGCCGGGCAAGCCCGTCCTCTCCGAAGGGAAGAAGGCCGAGCGGCGGCTCGGGTTGTGGCTGTGCGCGCCCGCGTTCATCGTGATGATCGCGGTCACCGGCTACCCGATCCTCTACTCGATCTGGCTGTCGCTGCAGCGGTACGACCTGCGGTTCCCGTCGCAGCAGCAGTTCGTCGGCTTCGACAACTACGGCGCCGTGCTGTCCAGTTCGTACTGGTGGACGGCGTTCGGCACCACGATGTTCCTCACCGTGGTGTCGGTGGCGATCGAGTTCGTGCTCGGCATGGCGCTGGCGCTGATCATGCACCGGACGCTCGTCGGCCGCGGCGTGGTCCGCACCGTCGCCCTGATCCCGTACGGCATCGTCACGGTCGTCGCGGCGTTCTCGTGGTATTACGCGTGGACGCCGAAGACCGGGTACCTGGCGAACATGCTGGCGTCCGACGCGGCGCCGCTGACCGAACAGTGGCCTTCGCTGTTCATCATCATCGGCGCCGAGGTGTGGAAGACCACGCCGTTCATGGCGCTGCTGCTGATGGCCGGCCTGGCGCTGGTGCCGGAGGACCTGCTCAAGGCGGCGGCGATGGACGGCGCGAGCGCGTGGCAGCGGTTCACGAAGGTGATGCTGCCGGTGATGAAGCCGGCCATCCTGGTGGCGCTGCTGTTCCGCACGCTCGACGCGTTCCGCATCTTCGACAACATCTACGTGCTCACGAACGGCGCGCAGGACACCGGGTCGGTGTCCATGCAGACCTACGACAACCTGGTCAAGGGGCTCAACCTGGGCATCGGGTCGACGATGGCGGTGCTGATCTTCATCACCGTGGCGATCATCGCCTTCATCTTCATCAAGGTGTTCGGCACGGCCGCACCGGGTTCGGACGACGGGGGTAAGCGCTGATGGTGATGGGAACCGTCACGACGGGCCGCAGGGCCAGGTGGGGCCTGGTCGACATCCTGGTGCTGGTGTTCGCGCTGGTGCCGGTGCTCTGGGTCGTTTCGCTGTCGTTCAAGACCAAGGACACGCTGACCGACGGCAGCTTCATCCCGCAGTCGTGGACCTGGCAGAACTACGCGGACATCTTCCAGACCTCGGAGTTCATCCGGGCGCTGGTGAACTCGATCGGCATCGCGATCATCTCGACGCTGATCGCGGTGGTGCTGGGCACGATGGCCGCGTACGCGATCGCGCGGCTGGACTTCCCCGGCAAGCAGGTGCTCGTCGGGCTGTCGCTGCTGATCGCGATGTTCCCGCAGGTGTCGCTGGTGACGCCGCTGTTCAACATCGAGCGGAACCTCGGGCTGTTCGACACGTGGCCGGGGCTGATCCTGCCCTACATCACGTTCGCGCTGCCGCTGTCGATCTACACGCTGTCGGCGTTCTTCCGGGAAATCCCGTGGGAGCTGGAAAAGGCGGCGAAGATGGACGGCGCGACGCCGGCGCAGGCGTTCCGGAGGGTGATCGCGCCGCTGGCCGCGCCGGGCGTGTTCACCACGGCGATCCTGGTGTTCATCTTCTGCTGGAACGACTTCCTGTTCGCCATCTCGCTGACGTCGACCACGGCGTCGCGCACGGTGCCGGCGGCGCTGTCGTTCTTCACCGGGTCCTCGCAGTTCGAGGACCCGACCGGACAGGTGTGTGCGGCCGCGGTCGTGATCACCGTCCCGATCATTGTGTTCGTGTTGTTCTTCCAGCGTCGCATCGTGGCGGGGCTGACCTCCGGTGCGGTGAAGGGGTAGCGCTATGGCAGAGATCGTGCTCGACAAGGTGTCGAAGAAGTACCCCGACGGCGCCCTCGCAGTGTCCGAAGTGGACATCACCATCGGCGACGGCGAGTTCATCATCCTGGTCGGCCCGTCCGGCTGCGGGAAGTCGACGACGCTGAACATGGTGGCCGGCCTGGAGGACATCTCCTCCGGCGAGCTGCGGATCGACGGGAAGCGCGTCAACGAGAAGGCCCCGAAGGACCGGGACATCGCGATGGTGTTCCAGTCCTACGCGCTCTACCCGCACATGAGCGTGCGGGAGAACATGGCCTTCCCGCTGCGGCTGGCCAAGGTCGACGACAAGACCGTGCGGGCGAAGGTGGAGGAAGCCGCGAAGATCCTCGACCTGACCGCGCACCTGGACCGCAAGCCGGCCAACCTCTCCGGTGGCCAGCGGCAGCGCGTGGCGATGGGCCGGGCGATCGTCCGCAACCCGAAGGCGTTCCTGATGGACGAGCCACTGTCCAACCTGGACGCCAAGCTCCGTGGCCAGATGCGGACGTCGGTGGCGAAGATCCAGAAGCAGCTCGGCACGACGACGCTGTACGTCACGCACGACCAGACCGAGGCCATGACCCTGGGCGACCGGGTCGTGGTGCTGCGCGGCGGGTACGTGCAGCAGATCGGCGCGCCGCAGTTCCTCTACGACAACCCGGCGAACCTGTTCGTGGCCGGGTTCATCGGCTCGCCGTCGATGAACTTCGTCCCGGCGACGCTGGAGAACAACGAGGTGCGGAGTGCGCTGGGCGCGACGCAGCTGACGGACCGCGTCCGGCAGCTGGTGGAGCGGGCGAACGCGCCCCGCGACGTGATCGTCGGCATCCGGCCGGAGCACTTCGAGGACGCGGCGCTGGTCGAGGCCGGGCAGAAGACGGGCGGCGGCACGTTCACCGCGCACATCGACGTGCTCGAGTCGATGGGCTCGGAGAAGTTCGCCCACTTCACGGTGGAGGGCGAAGCCGCCACCGCTGCGGAGCTGGCCGAGCTCGCCGCGGACAGCGGGTCCGCGGACGTGCCGGGCGCGGAGTCCCAGATCGTGGCCCGCCTCTCGGCGGAGTCGTCGGCGGCGGAGAACGCCGACCTCGAGCTCTGGTACGACGCGGACAAGATCAAGCTGTTCGACCCGTCGAACGGCAAGAACCTCACCTACGAGGACTAGACAGGTTCGTGAAGGCCACCTCGGGGACGTTCACCTTCCCCGAGGTGGCCTTCACGGCTTTCCTGGGGCCGGGAGCCGCGGGAAGATCGACGTCGCGGCGGAGCGGGCCAGCGCGCACGTGCCGTCCCCCGCCGTGCCGGCCGTCTCGACGACGCTGATCTCCGCCAGTTCGCGGTGGCCTCCCTGGCCGGGCTGGGTGGTGTCGATCAGGCAGAACGCGCCCGCGATCCGGACGCGCGCTTCGCGGCCGCCGAGCGTCTCGGCGGGGCCGGCGGGTTCGGTCGTCTCCACCGTCACCTTGAAGCTGACCTTGCCGCGGATGCAGCTGTGCCCGGACAGGCCGATCGTCGGACGGCTGGTGGGGCCGGCGGCCGTGTCGAGGTCGTGGTTGTCGAGCAGGACGCACGGCGCCACCCGGCCCCACGACCGGTCCGGGAACGTCAGCCGCCCGACCTTGTGCGCGGTGATCGCGGCCAGCGCCGAACCGACGGCGGCGTCCGCGATGACGCAGCGCGAGGCCGGGTCGTCGGCGTTGTCGGCGACCGACAGCCCGAGCCGGGTGCCGTCGGCGAAGGTGACCGCGCGGGTGCACGCGCTGTGGTCGTTGAACGTCGACTGCTGGATCGCGACGCCGTCGGGCACCGGCCCGGGGTAGGCGTAGGGCCTGATGTTGGGGTCGGAGTCGAAGGCGAGCGGCCCGACGAGGATCGTGCGCGCCCCGGCTTCGGCGCGGCAGTCCTCGAACGTCGGGACGGCGACCGCGCCGGGCGCCACCTCGGCGACGTCCAGCAGGCTGCAGTAGTCGATGGTGGCGAAGTCGCCGAGCGCGTCGGCGGCGGTCAGCGGCGTGGGCCCGGAATCCGGCACGGGCGCCGCCTGGGTCTTCGCGCACCCGGAGACGAGCAGGGCGCACAGCATCGTGACGACCGAGAACTTCAGACGCGGGTACACGGGGTGCAAGTATCACCACATCGGGCCGGAAAAGCAGCCCTGACGGGGACATCTCTCACTCTTTTCCCGATGTCGGCCGGAGAACGCACAGGTCATCGGATTTCCGGCCGGTTTCCGTCGAGTTCCCCGCACATCCGAACGGTTTCCGGATTCGCCGTCCCCTAAGGGGGCTGTCCTTCCCGCGAGCGATGCGGAAGTGGGTACTCCGGTGGTGAAGTGGAGGTATCGGAACTTCGAGGAAAGGGAAAAACGATGAGCGCACCGGTCACCCGGCGACTGTCCCGTCCCCGCCACGGCCGCATGATCGGCGGCGTCTGCGCGGGCCTGGCGCAGAGGTACGGCATGAAGCCCGGCACCGTGCGGCTGCTGGCCGTGCTGTCCTGCCTGCTGCCCGGGCCGCAGTTCGTGGCCTACCTGATCATGTGGGCGGTCATCCCGGCCGAGTGAACCGTGGTGGCAAGCGAAGTCTCAGGCGGACGACTCACGTGAGGTGGCAGGGCGTCGGCTGAGGAACCCGCGGGTCAGGGGCGCCAGCAGGACATCGCTGCCTCGATCTCGTCCTCGTCGAGCGGCGGGTGGGGCAGCTTCGACGGCTTGCCGGGCTCGGCGCGAAGCCCGTCGAGCAGCATGGCGAGGGAGCGCCGCCAGAGGTCCGGGTCCACCGCGCAGGTGAACTCCACCACCGAACCGACCATCATGTGCAGCAGCGCCATGTCCGAAGGGGCGAAGTCCGGCCGCAGCCCACCGGCCGCCTGGGCCCGCTCGACGAGCCGTGTGACCAACGGCACCATGCGGGCTTTCTCTTCGGCGACGTGGTTGTGGCCGAACTTGTTGGACAGCATGATCTCGCGCAGCCCGCGGTCGCTCGAGTGCAGCTCGGCCGCTTTCCACGTGAAGTCGACGAACGCCTGCCACGCGTCTTCGGCCTTGAGCGCCTGCTCGGCCAGATCGCCGACTTCCTCCATGCGCTCGGCGAACATGGCTTCGACCAGGTGTTCCTTGCTGGGGAAGCGGCGATAGACCGTGCCGACGCCGAGACCGGCGTGGTGGGCGATGTCGTCCAGCGTGGCCTCGAGCCCGCGCTGGCCGAACACCTCGCGGGCCGACGCCAGGATGCGACGGCGGTTCAGTTCAGCGTCACGCCGCAGCGGCCGCGCCGGTGCGGCGGGACCAGCGTCCCGTGCCATGCCGTCCAGTCTAGCTCGTGAAGTAGAGGCGTCATCTCCGGTTCTTGTGTACCTTGGGCCGAGTAAGGGGAGATACCTACTCCACATAATCTTTTGATCACGTTCTGTGAGGACATCCATGCCCGAGTCCACACTCGCCGTCGCGCCGCCGGGGGCCGCGCGCGCCGGTGAAAACCCCCACCACGCCAGACGCTGGCTGATCCTGGTGGTGATCGGCATCGCGCAGCTGATGGTCGTGCTCGACGCGACCGTCGTGAACATCGCGTTGCCGTCGGCCCAGGTCGACCTGGGCTTCTCCAACGACGCCCGGCAGTGGGTCGTCACGGCCTACGCGCTCGCGTTCGGCAGCCTGCTGCTGCTCGGCGGGCGGCTCGCGGACCTCTTCGGCCGCAAGAACACGCTCCTCGTCGGCCTGGCCGGCTTCGCCGCGGTGTCCGCGCTCGGGGGTGCGGCGGGCAGCATCGAGATGCTGCTGGTCGCCCGCGCGGCCCAGGGCGTGTTCGGCGCGCTGCTCGCGCCCGCCACGCTTTCGCTGCTGACCACGACGTTCACCGACCCGAAGGAACGCGGCCGCGCGTTCGGCGTCTTCGGTGCCATCGGCGGTGGCGGCGCGGCGGTCGGACTGCTGCTCGGCGGCGTGCTCACCGAGTACCTCGACTGGCGCTGGTGCATGTTCGTGAACATCATCTTCGCCGTCATCGCGTTCGTCGGCGCCTCGATCCTGCTGCGTACGCAGAAGTCCGAGGGACCGCGGCCGAAGCTCGACCTGCCGGGCACGGTGACGGCGTCGGCCGGCCTGTTCGCGCTGGTCTACGGCTTCGCGAACGCCGAGTCGGACTCGTGGTCCGCGGTGTCGGTCTGGGGCTTCCTGGCCGCCGGTGTGGTGCTGCTCGGGGTGTTCGTGTGGCTGCAGCAGCGCGTCGAACACCCGCTGCTACCGCTGCGCGTGCTGCTCGACCGGGACCGCGGCGGCTCCTACCTGGCGATGTTCCTGCTCGCCATCGGGATGTTCGCGATCTTCCTGTTCCTGACGTTCTACGTCCAGCAGAACCTGCGGTTCACGCCGATCCAGAGCGGCCTCGGGTTCCTGCCCATGGTGGGGACGCTGATGCTGTCCGCCACCAGCGCGACGGCCGTGCTCCTGCCGCGGTTCGGCCCGCGGCCGCTGGTGCCGACCGGCATGGCGATCGCCGCCGGCGGCCTCTTCTGGCTGAGCGGGATCGGCCTCGACAGCACGTACGCGTCCGGCGTTCTGGGCCCGCTCCTGGTGATGGGTTTCGGGATCGGGCTGGCGATGGCGCCGGCGATGAGCGTCGCGACGTTCGGTGTCGAGGCGCACGACGCAGGTGTCGCGTCGGCGGCGGTGAACACGATGCAGCAGGTCGGCGGGTCGATCGGCACGGCGCTGCTGAGCACGCTGGCCGGCAACGCGGCCACGGCCTACATCGCGGGCAAGACCCCGACGCCGCAGCTGGCGGCCGAGGCGGCGATCGAGAGCTACACGACGGCGTTCACCTGGGCCGCGGTGATCTACGTGGCGGGCGCGGTGCTCAGCGCCGTGCTGCTGCGCCCGGGCGTTCCGAAGGGTGAAGCGGCACCGGGCGCCGTGCACATCTAGCGCGTGGGAAACGGGCCTCCCGGATCGCCGGGAGGCCCGTTCACGTCACCAGGCCGTTGCGATAGGCGTAGACGACGGCCTGGACGCGGTCGCGCAGGTCCAGCTTGGTGAGGATGCGCGACACGAAGGTCTTGACGGTTTCCTGGCTGATCACCAGCCGCGCCGCGATTTCGCTGTTGGAGAGCCCTTCCGCGAGCAGGCGCAGGACCTCCAGCTCGCGCGGGGTCAGCGGCAGGTCGCGTGCGGTGTCGCCGGCGGGCCGGATCCGGGCGGCGTGCCGACCCACGAGCCGGCGCGTCACGTCCGGGTCCAGCAGCGCCGCGCCGGTGGCGACGGTCCGGATCCCGTGCAGCAGCCGGTCCGGCGGCGCGTCCTTGAGCAGGAACCCGCTCGCTCCCGCGCGCAGCGCCTCGTAGACGTACTCGTCCAGGTTGAACGTCGTCAGCACGAGCACCTTGACCGGGTGCGGAACCCCCGCCCCGGCCAGCAGCCGGGTGGCCTCGATGCCGTCGAGCACCGGCATGCGCACGTCCATCACCACGACGTCCGGGTGCAGCCGCCCGGCGAGGTCGACCGCGGCCCGCCCGTCCCCGCACTCGCCGACCACCTCGAAGCCGGGCTGGGCGCCGATGATCGTCACCAGCCCGGTGCGGATCAGCATCTGGTCGTCGCAGACGAGGACGCGGATCGGCGCGGTCACGACGGGTTCCCCGTCGGGATGCGGGCCCGGACGACGAAGCCGGCGCCGTCGCGGGCGTCCGCGCTGAAGTCGCCGCCCAGCACGCCGACCCGCTCCCGGAGCCCGGCGAGCCCGCGGCCGCTCCCACCGGGGGACGCGCTCCCGGAGCCGGCCGTGCCGACCTCCACGGCGATCTCCTGGTCCCCGTGGTGCACCCGCACCGAGGTGCGGCTGCCGCGGGCGTGCTTGAGGGCGTTCGTCAAGGCCTCCTGCACGACCCGGTAAGCCACGAGATCGGCGCTGCCGCCGGACTCCGCCGGGGTGCCCTCCTCGGTGAACTCCACCGGCTGCCCGGCCTGGCGGGCGTGCTCCACGAGCGCGAGCAGCCCGCCGGGGGAGGGCGTCCTGACCGCGGTGCCGTGATCGGGGTTGAGCAGGTCGAGCAGGTGCCGCAGGTCGGTGATGGCCCGCCGGCCGGTGTCGGTGATCGCGGTCAGGGTCCCGTCGAGCCGGTCCGGTGCGGCGGTCAGGTACCGGGCGGCTTCGGCCTGCACGACCATCGCCGTCACGTGGTGGGTGACGACATCGTGGAGCTCGCGGGCGATGACGGCGCGTTCGGCGGCCCGGGTGTCGTCGGCGACGCGCCGCCGGAGGGCGGCCTCCGCGGCCCGGGTGGTGCGCAGCCACGTCCCGATGCCCCACGCGAACACCAGCAGCAGGAAGAACGTCACGAACTCCGACGGCGGCTCCGAGCCGAACGGGAAGAGCGCGATCGCCAGCAGCACGTACGCCGCGGAAAACAGGAGCGCGGTGGTGCGCCGGTGCCGGTCCAGGTGGGCGCCCGCGCTCACCAGCGCGACGGCCAGCGCGGCGCCCGCCACCGAGTGGTAGCCGCGGAGCTGGTCGGCGGCGAAGCCGATCGCCACCAGCGTCAGGCACAGGGCCGGCCACCGCCGCCGCACGGCGAGCGGGAGGCTTTCGACGGCGATCACCACGACGGCCAGCGCGTCGAACGGCCGCGACGGCGCGCCGCCGAGCTGTGTCCCGTGGCTCTGCACCACGGGCAGGAACGACGCCGCCAGGAACAGCAGCCCGATCGGCAGGTCCCGGACGACGACGTCGAGCCGCCGCCACCGCGCCATGGCCGGCCGGTACTCGATCACCGGGAAAGTGTAGTGACGCGGTCGGCCCGTTCGGCGCGGCGGCGAGGCACCAGATTCCCGCGCCGGTGGGCCAGCCACAGGAACGCGCTCGTCGCCAGCACGCAGAACAGCACGGAGTAGAGGCTGCCCTCCGGGCCGAAGTCGCCGCCGGTGACGATCGACGGCCCCGACGTCGCGGCGTCCAGCAGGCCCTGCGGGGTGCCGTTGCCCGAGACCTCGGTGCCGAAGATCCCGGCGGCGGCGAAGTTCCAGCCGAAGTGCAGGCCGATCGGCACCCACAGCTTGCGGGTGGCGGCGTACGCGGCGGTCAGCATGCCGCCGGCTTCGATGGCGATGGCGAGGGCGCCCCACAGGCTCGCGTGCGGGTTGAACAGGTGCGAAAGGCCGAACAGCACCCCGGTCAGCACCAGGGAGATCGCCGTGCCGGTGCGTTCTTCGACGATCCGGAACAGGACGCCGCGGAACAGCAGCTCCTCCGTCACCGCGGCGGCGGCCATGAAGCCGACGAGCCCGATCGCTCCGCTGAGCGTGCCCCAGCCGTGGACCTCGTAGTCCCCGAGCAGGGCGATGTTCGCGATGACGAGCGCGAACAGCGCGACCCCGATCAGCGTGCCCCGGCCGAGCGCCCACCCGGCCCCCGGCCCGGCCAGCTCGGTGACCGGGCGGTGCTCGGTCCGCCGCACGACCCACCGGTAGGCGACGACCGCCAGCACGGCGGTCAGGGTACCGAAGACGAAGGTGAGCCACGGATTCCCCGCCCCCACGGCGACGGCCTGTTGCCCGATGAACGCGACCGCGGCCACGGCCAGCAGTTGCCAGACGACCCTCATGGAATTCCCCTTCGCCGGTTCCGCGGCGTGTCCCGCGGCTGCGACGAACGTTAGGGAGCCGGCGGCGGGGAATCGTCACCACGGAGCGGGCACCTGCGCGTAGCTCGCACGGGGGACGCTTGAACCTTTCCGGCCCTCCGCGCACTAATACGGGGAGGAAGGGAGTGCGTGTGTCGAGAGACCTCGATTTCAGCGAGTACTTCGCCGCACGCGTGCAGCGGTTCCGCCGGGTGGCGTTCGCGCTCTGCGGCGACTGGCACGCGGCCGAAGACCTGGTCCAGGCCATGTTCGTCCAGTTGTACCGGCGCTGGCGGCGGGTGCGGCCGGACACCGTGGACGCCTACGCGCGCCGCATCCTGCTGAACCTGTTCCTGGCCGGGCGGCGGGCTTTCGGGCGGGAGTACGTGACGTCTTCGGTGCCGGAGGGGGAGTCGCCACCGGGCCGGGACACGCCCTTGCGGCTCGACGTGGAGCGGGCGCTGGCCGGGTTGACGCCCCGGCAGCGCGCGATGGTGGTGCTGCGGTTCCTCGAAGACCTCCCGGTGAGCGAGGTCGCTTCGCTGCTCGGCGTCGCCGAGGGCACGGTCAAGTCCCAGACGGCCCGCGGGGTCGAAGCGTTGCGTGCGGCCCTGCCGTCGCGGACCGGCGAGGAGTGGTGATGGAAGAGGTCCGGTCGTTGCTGACGGCTTACGTGACCGAGGACGAGCCGCCGATCGGCCTGTCCGGGGAGGCGGTGCTTTCGGCGGCCCGCCTGTCGCGCCGCCGTCACCTGCTCACCGGTGTGGTCGCGGTGGTGGTGGTCGCGCTGGCGCTGGGGTTGGCGGTGGTGGTGCTGCCGCACCGGAGCGAGGTCGCGAACGCGTCCTGCCCGACGGCTTCGGACACGCGCGCGGCCCTGGTCGATCGGCTGAGCTGCTTGGTGGGCCGCGCGGTGCGCTCGCTGCTGCTGTCGGACGCGCAGGTCACGCGGTTGACGATCCCGGGGGAGACCCCGCCCGCGGACCCGTTCCACCTGATCGCCGACCCGGCCGGGGACGCGCCCCGCGACGCGTTGTTCCACCTGGGGGTGCGGGTGACCGACGCCCGGGGTTCCGGGTCGGTGTACGTCCTGATCGTGCCCAGCGCCAACTCGGGTGGCCCGCCGTGCAACGAAGCCGGGGAGATCCTCTGCCGCACGGAACCGACACCGCGGGGCGTGCTGTGGCTGTCGACGTTGCGCTCCGGTGAGCTCTTGACCCACCGCGTGGCACTGGCCACCCCGGACGCGGTCCTGCAGTTCTCGTCGAACAACAGCGGAGTGCTGGAGCGCGCGGGCGTCGGGTTGCCGAAGCAGCGCCCGGAGCCGACGTTGACGCTCGCCCAGGTGCGGCAGCTGGCGCTGACGCCGGGGCTGGGCTTCTAGTGCTGTCGCGACCGCAGCTTCTCGATCACGTCGTCGTCCCAGCGGTGGGTCCGGATCAGCCGGTACCGCTCCGCCGCCACCCACATGTACGCCTCGGCGTCCGTCCGGTCGCCGATCAGGCCCGCCTGCCGCAGCATCGCCACCACCGGGACGAACTCCTCGTCGAACCAGCGCTGCGCCACGCTCGCCCGGTCGCAGAACTTGCCTTCGTCCTGCATCAGGCGGAAGCCCCACGCCTCCACGTGCTCGCCCAGCCTCGCGTAGTCCCACGGGTCCGGCACGAGCACCGACGCCCGCGCGTGGCCGGTCAGCGGGACGCGCTCCAGGAACAGCCGCCGGTAGTCCTTGACGATCAGGTCGCCGCGGTGGCGGATGCCGCTCGGGTCCAGCTTGGTCCGGACGACCGTCACCGAAGCCTCTATTGTGGACAGTCCCTGGGCGATCGCCACCGAGACGCGGTGGTGGCCGTCGATGATGAAGTGCAGTTCGCCGACGCGGTAGACCTCGATCGGCGGGATCTCCTCGCCGCGGCGGGCGGCCAGCGCCAGGCGTTCCCAGCGCTCGCGGACGCGGGCGGACGTCGGGCGGAAGCGGCGGTCGAAGTCGCGGCTGCGGTCCACCGTGCCGGCGATCGAATCCAGTTTGATCACCCGCAGCCCGATCCGGTGCTCGCCGAGGTAGCCGAGCGCCTCCACGACCTCGTGGAACGGCAGCATGATGTTGACGTCGTCGGGCTCGCGCCGCAGCCACGTCGAAAGCCGCGAGAGCACCTGGCCCCGGCGGGCGCGGAGGAAGTCGTTCTCCGCGTCGGCGCGGGGGAATCCCGTCTCTTTCATGAGAACTCCATGATCCGGTGACCGACCACGTTGCGGATGCGGGTTTCGCCGACGACCCGGTCCGGCACCGGCTCGCCGTGCGGGTGGATGTGCCCGTGCAGCAGCCACTTCGGGCGCAGCGCCGCGATCGTGGAGTGCAGGCACGCGAACCCGCGGTGCGGCGGGTCCGCCCGGTCGCCCAGGTCCAGCGGCGGCGAGTGCGTCAGCACGACGTCGACGCCGCGGCCGTCGCGCCACCGCCGCCACTTCGCCCGCCGCACCAGGGCGCGGGCCCGCCGCGCCTGCTGGCGCTGCGTCCACTGGTTCGGCCCGTCGTTGTAGCGGATCGAGCCGCCGAGCCCGGCGAACCGGAGCCCGGCGACGTCGACGACCCGGCCGTCGGCGTTGATGCCGCCGGCCGGGCCGGGCCAGGCCGTGGGGAAACCGTCCTTCATGGACAGTCCGCCGTAGCGGGTGTAGCCGCTCAGGTCCGGGTCGTGGTTCCCGGGCACGAACACGCACGGCACGTCGAGCGCACTGGCCAGGAACGCGAGGTAGTCGTAGGGGAGGTCGCCGGCGCCGATGACGAGGTCGACGGAGTGGCTGCGGACCGCCTCGGTCCACAACCGCTCGTCGACCTCGTCGGAGACCACCAGCGCTTTCGGCATGGACCCAGGGTACGACGCCGGGCGTTACTTCATCCCGTGCGCGAACCCCGGGTCGGCGACGATGACGAAAGTGATGACGAAGATCCACACGAGGCTGAGCGCGAGGGCCCAGAACTTCAAGTTGGACAGCAGGCGAGGCATCACGAATTCTCCGAATCCGGTGGGAAAAAGAAAGGGGACCTAGAGCCAGCCGTTCTTCCGGAATATTCGGTACAGCAACAGGCAGATCGCCAGGATCACCGTGATCACCAGCGGGTACCCGAACTTCCAGTGCAGCTCGGGCAGGTAGTCGAAGTTCATCCCGTAGATGCCCGCGATCATCGTCGGCACGGTGATGATCGCCGCCCACGACGTGATTTTGCGCATATCGGTGTTCTGCTGCAGGGAAATCTTCGCGACGGTCGCGTCGACCAGGGTGGACAGCAGTTCGTCGAACGCCGCGACCCGTTCCGACACGGTGGTGAGGTGGTCGGCGACGTCGCGGAAGTAGGAGCGGACGTCGTCCGGGACCAGCCGCGTGTAGCCCTCGGCCAGGCGCTGGATCGGCGTCGCCAGCGGCATCACCGCCCGGCGCAGCTCGAGGACCTCCCGCTTCATGAGGTAGATCTGCTCGGCGCTGACCTGGGAGCGGGGCGCGAAGACCTGCGCCTCCATCACGTCGATGTCGTTCTCGATCCGGCCCGTGACGTCGAGGTAGTGGTCGACGACGTGGTCGGTGATCGCGTGCACGACCGCGGACGGGCCCAGCTGCAGCCGCTCCGGGTCCTCGTCGAGCTCACGGCGCAGCCGCGCCAGCCCCGAGTGGTTCCCGTGCCGCACCGTGATCACGAAGTCGCGGCCGAGGAACACCATCAGCTCGCCGGTTTCGACGATCTCGTTCGCCGTCGTCGGCGACTCGTGTTCGACGTACCGGACGGTCTTGACCACCAGGAACAGCGTGTCGTCGTAGCGCTCCAGCTTGGGCCGCTGGTGTGCTTCGAGCGCGTCTTCCACCGCCAGCTCGTGCAACCCGAACGTGTCCGCGACGCCCTGGATCTGCTGGGCGTCCGGCTCGTGCAGCCCGATCCAGACGAACCCTTCGTGCCGCTTCCGGACTTCTTTGATCGCCTCGGAGTGCGTCCAGCGGCCGGGCAGGCGTTCACCGGCGACGTACACCGCGCAGTCGACGACGTACGCGGACAGCGGTACCGGGATGGGGCGGACGGGGACGGCGCCCTTGTTGCCGCGGCCCCGAAGGCCGCCGAGCGAGGGAATGGCAGGCATGGGATCTCCTGGGCGTCGTGCGTGGTCGTGCGAGACGACTGACCAGGGGCGGAAATGCGTCCGCCCGGCGACACACCAGCGTTCCCGGGGGGAGAAGGCCTACCAGGAGATGAGCCGGCCGGCGAGTGAGGTGGGAACGCTGGGACTACTAGGGAGCGGACTATCGCCACTACTCATCGGGTTCCTCACCTCCTTCGGGCCGGGTGCAACAGTGGTGGGGCTCGCGTTGACGCACGAACACCGATGGTTGAGGGTACTCCTCACTACGGATGCGTGTCGTACCAGGCTCACGCGGTGTTACGCGACAGGAGAAGACGAGTGCAGTTCGGTCGGTACTACGAGGAGTTCGAGGTCGGTGCGGTCTACAAGCACTGGCCGGGCAAAACGGTCACCGAATACGACGACCACCTGTTCTGCCTGATCACCATGAACCACCACCCGTTGCACCTGGACGCGCACTACGCGGAGGAGACGACCGACTTCGGCAAGAACGTCGTCGTCGGCAACTACGTCTATTCGCTGCTGCTCGGGATGTCCGTGCCCGACGTCTCCGGCAAGGCCATCGCGAACCTCGAGGTCGAGTCCCTCAAGCACGTCAAGCCGACTTTTCACGGCGACACGATCTACGGCGAGACCGAGGTGCTCGACAAGACGCCGTCGAAGTCCAAGGACGACCGCGGCGTCGTGTACGTCGAGACGCGCGGGTACAAGCAGGACGGCCTGATCGTGTGCACCTTCCGGCGGAAGGTGATGGTGCCGAAGCGCTCCTACGGGGAGACTCGGGGCGGGGAGCAGCCGGGCCGGCCGGTGCCGCACGAATGAGGCTCTGATGGACCTGGACGGGATCAAGGAAATACTCCGCACGTTCGCGGAAGTCGAGGCGCGCGGGGTCTCGCCGCTGTACGAACACCTGGCGCTGCAGGCCGCCGCGGACGACGACGTCGCCGGGCTGCTCGCGCCGGCCCGCGACGGCGAGGTGCGGGGAACCCTGCTGATGGCGGTCGCGCACCGGCTGGTGCAGGCCGATCCGATCCACCCCCTTTCGCGTTACTACCCCTCGCTGGGCGGGTTCGACGGCGTCGACTCCGAGACCTGGCCGCTGTTCCGGTCGTTCCTGCTGGAGCGGGCCGACAAGGCACGGGCGCTCGTTTCGTCGCGTTATACGCAGACGAACGAGGTCCGGCGGGCGGCGCTGCTGTACCCCGGCGTGGCGCGGGCGGCGAAGGAAGCGGGCGGGAAGGTCGCCTTGCTGGAGGTCGGCTGCAGCGCGGGCCTGTTGCTGGGGCTCGACCGCTTCGGCTACCGCTACCAGTGCGACGGCGGCGAGCAGCTGACGGCGGGCCCGGCGAAGGCCGCCGTCGGGCTGCACTGCGCGCTGGACCTGGCGCCCGGTGCGGTGGTGCCCAAGCTGCCCAAGAAGCTCGTGGTGACGGCGCGGGCGGGGCTGGACCGGGCCCCGGTCGACCTGTCGGACGAGGACGAGCTGGCCTGGCTCGAGGCCTGCGTCTGGGCCGACCAGCCGGACCGCATCCGGTTGCTGCGGACGGCGGCGGCCGAACAGGCCAAGCACCGCCCGCGGCTGATCACCGGGGACGGGGTCGACGACCTCGCGTCGGCGGCGGCGTCCCTGGACGGGCCGCTCGTGGTGGTGACGAGCCACGTGCTGGGGTACTTCACGCCGGCCCGGCGCTCCGCGTTCGTCTCGGCGCTGGCCGAGCTGGCGGAGGCACGGCCGCTGTGGTGGGTGTCGGAGGAGTTCTACGGCGCCGGGCTCGAGACGGCGCTGCCGGGCCGTTCGGACCTGGCCGGTTCCGACGGCTTGGCGACTCTGGGCGTGGTCCGCTGGGAGGACGGGAAGCCGGCGGCGCACGCCTTGGCCCGGACGGCGCCGCACGGGCAGCGGATGACCTGGCTGCCGCTGTAGCCGGGTGGTTGTCCACAGCCCGGCTCAGCTGTGGACAACCTGCCGCGCGGGGCCGGGATCGTCGCAAGCCGACGAGTCCGCGCCACTTGCCGGTCGCCCGATGGCACCAACTCGGCGCCCGCAACCGCCAACTCGGCGCCCGCAACCGCCAACTCACTGCCCGCAACCGCCAACTCACCGGGAACGTCGGTGAGTTGGCCGGTCCGGGCGGTGAGTTGGCCGGACGCGACGGTGTGAAGTCGCCAGCCACGCCGTGGGGCATGCCGGGCCAAGCGGGAATCGAATCGAGCACCCGACGCGACCAGTGCCACAGCGGGGCACGGCTCTCCGATACCCCCCGGAGAGGGTGGGGGTGTTCTTCGGCAGCCTCAGGCGCGCGGCAAGGCGTCCCACTCACGCAGGGTCACGTAAAGGAGATCCACCAGCTCTCCGGCCTGCTCCAAGGCGGCAAGGTCTGCCGCATCGGACCAACGGGCCTCCGACGCGTCGTCACCGGCCGTCAGAATCCCGCCCACGACCGCGCAGGCGTAGTCGTGGATCTCGTACGGTCCGCGCGTCACCGTCCCGATGAGCGTGCCCGGAATCACCTCGAGGCCGGTTTCCTCGGAAAGCTCCCGTGCTACGGCCGTTTCGTCTGATTCGCCCGGTTCGACTCGACCGCCCGGCAGCGACCACTGCCCCGAACCGGGGTCGTTGACGCGCCGGATGAGGAGCAGGCGGCCGCGGTCGTCGAACGCGATCCCGCCGACGCAGCGGATTGTGGTGCTGGTGAGGCCCTCCATGTCCCGAAGGGTAGACGTGACCGACCTGAAAACCGATGTCCTGTACACGGAGAGTAGCCATACGGTACACTTCGGACGGCGTGCTGACCCAAGCGCGGGACTTTCCTCCCCTGCGCCTGTCCAGTGCGGTACAACGTAAAAAGTCAAGTTCTCTGCTGTTGTCCGGTGTCACCGTAAGAGACGGGATTTGATCGCGGTGAACGTGAAGAAGATTGCGGGCCTCGCCGGTATCGCGTTGGTGCTGTTCTTCGTCATCGCCCAGCCTGGGCAGGCTGCCGGCCTCGTCGGCAACATCATCGACTTCCTCCGCAGCTCGGCCGAATCGGTGATCACCTTCGTCAGCAGCGTGTTCAAGGGCTGATCGGGGGTTACCCTCGAACCATGTTCGCGCCACGCGACCCCGACGAGTACCTCCTCGACACCGAGCGGCGGGTCATCAGGATCCGCCGCCACTGGGCGGTGCTCCTCTGGGACACCTTCGAGGCGGCCGCACTGCTGGCCGTCTGCGTCCTGGTGTCCTACCTGCTGCCGCCGGCGCTGTACATCGGCCAGAACATCCTCTGGTACGTAGCGCTGCTGGTCGTCCTGCGGTTCGCCTACGTGGTGATGGAGTGGTGGGTCGAGCGCCTGGTGGTCACCGACAAGCGGTTCGTCATGACCACCGGGGTGTTCACCACCAAGGTGCTGATGATGCCCATCAGCAAGGTCACCGACCTCAGCTACGTCCGCACGGCGACCGGCCGCATGATGGGCTACGGCACGATGGTGGTCGAGTCGGCCGGTCAGATCCAGGCGCTCAACAAGATCGACTTCCTGCCGCGGCCCGAAGAGTTCTACGACACGATCTCGGAGCTGGTCTTCGGCGACAAGCAGAAGCAGGCCGAACGCTTCTCGATGATCAAGGCCCAGCGGGCCGCCCGGGGCAAGAAGCCGGTCGGGTGACGCGCGCCGGGGTGTCCCGGCCGCAGTGTGACGCACCGCATCGTCGACAATGGACACGATGCGCATCGACCTGCACGCCCACTCCACCGCTTCCGACGGCACCGACACGCCGGCCGGGCTCGTCGCCGCGGCCGCGAAAGCCGGGCTCGACGTCGTCGCGATCACCGACCACGACACGACCGCGGGCTGGGCGCCCGCCGCGGAGGCGCTGCCACCCGGCCTGACGCTGGTGCCCGGCGCCGAGCTCTCCACGGTGTCGGCCGACCCCGAGACCGGCAGGCAGATCAGCGTCCACCTGCTCGCCTACCTCTTCGACCCGACGTCCGAGGCCGTGGTCACCGAACAGACCCGGTTGCGGCTCGAGCGCCGCACGCGGCTGCGGCGGATGGCCGAGCGGATGGCCGCCGACGGTCTCCCGATCGACATCGACGAGATCTTCGGCCTGCTGCCCGAGGACTCCCCTCCGGGGCGCCCGCACCTGGCCCAGGCGCTGGTCCGGGCCGGGCTGGTCAAGTCCGTCGACGAGGCCTTCGCCGACTACCTGAGCCCCCGCCGCGGCTACTACGTCGCCCGCCGCGACACGCCGGTCGAAGAGGCCATCGACATGATCGCCGCGGCCGGCGGCGTCACGGTCATCGCGCACCCCTTCGCCTTCAGCCGCGGCGCCACGATCAGCGAGGACACCCTTGCCGGGCTGGCCGCGCGCGGGCTCACCGGCGTCGAGGCCGACCACCCCAACCACGACGCGCCGACGCGGGCCCGCACCCGCGAGCTGGCCGCCGAGCTCGGCCTGCTCGTCACCGGGTCCAGCGACTACCACGGCACCAACAAGACGATCGCGCTCGGCGAGTGCACCACCGACCCCGGGCAGTTCGAGGAACTCGTCGCGCGCGCCACGGGCTACCACGTCGTGAAGGGCTGACATGGCCTTCGCCGACGTCTTCGACGCGAAGCTCTTCATGAGCGCGACGATCACCCTCGTCGTCATCATGGACCCGCCGGGCACGGTGCCGGTGTTCCTCAGCCTCGTCGGCCGCAAGCCCGTGGCGACCCGGGCGCGCGCGGCCCGGCAGGCCGTCCTGGTGTCGCTGCTGGTCATCAGCCTGTTCGCGGTCGCGGGCCAGGCGATCCTGGCCTACCTGGGCATCGGCATCCCCGCGCTGCAGGGCGCGGGCGGCCTGCTGCTCCTGCTGATCGCGCTGCAGCTGCTCACCAGCAACGGGCACGAGCCGGAGGCCGCGGCCGAAGACGTCAACGTCGCGCTGGTGCCGCTCGGCACGCCCCTGCTGGCCGGGCCCGGCGCGATCGCCGCGACCATCGTGTTCGTCCGGCAGGCGGACGGGCACATCGGCGCGTACATCGCCCTCGCGCTGGCGATCGTCACGACCCACTTCGTCATCTACCTCTGCATGCGCTACTCCGGTCTCGTCATCCGGCTGATCAAGGAAAGCGGCATCACGCTGCTGGCCAAGGTGGCCGGCCTGCTGCTCGCGGCCATCGCCGTGGAGCTGGTCGCGAACTCCGTGCGCGGGTTCATCGCCGGCGGGAACTGACCCGCCACCCGGGTTGTCCTGCCGGACAGGATGCGCCGGGGGCGTTGACATCGTTGGCACCCCTCCCGCAGCCTGAAGCTCAGCTCAGCGTTTGAAACGATTCAACGCCTTGCGGAGGCCTCGATGAAGTGGCTCAGAGCAGTCCTGCCGGTCACGGTCCTGGTGGCGAGCGGCGTGATCGCCGCACCCGCCGCCTCGGCCATCCCCGTCCCCGGCTGGCAGAAGTACGTCGTCGCACCGGCGAGCCGGGACGTCCGGCCGGTGCGCGTGCTGTCCACCACCGGCGACGTCACCAACCCCGGCGGCCTGCTCGGGCGCGGGGTCGCGACGTTCAAGCGGCAGGCGCCGCCGCCGAAGCCGGCCTGGCCCGCGGGGACCACCGCGGCCGCGTCGTCGTTCCACGCGCCGAACAACGGCGGGAACGGCCAGCCGCGGACGTACGCGCCGGGCAACGCCGTCGACGGCAGCCCGGACACCTTCTGGAACGACGACACGATCGGCGCCTACCCGGACGTCCTGACGATCACCTCGGTCGCCCCCGTCGCGCTCCCCGGCGTCACGGTCCTGTCCAGTGTGGACGGTGTGCCGCAGGACTTCGCGGTGGAGGTGGCGGACGCGGGCGCGTGGCGGGTGGCCGCGACCGTCAGCGGCAACACCGCCGTCCAGCGGGCCGTCGCCTTCGACCGGCCGGTGACCACCGCGCAGGTCCGGATCACCGTCACGAAGGCGCAGAACACGCCGTCGGGGGAGTTCAGCCGCGTCAACGAGGTCTGGCCCGGTCTGGTCGCCGACCCGCCGGTGCCGGTCGCGGTGGTGGACTTCGGCAAGGTCGTCTCGGGATACCCGAAGATCGCGTTCGCGGGCGCGTCGGCGAACCGGCCCGGCGTGCGGCTGTCGTTCTCGGAAACCCAGCAGTACCTGGGTGAACGCTCCGACTTCACGCGGTCGGACTTCTCCGGCGGCCCGGGCAGCGACCAGTACGCGGTGCCGGCCACGCCGGTCGTCTGGCGCGACACGAAGGGCTGCCAGAGTGGCACGCAGGTCTGTGCGGACGGCCTGCACGGCTTCCGCTACCTGCGGATCAGCCTCGACGCCCTCGCGTCGGACGCGCCCCTGGCCCAGCCGTCCGGCGAGGTGCGGATCAGCGGCGTCTCGCTCGACTTCACGCCGTACCTCGGCACGCCGTCGACCTACCGCGGGTGGTTCGAGTCGTCCGACGAAGACCTGAACCGGTACTGGTACGCGGCGTCCTACACCAACGAACTGGGCATGGACACCTTCCGCGAGTCCGATGTGGACCCCCGCGGCGCGTTCTCGCCTTCGCTGGACGGGAAACTGGTGCTCCACGACGGCGCGAAGCGCGACCGGGACCCGTACGTCGGCGACGTCGCGGTCTCCGGTCTCACGGAGTACCTGACCCACCAGGACGGCACGGCGGCGCGGAACGTCCTCGCCGACCTGGCCGACCACCAGCGTGCGGACGGCTGGATCCCGCCCGCGTCGATCAACGGGTACACGTTGCCGCTGTTCGACTATCCGCTCTGGTGGGTGACTTCCAGCTGGGACTACGTCCTCTACACCGGCGACACCGCGTACGCGGCTTCGTACTACTCGCACCTCGTGAAGACGCTCGACGCCTGGTACCCCTCGGTGACTGACTCGCGAGGGTTGCTTGCGAAGGGCCTCAACGGCACAGGTGGCTACGGCGACTACGCGTTCCTGCCGCGTACCGGCGAAGTGACGTACTACAACGCGTTGTACGTCCGGGCTCTTCAGGGCGCGGCCGGCCTGGCGCGGGCGACGGGGCACGCGGCGGACGCGGATCGGTGGCTTTCGCGGGCTTCGGACGTGGCCGCGGCGGTGAACCAGTACCTGTGGGATCCGGCGGCGGGCGCGTACCTCGACTCGGCGACGGGCGCGGTGCGCCACGGCCAGGACGGCAACAGCCACGCGATCGTGGCCGGGATCGCGTCGCCCGCGCAGGCATCTTCGGCGTTGGCGCGGCTCGCCGCCGGGGCGCTGCCGTACGGGAACCCGTTCATGGACAACGACACTCTCGTCTCCGACGGCACGAAGCGCGTGTACGCGTTCACGTCGTTCCCCGAGCTGCAGGCACGGTTCCGGACCGGGCAGACGGCGTCCGCGATCGACCAGATCAAGCGGATGTACGGCTGGATGACCACGCACGACCCGGGTATCACGGCGTGGGAGGGCATCGGCGAGGGCGGCTCGCACTACGAGCAGGGCTACACGTCGGCCGCGCACGGCTGGTCGACCGGCGTCGTGCCGGTGCTGACGAACGAGCTGCTGGGGGTCTCGCCGGCTTCGCCGGGCTTCGCGACCTGGACGGTCGCACCGCACCCGGGTCCGGTTTCGTGGGCGCGCGGAGCGGTGCCGACGCCGAAGGGCGCGGTGTCGGCTTCGTGGTCGCAACAGGGTTCGGTGTTTTCCCTGACGGTGACGGCTCCGCGCGGGACGTCCGGCTCGCTGGTGGTGCCGGCGGGCCGGCTGGTGCTGCTGGACGGCCGGGCGGTTTCCGGTGCTTCCGCCGCGGGTTCCCTGGCGGTGTCCGGCGGGACGCACACCGTGCTCGTCGTGCGGTAGCGGGCTTTCCGCGCGGGGCGAGGTCGCCCCGCGCGGAAAGTGTCGGTGGTGGTGCGTAGCGTGGGGAACCGTGAAGGAGCAGATGGGCTTCGATTTCGGCGTGGCGCAACCGGTGCGGCTGACGAAGGTGTCGCCGGCGCGGCTGGCGACCTTCGCCGACTGCCCGCGCCGCTACCGGCTCTCGTACCTCGTGCGGCCGACCCCGCAACGCACCGGGCCGTGGGCGCACAGCACCCTGGGCGCGGTGGTGCACAACGCGCTGCGGGCGCTGTTCGACCTGCCGGTGCTCAAGCGGGTGCCGCAGCGAGCGGTGGCGCTGGTGGCCGAGCACTGGAAGGACGCCGGGTTCGAGGACGCCGACCAGGCCGCGCGGTACCGCGCGCGGGCCAAGGGCTGGGTGGCCGAGTACGTCGAGGACAACGACGTCAGCCACGACCCGGTCGGGCTGGAGCGGTGGGTGTCGGCGCCGGTCAGCCCGTCGCCGGGGGAGCGGCCCTCGATGATCATCGAGGGCCGCGCGGACCGCATCGACGCGCGCGACGGCTCGCTGGTCATCGTCGACTACAAGACGGGCCGCCGGCCGCCGGACGAGTACGAGGCCCGGGCGTCGCAAGCGCTTGCGTTGTACGCGGTCGCGGCGGCCCGCACGTTGCGGATGCCGTGCACGACGGTGGAGCTGCACCACCTGCCGAGCGGCACGATCGCGGCGGCGGAGCACACGGACGAGAGCCTGCGGCGGCACTTGCAGCGCGCGGACGAGACCGCCGCGGACCTCAGGCTGGCCACGGATACCCTGGACGCGGGCGGCGACGGGGACGTGCTGTTCCCGCCCCGCCCGGACCGGCGGTGCGCCTGGTGCGATTTCAGGCCGAGCTGTGCGGCGGGCCGGGAAGCGGCCCCGGCGGCGCAGCCGTGGGACCTGCTCGCACCCTGAACGGGAGGGAACGTGGCTTCACCGGACACCGACGAACTGGCAACGACCCCGCTTCCCGTGGGTGAGCCGGAAAAGCCGCACCAGGGCGTGTCCTCGGCCGCCGACGCCGAGACGGCGCCGCAGGAGCGGGTCGGTCCCGAGCGGATCGCGCCGGAGACCACCACGGCGGAGACCACCGTGCCACAGGCGGCTGCGCGGGATGCTTCCGCGCCGGAGGTCACGGCGCCGGATGCTTCCGTGCCTGCTGCTTCAGTGCGGGCCAGGCAGGGTGGGCGCTGGTGGCGTGGGTTCACCGGCTCACTGGCGGCCGGGCTCGCGGTGCTCGCGGCCGGGGTGCTCGTGGTGGCGGGAATCTGCCTGTACACCGGCGCGCCCGGTCCGGGCGCGACCTTGCTGGTCGGCCACCCGGTGGCAGCGGTGCTGGCCGTGCTCGCTCAGCGGGTCGCCGACCGCCGCAATGGACCAGCGGCGGTGGGTGCGGGCGTGGCGGTGGTGCTGTTCACGGTCTCCGCGCTGACCCTCTTCTGGCTCACCTGACCCGCACCCCGGCTTCCGGCCCCAATCACGCGAGTTCCGGCCCCAATCACGTGGCTTCCGGCCCGGATCACGCGAGTTCCGGCCCCAATCACGGGCCCTCCGGGCTACTTCAGGGCCGTCAGGACCGGGCCGCGCTGCTCGAGCAGGACCGGGCCGGCCGCGGCCAGGCGGACCACGCCCGTGTAGCCCCGGCGCTCGACCCCGACCGTGCGGATCGTCGATCCGTCGTTTTCGTTCAGCACCGCCAGGCCGCCCTTGATCGGGATCACCAGCTGCTGCGCGAACGTGCTTCCCGGGCCCAGCGCGCTGCTCAGCGTCCAGCGCGGCGAGAGGTCGTCACGGGACAGGGCCACGACCTTCGACCCGCTGAACCAGTACACGTTCTGGGCCGTCTGGGTGGTGGCCTCGACCGCCGAGGGCGGGTCCTGGGCGAGGTCGCCTGCCGGCACGTCCAGGGGGTACGCCGCGCGCTGGGTGCCGTCGCCGTTGTAGACCACCAGGAGCTTCTGGTCGGGGAGGACCACCGCTGTCACGTCGCCGGACATCGCGATGACGCGGGCTCGCTTGCCCGCCAGCACCGAACTGAAGCTGACCTGGGGCTCGTCGTCCTTCTCCGGCGCCGCCTTGTAGACCGTCAGGCGGTCGGCCGGGTCGCCCGGGCAGCGTTCGATCACGCCGACCTTGCCCGACGCCGTCGCGACCGTGCCGTACGTGCAGCCCGTGCGGGGCTGCTTGCCCGCGTTGACCAGCGCCGGGACCTGGCCGTACTCGGCGCTCTGGACCAGGTCGTCGCGCCACGTCGTGAGGAGTTTCTTGCCCGTCGCGGTGATGTGCGAGCCGTCGCTGACCAGCTGGGTGCCCAGCTCCGCGTTGCCGTTGCGCTGCGCGGTGATCCGGCCCGTCGCCGGGTCGAGCTGCGTGACTTCGCTGCAGTTCCCGGTCTTGTGGTAGACGGCGTTCAACCGCCCCCACGCCTCGTCCACCGTGCACAACGGCAGGTCACGTGTGTAGTGCCAGCGGATCTGCCCGGTCAGCGGGTCGCGGTCGGCGACCTCGCCGCCGTCCGCGGTGGCCACCGAATCGCCGGCCACGACCGGGACCGGCGTCGCGCCGCTGGGGGCGCTCCAGATTTCGGCCAGTGACCCGGGCACCTTGTCCGGTGCCGCGGGCAACGGCGGGGGCGGTGCCGCCTCGGTGCGGTCGGTGGCCGCGCTGTCGCTCGTCACGCCGATGACCAGCCCGAGCGCGACCACGCCGACCGCGATCAGCGCGGCGATCACCCGGTCCCGCCCCCGGTTCCAAGGCGATCGACGCGCCTTGACCCGCGGGGCGGGCGGGGTGACCTCGACGTCTTCGAGGACGTCTTCGGAGCCGTACTCGGGTTCAGGCGCGCTTTCAGCCGCCTTGTCGACGTCGCTCACGTACCCGAACCCCCGATGGAGAAGCTTCAGTCTGCCGACGCAGGTGTATCAGACGTCGCGGCCGGACGGCGACGGCGGCGCCGGCGAGCCGGACGCTCGGCGTTCTCGCCGGTTTCCTTCTCGACGGCCGGGCCGGTCGCTTCCGGGGCGTTGCCGCTGCGGGTGCGGCGGCGTGACCGGGTGCGGCCCTCCGACGCCGAAGCCTCGGCCTCCGACGAAGACGAAGCCGAAGATTCGGCCGCGTTGTCCGCCGTCTCGATCGCCTCGGCCCCTCGCGCGGCACCGCGGGTGCGCTTGCGCGGGGTCCGGGCGCGCTTGCGCGGAGCTTCTTCCGGAGCCGGAGCCTCGGCCGCCTCGCCGGCCTTGCCGCGGCCACGCGGGCCGCGGCGCTTGCCGCCCAGATCCTCTTCTTCCTCGGCGGCCAGGCCCGCACGGGTGCGGTTGGCCAGCGGCAGCCGGCCCTTCGTGCCCTGCGGGATGCCCAGGTCCTCGAACAGGTGCGGCGACGACGAGTACGTCTCCACCGGCTCCGGCTTGTCGAGGCCGAGGGTGTCCGAAATCAGCTTCCAGCGGGGCATCTCGTCCCAGTCGACGAGCGTGACCGCGACACCGGTGCGACCCGCGCGGCCGGTGCGGCCGATGCGGTGGACGTAGGTCTTCTCGTCGTCCGGGCACTGGTAGTTGATCACGTGCGTGACGTCGTCGATGTCGATGCCGCGGGCGGCGACGTCGGTCGCGACCAGGACGTCGACCTTGCCGGAGCGGAACGCGCGCAGGGCCTGCTCGCGGGCGCCCTGGCCCAGGTCGCCGTGCACGGCGGCGGCTGCGAAGCCGCGCTCGACCAGGTCGTCGGCCACCTTCTGCGCGGTGCGCTTGGTGCGGCTGAAGATCATCGTCAGGCCGCGGTCCTCGGCCTGCAGGACGCGGGCGATGACCTCGGGCTTGTCCATCGAGTGCGCCCGGTAGACGAACTGGGTGGTGCGCTCGTGGATCGCGCTCGCGTCGTTCTCTTCGGCGCGGATGTGCGTCGGCTGGCGCAGGAACGTGCGGGCCAGCGTGATGATCGGGCCGGGCATCGTGGCCGAGAACAGCATGGTCTGCCGCTCGTCCGGCACCATCCGGAGGATGCGCTCGATGTCGGGCAGGAAGCCCAGGTCGAGCATCTCGTCGGCCTCGTCGAGCACCAGGCCGCGGACCTTGCCGAGCACCAGGTGCTGCTGCTCGGCCAGGTCGAGCAGGCGGCCCGGGGTGCCGATGACGACGTCGATGCCCTTGCGGAGCGCCTCGATCTGGGGCTCGTAGGGGCGGCCGCCGTAGATGGCCAAGGTGCGGATGCCCAGGTGCTTGCCGGCGCCCTTGAGGTCGTTGGCGACCTGGATGCACAGCTCGCGGGTGGGCACCACGACGAGCACCTGCGGGGTGCCGTCGCCGGGGACCTGCACGCGGTGCAGGAGCGGGACGCCGAAGCCCAGCGTCTTGCCCATGCCGGTGCGGGCCTGGCCGATGAGGTCGTCGCCGGCCATGGCCAGGGGCAGGGTGAGCTCCTGGATGGCGAACGTCCGCTCGATGCCGGCCTCGCCGAGCGCCTTGACGATCTCCGGCTTGACGCCGAAGGACGCGAAGGTCGGGGCTTCGGGCTCGACCTCGACGCCCGCCTGCAGCGGGTGCGACGTGTCGAGCGCGGCCGGTCCGGTCTCGCTGTGTTCCAGCGCGACGGCGGGGGGCTGTTCGGTTGTGGAAATTTCTGCGGTCAGGGTGATCGCCTCTCTCGTGACCAGCGCGCACAGCCCTGGGTCCGCTCGACACTCGACCGGGAGTAAACCCTGGTCCCTGGCGCTGATCTTCAAGCGCGGAACCGGTCCGTCCCGGGAATGCCGGAAGAGGCGTGCACGCACATTGCAGTACGTCGGCAAGCCACGTGACCTGCCTGATCCCGACGCCGGTATGACGTACGGAAGCTTGGTATCGCCCGCCAGTGTACCTGGTCAGCAGTTTTTCGACAGTACCCGGCACGCCGGAACCAGTGTGATCGGTCTCGTCCCGCCACGTCCGGGTGCTTCGGCGATACCCTGCCCCCGTGACCGAGCCGAAAGAGATCTCCGAGGGCGTAGTCGACCTTCTGGGTGTGATCGCGTACCTCGAACTGTCCGCGTTCGACCGGCTGGCGGAGGACGCGCACAGCGCCCCCACGCTGGCCGGACGGGCCGCGTTGGCGACCATGGCGGCCGCCGAGATCGGTCACTACGGCCTGTTGTCGGCACACCTGGCCGCGCACGGCAGCAAGATCGAGGACGCCATGGGGCCGTTCGTGGGCCAGGTCGACGCCTGGCACGCTTCGACGCCGCCGAAGTCGTGGCTGGAGTCGCTGGTCAAGGCCTACGTCGGCGACGGGCTGGCCGCCGACCTCTACCGGGAGATCGCCAGCTGGCTCGACCCGGAGACCAAGGACCTCGTGCTCACCGTGCTCGCCGACACCGGCCACTCCGCGTTCGCCGAACGCGAGGTCGCGGCCGGCATCGAGGCCGCCCCCAAGACCCGTGACAAGCTCGCCCTCTGGGGCCGCCGCCTGCTCGGCGAGGCGCTGACCCAGGCCCAGTACGTCGTCGCCGAGCGCGACGGGCTGGCGGAGCTCATCATCAACGGCTCGGGCGACCTCTCCGGAATTGCCGCGCTGTTCCGGCGGTTGCAACAGGGGCACACGAAGCGCATGCAGGCGCTCGGCCTGGGCTGATCCCGATGGAGTACCCGGAAGTGACGACGCGGTCGGGCGCGGAGATGCGCCACCGGAACGAGCCCGTTCGGTTAGCCTTGCCGAGCACATCCCTTACGAATTTTCAGCGGAGGTCCCACGTGGAGGTCAAGATCGGCATCAAGGACACGCCGCGCGAGCTGGTGGTGTCCAGTGGCCAGTCTCCCGACGAGGTGGAGAAGCTGGTCGCCGAGGCCCTGACGGCCGGTGACGGGCTCTTCCGCATCAACGACGAGAAGGGGCGCAAGTACATCGTCCCCTCCGACCGCATCGCGTACGTCGAGATCGCCCCGTCCGACGTCCGCAAGGTCGGCTTCGGCGTCGGCGACTGACCCACCGCCCGAGTTCGGGAAGGCCACCTCGGGACGTGCCCGAGGTGGCCTTCGCGCGCTCGGGGTTCACCGGATTGTGGTGTTTTGCTTGGAGTGTCGCTTTCCGCCACCCACCTTCGGCCGGTGACCACTCTCGAGCCGTCCGCCGTCGCGGATCTCGTGCGGAGCACCCTCGCCGCGCACAAGTCGTTGTTCCTCGCCACTTCGGGCCGTACCGGACCGTGAGTCGGCGGGGTGTACTTCGCCGAAAGCGGCGAGTTCACCCTGAACCTGGTGGTCGAGGACCGCGGCCGGACGCTGGCCGCCATCCGGGAGAACCCGCTGGTCTCCGTCGTGGTCTCGACGGGCTCGCCGATGGAGCCGTTCCTGCAGGCCCAGGCGTCCGCCGAGATCGTCGGCGCCGACGAGGGCGCGCGGGTGCGCGAGCTGCTCGTCACGAAGGTTCCCGAGGCCGCGCCCTTCCTGGCCGCACCGGTCACGGCGGTCCGGCTGGCCGTGCCGAAGTGGCGGGCCACGGACATCGCGAACGGCTGGCTGCCCGGCCGCGAACTGGCCGACCCGCGCCTGCCCTGACGTCAGGCGTTGAGCTCTTCCAGCGTCGTCGGGACGTGGAACGGCGGGGTGCTCGTCCCCGTGATCCGGTAGCGCCCCCACGGATCCGGGTCCGACAGCTCGCCCGACGCCGAGTGCGCGCCCGCCTCGATCCGGACGGCCTTCTTCTTGCCGCCCACCAGGCGGGTCAGCTCCTCGTGCACCGCCACCCGGCCGTACCAGCGGTAATAGCCGTCGATCGGCTGGAAGTAGCCGCGCAGCTCGACCGTCACCGGCAGGGGAACCCCGTCGACCACCAGCGTGGCCGAACCGCTGTAGCCGTCTTCGTCGTGCTCGCTCATGACGTTTCCTCCAGCGGGTTCCGGCGGCCCAGCTGGACCACCTTGTTGACTTCCAGGGGCAGGTTCGGGTCGATGACCACGCCGTTCTGGCGGGTCAGCCCGTCGATGGCCGCCCAGATGATCTGCGTCAGGTATTCGACGACCGCGTCGCGGCTCATCGACCGGCGGTCCAGCCACCACTCGCCGGTGTTCTGGACCATGCCGACGATGCCGTGCGCCCACGGCTCGGCCGCGCCGGAGTCCATGTCGAACATCCGCATGTAGTCGCCGAGCAGCGCCGTCAGCGCGGTCGCGATCAGCTCCTTGTCCTCGGCCACCACGTCGGAGGAGATCGGCTTCTCCGGCCGCCCGTGCGCCAGCAGCCGGTAGAGGTTCGGGTGCTCCTCGATCACGGTGAAGAACGCGTCCAGCGCCATCCGGATCCGCGGCACCGGGGCGAGCTCGGCGTTGATCGCCGGGATCAGCCGCTCGAAGAGGATTTCCGTGCCGCGCTGACCGAGTGCCACGTACAGGTCGGCCTTGTCGTCGAAGTGCCGGTACAGCACCGGCTTCGTGACGCCGGCCTCCGCGGCGACGTCCTCCATGCCGAGGTCAGGGCCGTGCATGTCGAGGGCCCGCAGCGCGGCCTCGACGAACTCCTTGCGCCGGGCGATCCGGTGCTTGCGCCAGCGGTCGCGCCGGGCGTCGCCGGTGGCCTCCTCGTCGCGGGATGACCTGCTGGGCTGCTTGCCGGAGCGCTTGACACGTTCGATCACGGGAGTCATGCTACGCACAGGTAACTGTTACCTCAAGTTACATGTTGCGGAAGGGGTGTCGGCGATGACGCGGACGCTGAAGGAACCAGATCGCGAGAAGACCGCGAACCGCCTGCTGAAGTCGTCGGCGAACAAGTTCTACGACCCCGACGTCGACATCGACTGGGCCGCGCCGCTGGTCGAGGGCAAGCGGTTCATCCTCGACGAGCGGTCCTCGCTCTACGGCACCGAGCTCTGGGAGAACCTGACCCCCGACCAGCGCATCGAGCTGGGCAAGCACGAAGTCGCGAGCGTCGCCACCACCGGCTTGTGGTTCGAGATCCTCCTCATGCAGATGCTGCTGAAGGAGGTCTACGAAGAGGACCCGACGTCCGCGCACGCCCAGTTCGCGCTCACCGAGATCGCCGACGAATGCCGGCACTCGACGATGTTCGCGCGGATGGCGGCGCGGATCGGCTGCCCGGCCTACGGCCCGGTGCCGTGGCTGCGGCGGCTGGCGAAGCTCATGCCGTCGATCTCCTACGGCCCGGCGCGCTACGGCGCGATCCTGGTCGCGGAGGAGGTGCTCGACCGGCTGCAGCGCGAGCAGATGAACGACGAAGGCGTCCAGCCGCTGGTCCGGATGGTCAACCGGATCCACGTGCTCGAAGAAGCCCGGCATGTCACCTTCGCCCGTGAAGAGGTCACCCGCGGCATGGCGAAGCTGTCGAAGGCCGAGATCGGCTACCAGCAGTTCGTCATCGCGCTCATCGCGTACTTCGTGACGCGGGCGTTCATCAACCCGGACGTCTACAAGGCGGTCGGCATCCGGCCGCGCGACGGCGTCGAGGCGGCGCTGAACAACCCGCACTGGCAGGGCACGATCGCGTGGGCCGGCGAGAAGATCATGCCGTTCCTCGAGGAGTCCGGCCTGGTCGGGCTGCCCGGGAAGTACTTCTGGCGCAAGTCGTTCCTGCTCCCGGCGGGCCGATGACGACGGCGTCGCGGCTGCGGAACCCGTCGCTCGGGCACCGGTTCGTCGCGAGCGACGGCGCCGCGCTGCACGTCTCGGACTCGGGGCCGGCCGGCTCCGGCAACTCCACGGTGACGCTGGTGCTCGTCCACGGCTGGACGCAGGATCACCGGACGTGGGACTTCGTGCTCCCGCACCTCGACGCGCCGGTGCGGACGTTGCGCTACGACCTGCGCGGCCACGGCGGTTCGGCGCCGGCCCGGCCGGGCTCGGCGACGCTCGCCCGGCTCGCCGACGACCTCGCCGAGCTGATCGCCGACCGCGTGCCGCGGGGGCCACTGGTGCTGGCCGGGCACTCGATGGGCGGCATGACGCTGATGGTGCTCGCCGAACGGCACCCGTCGCTGGTCGCCGGCCGGCTGGCGGGCGCGGCGTTCGTCGCGACGTCGTCCGGCGACATGGACCGGCTGACGCTCGGGTTCCCGGGGCTGGTCGGCCGGGGCGTGACGCGCTTCGAGCCGCGGGTCGCCCGGCTGCTGGCGGGGCTGCGGAGCGAAACCCTGCGGCTGCGCCCGGGACTGGTCCGCTCCGGCACCCGGCGGCTGGTGTTCGGCGACCGGCCGGGGCGCGCGCAGGTGGACAGCGTCGTCGGGCAGCTGCTGTGCGCGCACCCGGCGAGCGCGGGGCTGTTCCTGGACGCGATCGCGGCCCACCGGGGCGTCGGCGGCCTTGGCGCGCTGGGCGACGTGCCGTCGGTGGTGCTGGCGGGGGAGAAGGACCGGCTCTGCCCGCTGTCGCACGCGAAGGTGATCGCGGACGAGCTGCCGCACGCGGAGTTCGTCCGCTACCCCGGGGCCGGGCACATGCTCCCGCAGGAACGCCCGTACGAAGTGGCTCGCCGCATCTCCGCCCTGGTCCGCGCCGCCGCCCCCACTTTGCACCGCAAAGCGGCACTTTCACGTGAAATTTCCCCTTTTCGGTGCAAATAGTAGCTTTAAACTGAAATTTACGCATTTGACGTAGCATTTGGGGT
>NZ_JBEZYB010000016.1:68363-144554 GCF_040638285.1 Amycolatopsis sp. NPDC026612
ATCGGCGACCGGACTTCACGTGAAAGTGCCGCTTTGCGGTGCAAAGCGTAGCTTTCACGTGAAAGTGCCGCTTTGGCCGTCGCTTTGGCGGTCGGGTCAGGAGTCCTTGAGGGGGAAGCCGCCGCCGATGCCGCGCCAGGCCAGGTTCGCCGTCAGGGCCACCGCTTCCTCGCGGCTCATCGACTGGTGGTGCTGCAGCCAGAACCGGGCGCTGACCTGGCTCATCCCGACCAGGCCCACGGCCAGCAGCCGCGCCTTGTCCTCGTCGAGGCCCGCGTCCGCGGTGATCGTCTCCGTGATCGCGTCCACGCTCGCCGACGTCGCTCGGTCGACCGCCTCCTGGACAGCCGGCTCGCCGCGCAGGTCGGACTCGAAGACCATCCGGAACGCGCCCGCGTCCTCGCTGACGAAGTCGAAGAACGCGCCGACCGTCGCCGGGACGCGCTGCTTGTTCTCCGTCGTCGAGTCCAGCGCGTTCTGCACGCGTCTGATCAGCTCGTCGACGTGGCTTTCCAGCAGCGCGATGTAGAGGTCGAGTTTGCCGGGAAAGTGCTGGTAGAGCACCGGCTTGCTGACGCCGGCCACTTCGGCGATCTCGTCCATCGCGGCGGCGTGGTAGCCGTTCTCGGCGAAGACCCGCTGCGCCGCGGCGAGGAGCTGGGCCCGGCGCTCGGTCCTGGGCAGCCGCACCCCGCGTTGCTGCAGCCGCGTCATCTCCGTCATGGCCATCCTCCCGTCTTCGCTTCTTCGACGGGCGGGGTCACCACCGCGTGAAGTCGCCTGAAGATTACTCGCCGGTACGTGTGCCGCGCCAAGGGTCGGGCATTCTGGACCCGTGAACACCCCCGTGCCGGCGCGGCCACCGCTCACCCACGTGCCGTTCTCGAGCAGGGCGCTGCCGTCGCTCGACCCGGTCCCGCCGCCGTGGCCGGCGGCCTTCGAAGAGGTCGGCACCGCCCGGCTCCACGTCCGCCGCACGCCGGGCTCGGACGGCGTGCCCGCGGTGTACGTCCACGGCCTCGGCGGCTCGTCGACGAACTGGACCGACCTGGCCGCGCTGCTCGCGCCGGTCGCCGCCGGCAGCGCGCCCGACTTGCCCGGCTTCGGCAGCTCGGAGCCCGAAAAGGGGTTCGACTTCAGCCTGCAGGCCTACGCCGACGTCGTCGCGCGGCACATCGAGACCGGCTTTCCGGGGGCAGGCGGCGCGCCGGTGCACCTGTTCGGCAACTCCATGGGCGGGGCGATTTCGCTGCTCGTCGCGGCTCAGCGGCCGGAGCTGGTGAAGACGCTGACGCTGATTTCGCCGGCGGTCCCCGACCTGCGTCCCGACCCGCGGCGGCTGTCGGACCCGCGGATGGCGTTCGCCTACCTGCCGCTGGTCGGCGCGCGCGTGCGGGCCCAGCTGGCCGCGCTCGGGCCGCGGGAACGCGCCGCGCAGGTCATCAAGCTGTGCTTCGCGGACCCGTCGCGGTTCCCGGAGAGCCGGCTCGACGAACTGACCGAGGAACACGGCGCCCGCGCCGGGTTCGCCTGGGCGGCGCCCGCGATGGCCCGCAGCACGTTCGCCATCTTCCGGGCGTGGTCGACGCTGGGGAAGGCGTCGCTGTGGTCGGTCGCGCCGCTCGTCAAGGCGCCGACGCTGGTCGTGTGGGGCCGGGAGGACCGCGTCATCTCCGTGAAGCGTGCGGTGCGGACCGCCCGGGCGATCCCGCGGGCCCGGTTGCTGGTGCTCCCGCGCACCGGCCACGTGGCGCAGATGGAACGCCCGATCGTCGTCGCGAAGGCCGTCCTGGGCATGTGGGAGCACGTCGAAGCGGGCTCCTGGTAGGCCGAACGGGTGGTGCCGAGTTCACTCGATGATCCGCCAGTCGCCGAGAGCGGTGCCCCGGTGCTGTGGCACCCTGGTGCGGTGGACCGGGTGAAGCAGGATGCGCGAGGTGAGGATCGGCGGGCGCCCCACCGTGCGCCGGGCCGCCGCACGCCGGACCCCGAAAACCACCCCCGCACCGGGCAGTACCGCCCGGCGAAGGCGCCGGCCCAGCGCGTCGACGAGGACCGCTACCGCCCGGGCGGGCGGCGGACGAACGCCGAGCCGCTGAGCGCCTCCTGGAAGCCGCACGTCGAAGTCCCGCGGGAGAAGAGCGCCGAGCCGCCGTCGAAGGCGGGCATCGCGAAGCTCACCAAGACCTACGGCTGGCGCGTCTACGCCCTGCCGATCCTGGTCGTGCTGACCGTGCTCGTCGTGGTCAACACCGCCAACAGCCCGGCCCAGCCGATCGCCGAGCAGAACACGTCCGCGGCCGGCGTCGAGTCGGCGGGCGGCGACACCTCCGGCGGCGCCATCGACGGCGGTGGCGACCAGGGCATCCCGGAAAACCCGGCCACGCCGGTCGACCTCAACGTGCCGACGGCGGACCTGCCGGCCGGTGGCCCGTTCACGGAGGCGGGCCAGGGCAAGTGGCACGTCGTGCCGGGCAGCGGCCCGAAGGTCGGCAACGGGAAGCTGTACACCTACACCGTCGAGGTCGAGGACGGCATCGACCCGGCCAGCTACGCCGGTGACGACGCCTTCGCGACGGCCGTGCAGGGCACCCTGTCCGATCCCAAGAGCTGGACGTGGGACGGCAAGGTCGCGTTCCAGCGCGTCGACGCCAGCTTCCCGAACCCGTCGTTCCGGGTGAGCCTCACGACGCCGGAAACCACGCACCGCGCGGACGCCTGCGGGTTCCAGATCAAGTTCGAGGCCTCCTGCTACCGCAAGAGCCTCGGCCGGGTGCTGATCAACCTGGCCCGCTGGGTCCGCGGCGCGAAGGCCTACGGCGCCGACATGACGGGGTACCGGCAGTACGCCATCAACCACGAGGTCGGCCACGCGCTGGGCAACCAGCACGTCGGCTGCCCCGGCGCCGGCCAGCCCGCGCCGGTGATGATGCAGCAGTCCTTCGGCGTCAACGACGACTACGTGTCGATGCTCAACGACATCCCCGGTGGCGACCACGGCAAGGTGGCCAAGGACGGCCGCGTCTGCACGACCAACTCCTGGCCGAACCCCTCGCCGAAGAGCTAGCCCACCGTCCCCGGACCCGGCAACGTTCCCAGCATGCGGACGCGGGAAGGCTTGTTTGCCCGCGCGCGTTGGGCATAGTGGGATGGACGCGATCCGCGCGAGATGGAGGACCCGATGTCAGCACTGCCGCCGCTCGTCGAGCCGGCTGCCGAGCTCACCAAGGACGAGGTGGCCCGGTACAGCCGTCACCTGATCATCCCGGACGTCGGGGTGACCGGGCAGAAGCGGCTGAAGAACGCGAAGGTCCTGGTCATCGGCGCCGGCGGCCTCGGCAGCCCCGCGCTGCTGTACCTGGCCGCGGCCGGGGTCGGCACGCTCGGCATCGTCGACTTCGACGTCGTGGACGAGTCGAACCTGCAGCGCCAGGTCATCCACGGCCAGTCCGACGTCGGCAAGCTCAAGGCCGCGTCCGCGCAGGAGTCGATCGCCGAGATCAACCCGCTGGTCAAGGTGTACCTGCACACCGACCGCCTCGACTCGTCGAACGCGCTCGAGATCTTCGAGCAGTACGACCTGATCGTCGACGGCACCGACAACTTCGCGACGCGCTACCTGGTGAACGACGCCGCGGTGCTGCTGGGCAAGCCGTACGTCTGGGGCTCGATCTTCCGGTTCGAGGGCCAGGTCAGCGTGTTCTGGGAGGACGCGCCGAACGGCAAGGGCCTCAACTACCGCGACCTCTACCCGGAGCCGCCGCCCCCGGGCATGGTCCCGTCCTGCGCCGAGGGTGGCGTGCTGGGCGTGCTGTGCGCGTCCATCGGCTCGATCATGGTGACCGAGGCGATCAAGCTCATCACCGGCATCGGCGACCCGCTGCTCGGCCGCCTGATCAGCTACGACGCGCTGGACATGAAGTACCGCGAGGTGAAGATCCGCAAGGATCCGGACACCCCGAAGATCACCGAGCTGATCGACTACGAGGCGTTCTGCGGCGTGGTTTCCGACGAGGCGGCTTCGGCGGCGTCGGGCAGCACCATCACCCCGGCGGAGCTCAAGGCCAAGTTCGACAGCGGCGAGAACTTCGCGCTGATCGACGTCCGCGAGCCGCACGAGTACGAGATCGTCAACATCAAGGGCGCGACGCTGATCCCGAAGGACCGGATCCTCTCCGGCGAGGCCCTCGCCGAGCTGCCGCAGGACAAGCCGATCGTCCTGCACTGCAAGTCGGGTGCCCGGTCCGCCGAGGCGCTCGCCGCCCTGCACGCGGCCGGCTTCAAGGACGCGACGCACCTCGGCGGCGGCGTGCTCGCCTGGGCGAAGCAGATCGACCCGAGCCTGCCGACCTACTGACAGTGGTCCTCCGTGAAGGCCGTCTCCGGTTCGGAGGCGGCCTTCACGGCGTTCGCCGGAGCGGAGAAACCCTGTGTGAGCAGCGCGTCTTCTCGATCGTGGAACACCCGGCCGGGTAACGTCACGCTCGTGCGGTCAACCCTCGAACGTCCTCCGGCGCACGTCTGCGCGGCCTTCGGCGGTCCCGCCGGCGGCGGCGAACGGCTGCCGGACTCGACGGCGTGGCGCTGCGGCGACCTCGTGCTCAAGCCGGTCACCGACAAGGTCAAGACGCTGTGGACCGCCCACGCGCTCGAATACGTCCGCGAACCGGGGCTGCGGGTCGCGAAGCCGGTCCGGTCCACCGACGGCCGCTGGATCGTCGGCGGCTGGACGGCGACGCGGTTCGTCCCCGGCACACCCGAGCACCGCGGCGACGCGTCGGTGCTGGCGGCGGTCAAGCTGCACCGGGCCACGATCGGCCTGCCCCGGCCCGAGTTCCTCGACGCGCGTCAGGACGTCGACGCCGTCGCCGACCGCGTCGCCTGGGAAGAGCTCGACCTTCCCCTGGACGAGACGAAGGGCGGCCGCTGGTTCGAGGTCCTCGCCGGCGCCCGCCGCCCGGTCCGGCTGCCTTCGCAGGTGGCCCACGGCGAGTTGCTGGCCGGGCTGCTGTTCGACGGCCACGACGTCCCCGGCGTGGTCGACTTCGTGCCGTACTACCGGCCGGGGGAGTACGGCGCGGCGATCGTCGCGGTCGACGCGCTCGCCTGGGGCGGCGCGGGCCGGGACCTGCTGGAGCGCTGGGCGCACCTGCCGGAGTGGCCGCAGCTGCTGCTGCGCGCGGTGCTGTTCCGGCTGGCGTCCAACGCCCTGAACCCCCGCTCGACGCAGGCGTCGCTGGACGGCCTGCGCGCCGCGGCCCGCGAGGTGTCCGGCGTCCTTTGAGCGCCGACCTGGCGGGGGCGGTGATCGGGTGATCACCGACCGACAGGACTGCGGAGGGTCGCTTGTGACCGACGTCCCACGACCGCCGGTCATCGCGGACAAGCGCCGTTGACCTCCGGACTCCCGGCAGGTGGACGCGGATCTCACCGGCCGGGCGCCGGACATATCGCCGCAATGTCAACTGCCTGAAACATTCGGTCGAATCCGGTTAACAAGGCCTCCTTAGCGTCAGGGCAATCCCGAAACGCCGAGGAGGTGCCCGTGCCGCAGGTCGAAACCCACTGTCCGTACTGCGCCCTGCAGTGCGGGATGAGCCTCGACGCCACCCGTGTGACGCCGCGGGACTTCCCGGTGAACGCCGGCGGCCTGTGCCAGAAGGGCTGGACCTCGGGTGCTCTGCTCACGTCGCCGAAGCGGCTGACCAGCCCGCTGCTGCGCGTGAACGGGGTGCTCGAGCCGGTCGGCTGGGACTTCGCCCTCGACCACGTCGCCCGGAAGCTCGAAGCGATCCAGGCCGAACACGGGCCGGACGGGGTCGCGATCTTCGGCGGCGGCGGGCTGACCAACGAAAAGGCCTACCTGCTCGGCAAGTTCGCCCGCGTCGCGCTCGGCACCTCGCAGATCGACTACAACGGCCGGTTCTGCATGTCTTCGGCCGCCGCCGCGGGGATCAAGGCCTTCGGGGCCGACCGCGGGATGCCGTTCCCCGTCACGGATCTCAAGAACGCCGACGTCGTGCTGCTCGCGGGGGCGAACCCGGCCGAGACGATGCCGCCGTTCACCCAGCACCTGCGCGGCACCGACCTGATCGTCGTCGACCCGCGGCGCACCCCGACCGCCGAGCTGGCGAGCCTGCACCTGGCGCCCGCGCCGGGCACGGATCTTGCGCTGGCGCTCGGGACCCTGCACGCCGTCGTCGAAGGCGGCCACCTCGACCAGTCCTATGTGGACGACCGGACGAGCGGGTTCGCGGAGATGTGGCGGATCGCCGCGAGCTGGTGGCCCGAACGCGCCGAGCGCGTCACCGGTGTCTCGGCCGCCGACATGCGCCTGGCGGCGGAGAAGCTCGCCGCCGCCCGCAACGCCTACATCCTCACCGCTCGCGGCACCGAGCAGCACGCCACCGGCACCGCGACCGTCGGCGCCTGGATCAACCTCGCGCTGAGCCTCGGCCTGCCCGGCCGCAACGGTTCCGGCTACGGCTGCCTCACCGGCCAGGGCAACGGCCAGGGCGGCCGCGAGCACGGCCAGAAGGCCGACCAGCTGCCCGGCTACCGCAAACTCGACGACCCGGCCGCCCGTGAGTACGTCGCGGGCGTGTGGGGCGTCGACGCGGACAGCCTGCCCGGCCCCGGCCGCTCGGCGACCGAGCTGCTCGAAGCGCTCGGCCAGGAGAACGGCCCGAAGGCGCTGATGGTGTTCGGCAGCAACGTGGTCGTCTCGGCGCCGCGCTCGCAGCGCGTCCAGGACCGGCTGGCTTCGCTGGACCTCCTGGTCGTCGCCGACTTCGTGCTGTCGGAGACCGCGGCGATGGCCGACGTCGTCCTGCCCGTCACCCAGTGGGCCGAAGAGGACGGGACGCTCACCAATCTCGAAGGCCGCGTCCTGTTGCGGCGCAAGGCCTTGGACCCGCCGGCCGGCGTCCGGTCCGACCTGGACGTCCTCCACGGGCTCGCCGAGCGGCTGGGCCAGCCGGCGGGACGCTTCCCCACCGACGCCGAGACGGTGTTCGAGGAGCTGCGGATCGCGTCGAAGGGCGGCATCGCCGACTACTCCGGCGTCAGCTACGACCGGCTGCGCGCGGGCGAAGCCCTGCACTGGCCGGTCCCGGCGAACGACCACCCCGGTACCCCGCGGATGTTCCTCGGCACCTTCGCCCACCCCGACGGCCGCGCGCGGTTCGTGCCGGTCGAGCACACCGGCCCGGCCGAGCTGCCGGACGACGAGTTTCCCCTGCAGGCCACCACCGGCCGCGTGCTGCAGCACTACCAGTCGGGCGCGCAGACCCGGCTGGTCGAGGAGCTCAACGAGGTCGTCCCCGAGGCGTTCGTCGAGGTCCACCCGGACACCGCCAAGCGAGCCGGGCTGGAGGAAGGCGACCGCGCCGTGGTCCGGTCCCGGCGCGGCGAGACGGTCGCGCGGGTCCGGTTCACGCAGAGCCTCAAGCCCGACCTCGTCTTCCTTCCGTTCCACTTCCCCGGTGAGCAGCGCGCCAACCTGTTCACCAACCCGGCGCTCGACCCGGTCTCCCGGATGCCGGAGTTCAAGGTGTGTGCCGTGTCTCTGTCTACTGTGGATGGTGTCGCATGAGCCCCCGTGAAGTCGTCATCGTCGGCTATGGGATGGCCGGTGCCCGCCTGGCCGACGAGATCCGCCGCCGCGACCCGATCGCCGAGCGGGTCCGGCTGACCGTGCTCGGCGCCGAGAAGCACGCCGCCTACAACCGGGTGCTGCTGTCCGCCGTCGTCGCCGGCGGGATGAGCGCCGAAAGCGTCCGCCTGCACGACGACGAGTGGGCCACGCGCCACAACATCGACCTCCGGCTCGGTGTCGACGTCGCCCGCATCGACCGCGAGAAGCGCTGCGTCGAGCTGGGCGACGGCTCCGCCGTGGACTACGACGCCCTGGTGCTCGCCACCGGCGCCAACCCGTGGATCCCGCCGGTCGAAGGCCTCGAAGCCGGACCGGGCGTGGTCGCCTTCCGCAGCCTCGACGACTGCGCCAAGATCCTCGACGCCGCCCGCTTCGGCGCGCCGGTCGCCGTGCTCGGCGGCGGCCTGCTCGGCCTCGAAGCCGCCCGCGGCCTGGCCGGGCGCGGCAACCAGGTGACCGTCGTGCACCCGCTGGGGCACGTCATGGAGCGTCAGCTCGACGCCGCCGCCGGGCACGTACTGGCCCGGCAGCTCACCGAAATGGGCGTCACCTTCAAGTTCGGCGCCACCGCCGCCCGCTACCTCCCCGGTGACGGGCTCAAGCTCGACGACGGCACGCTCGTCCCGGCCGACCTGGTCGTCGTCGCCGCCGGTGTCCGCCCCGAGACGCGCCTGGCCGCCGAAGCCGGGCTCGCCATCGACGGCGCGATCGTCGTGGACGACACGCTGCGCACCAGCGACGGCCGCATCCACGCCCTCGGCGACTGCGCCCGCCACCCCGGCGCCCCGGCCGGGCTGATCCAGCCCGCGTGGGAGCAGGCGTCGGTGCTGGCCGACGTCCTGACCGGCACCAACGCGGCCGCCCGCTACCGCGGCACGACGGCCGTCACCCGGCTCAAGGCCCGCGGCATCGACCTCGCCGCGCTGGGCGAGACCCAGCTCGAAGCGTCCGACGGCGGCGCCGAGGTGCTGACGTTCAACGACCCCACCGGCGGCCGGTACGGCAAGCTCGTCGTCCGCGAAAACCGCGTCGCCGGGGCGATCCTGCTCGGCCTGCCCGACGCCGCCGCGACGATCACCCAGTTCCACGACCGCGGCACGCTGCTGCCCGACGACCGCCTCGCCGTCCTGCTGGGCCGCGCGCTGCCCACCGGCAGCACCCCGGCCGCCAGCCCGGCCGACCTGCCCGCGGCCGCGGTGATCTGCCGCTGCAACAACGTCACCAAGGGCCGGCTGATCGAAGCCTGGAAGGCCGGGGCCACCGACACTCCCGCACTGGCGCGGGCCACGCGAGCCACGACGGGCTGCGGCGGGTGCTCCGACACCGTCGGCGGCATCGCCAACTGGCTCGCCGCGCAGTGACCGATCCCCACTGACCACCCCGAACCGCCGCACGAAGGAGAACACCGTGGCCCACCAAGGCAAGCACTGGATCGAACACTGGGAACCGGAGAACGAGGAGTTCTGGGAGTCCACGGGCAAGAAGATCGCCCGCCGCAACCTCTGGTTCTCGGTCTTCGCCGAGCACATCGGCTTCTCCGTCTGGACCCTGTGGTCGGTCATCGTCCTGTTCATGGGCAAGGACTACGGCTTCTCCGCCGCGGACAAGTTCCTCCTCGTCTCGACGCCGACGCTGATCGGTGGCCTGATGCGGCTGCCCTACACCTTCGCCGTGGCGAAGTTCGGTGGCCGCAACTGGACGGTCGTCAGCGCGCTGCTGCTGCTGATCCCGACGATCCTGGCCGCGGTGGTGCTGCACCCCGGCACGTCACTCGGCACGTTCCTGCTGGTCGCGGCCCTCGGCGGTGTCGGCGGCGGCAACTTCGCGTCGTCGATGACGAACATCAACACCTTCTACCCCGAGAAGCACAAGGGCTGGGCGCTGGGCCTCAACGCCGGTGGCGGCAACCTCGGCGTCGCGGCGATCCAGCTGATCGGGCTGCTGGTGATCGGCACGGCGGGCGCGACCGCCCCGCGGATCGTGCTCTACGTCTACATCCCGCTGATCGTGGTCGCCGCGGCGTGCGCGTACTTCTACATGGACAACCTCGCCAGCGTGAAGGGCGACACCAAGGCGATGCGCGAGATCGTCAAGGAGCCGCACACCTGGGTGATGTCGTTCCTCTACGTCGGCACGTTCGGCTCGTTCATCGGCTACAGCTTCGCCTTCGGCCTGGTGCTGCAGAACCAGTTCGGCCGGACGCCGCTGCAGGCGGCCGCGGTGACGTTCCTCGGCCCGCTGCTCGGCTCGATCTCGCGGCCGGCGGGCGGCTGGCTGTCCGACCGGATCGGCGGCGGCAAGATCACCTTCACCACGTTCATCGGGATGGCGCTGGCCACGGTCGTGCTGATCCTCGCCTCGACGTCGAAGTCCCTGACGCTGTTCACGATCTCGTTCATCGTGCTGTTCGTGCTCGCCGGCGTCGGCAACGGCTCGACGTACAAGATGATCCCGGCGATCTTCCGCGCCAAGGCGAAGATCGCCATCGCGAACGGCGCCGGGGAGGCGGCCGAACTGCTCAAGGCGCGGCGGCTGTCCGGCGCGCTGATCGGCCTGGCCGGCGCGATCGGCGCCGAGGGCGGCCTGTTCATCAACCTCGCGTTCCGGCAGTCGTTCGCCGACACCAAGAGCGGGGTGCCCGCCTTCATCGGATTCCTGATCTTCTACGGGCTCTGCTTCGCCGTCACCTGGGCGGTTTACCTGCGGAAGCCCGCCGAACAGCCCACGAGTGAGCGCGGTCTGGCGCTCGCGGGAGCGGAGGTCTGAGATGCCCACCTTGGTCGTCGCCGGACACGGCATGGTCGCCCACCGGCTCGTGGAGGCGGTGCGCGCGGAAGACCCCTCCGGTAACTGGCACATCGTCGTCCTGTCCGAGGAGCCGCGCCCGGCGTACGACCGGGTGGCGCTCACGTCCTACGTGGACACCTGGGACCCGGCCACGCTGGCCCTCCCCGGCTCGGACTACGCGGGCGACGAGCACGTCGACCTGAGGCTCGGCGAGCTGGCCGTCTCGGTCGACCGGGACGCTCGCACGGTCACCACGGCGTCCGGCGCGGTCGTTCCCTACGACGCGCTGGTGCTGGCCACCGGCTCGCGGCCGTTCGTGCCGCCGGTCCCCGGGCACGACCTGGACGGCTGCTTCGTCTACCGGACCATCGAGGACCTCGACGCGATCCGCGCCGCCGCCGTCGACAAGCCCGGCCGCGGCCGCCGCTCGGCCGTCGTCATCGGCGGTGGCCTGCTCGGCCTGGAAGCGGCGAAGGCGCTGCGGGACATGGGCCTGTCCCCGCACGTCGTCGAGATGGCGCCGCGGCTGATGCCGCTGCAGGTCGACGAGGGCGGCGGGTCGATGCTCCGCCGGATGATCACGGCGCTGGACGTCACCGTCCACACGGGAACGTCCACCAACGCCATCGAGGCCGACGGCTCGCGGCTGCTGGCGAAGCTGGGCAACGGCACCGAACTCGACGTCGACCTCGTCGTGTTCTCCGCCGGCATCCGGCCGCGGGACGACCTCGCCCGGCAGTCCGGCCTCGAGCTGGGCCCGCGCGGCGGTGTCCTCACGGATGCGTCCTGCCGGACCGGCGACCCGGCGATCTACGCGATCGGCGAGTGCGCCGCGGTCGAGGGCAAGGTGTACGGCATCGTGGCGCCCGGGTACGCGATGGCGGAGATCGTCGCCGCACAGCTCACCGGGGGTGCCGGGACGTTCCCGGAACCGGACACCTCCACGAAGCTCAAGCTGATGGGCGTCGACGTCGCCTCCTTCGGCGACGCGCACGCTCAGACCGAAGGCGCTCTCGAGGTCGCCGTCAACGACGCAGTCGCCGGGACGTACAAGAAGCTCGTGGTCACCGACGACGGCAAGACCCTCCTGGGTGGTGTGCTCGTCGGCGACGCCACCGAGTACAACACGCTGCGGGCGCTGGTCGGCCGTCCGCTGCCGGCCGAGCCGGGCGCGATCCTCGCCCCGGCGGGCGGCGGCGCCGCGGTCGGCGTCGACGCGCTGCCCGACGCGGCGCAGATCTGCTCGTGCAACGCGGTGTCGAAGGGCACGATCACCCAGGCCATCCACGAAGACGGCTGCGACACCGTCCCGAAGCTGAAGGCGTGCACCCGGGCGGGGACCGCCTGCGGGTCGTGCGTCCCGCTGCTGGGCAGGCTGCTGAACGCCGCCGGCGTCGAGCAGTCGAAGGCGCTCTGTGAGCACTTCCCGCAGTCGCGCGCGGAGCTGTTCGAGATCGTCCAGGCCACGCGGATCGCGACGTTCAGCGAACTGATCGGCCGCTACGGCTCGGGCAGCGGCTGCGCGATCTGCAAGCCGGCGGTGGCGTCCATCCTGGCCACCCTCGGCAACGGGCACGTGCTCGGCGGCGAGCAGATGACCCTGCAGGACACCAACGACCGGTACCTGGCGAACCTGCAGCGCAACGGCACGTATTCGGTGGTGCCGCGGATCCCCGGCGGCGAGATCACGCCGGACAAGCTGATCGTGATCGGCGAGGTGGCCCGCGACTTCGGGCTGTACACCAAGATCACCGGCGGCCAGCGGATCGACCTGTTCGGGGCGACCGTGGACCAGCTGCCGCTCATCTGGCGGCGGCTCGTCGACGCCGGGTTCGAGTCCGGGCACGCCTACGGCAAGGCGCTGCGCACGGTGAAGTCGTGCGTCGGGTCGACGTGGTGCCGCTACGGCGTCCAGGACAGCGTCGGGCTGGCGATCGAGCTGGAGCTGCGTTACCGCGGCCTGCGTTCGCCGCACAAGCTCAAGTCCGCGGTCTCGGGCTGTGCCCGCGAGTGCGCCGAGGCGCGGAGCAAGGACTTCGGCATCATCGCCACCGAGAACGGCTGGAACCTCTACGTCGGCGGCAACGGCGGCACGACCCCGCGGCACGCCGAGCTGCTGGTGTCCGATGTGGACAGTGAGACGCTGATCCGGACCATCGACCGGTTCCTCATGTTCTACGTGCGGACCGCCGACCGGCTGCAGCGCACCGCGCCGTGGATCGAGGAGCTGGAGGGCGGTCTCGACCACCTGCGCGCGGTGATCGTCGACGACTCGCTCGGCATCTGCGAGGACCTCGACGCGGCGATGGCCAAGCACGTCGACAACTACGCCGACGAGTGGAAGGGCGTCCTGGAGGACCCGGAGAAGCTGGCCCGGTTCACCTCCTTCGTCAACGCGCCGGGCGCCCCGGACCCGGCGATCTCCTTCCGCGAAGAGCGGCAGCAGAAAGTGCCCGTGATGCTGGGCGTCCCGGGCTTTTCGAACAGCGAGGTGCGGCGATGACGACGTCGATCGAACGAACCTGGACGGCGGTGTGCGCGGCGGACGTCGTGCCGGAGTACTCGGGGGTCGCCGCGCTGCTGGACGGCGTGCAGGTGGCGATCTTCCGGCTGCCGGGCGAGCGCTGGTACGCCCTGTCCAACTGGGACCCGTGCAGCGGAGCCGCGGTGCTCTCGCGCGGCATCGTCGGCGACGCGGACGGCGTGCCGGTGGTGGCGTCGCCGGTCTACAAGGACCGGTTCGCGCTCGACAGCGGCCGGTGCCTGGACGCCGAGGACGTCTCGGTCCCGGTGTATGAAGTGAGGGTGCGAGAGGGCGTGGTCGAAGTGGAGAGTCCGTGACCGATGTCCTCCCGTTGGCCGGTTTCGTCATCGGCATCACCGCGGCGCGCCGGGCTGACGAGCTCGGCGCGCTGCTGGTGCGCAAGGGGGCGAGCGTCCGCTACGGCCCGGCGATCCGGATCGTGCCGCTGACGGACGACACCGAGCTGCACGAGGCGACGTCGAGGCTGCTCGAGGCGCCGGTGGACGCGGTGGTGGCGACGACGGGCATCGGCTTCCGCGGCTGGCTCGAAGCCGCCGAGGGCTGGGGGCTGGGGGACAGCCTGCTCGCGCGGCTTTCCGCGGCTTCGCTGCTGGCACGGGGGCCGAAGGTGACCGGCGCGCTCCGGGCGGCCGGGCTCTCGGAGTCGTACTCGCCCGCGTCGGAGAGCAACGCGGAGCTGCTGCAGCACCTGCTGTCGTCGGGGGTCGACGGGCAGCGGATCGCGGTCCAGCTGCACGGGGAGCCGTTGCCGTACTTCGTCGACACGCTGCGGGCGGCCGGGGCGGAGGTCATCGAGATCCCGGTGTACCGCTGGGTCGGCCCGGTCGACCCGGGCCCGGTGGACCGCCTGCTCGACGGCGTCCTCGACGGCTCGATCCACGCGCTGCCGTTCACGAGCGCCCCGGCGGCGGCGTCGCTCATCGCGCTGGCCCGGCGGACCGGCCGGTTGCCGGGGCTCGTTTCGGCGCTGTCGGGCCCGGTGGTGGCGGCGTGCGTCGGCCCGATCACGGCCGGCCCGCTGGCGGCTTTGGGGGTGCCGACGGTCCAGCCGCACCGGGCGCGGATCGGGGCGCTGGCCCGGACGGTGGCGGAGACACTGGTGGCGCGCTCCCCGCGGTTGCGGGCGGGCGGCCACGCGATCGAGCTGCGCGGCCAGGCGGCCATCGTGGACGGCGAGTGGTGCGAGGTGGCGCCGGCCCCGATGGCGCTGTTGCGAGCGCTGGCGGCGTCGCCGGGCCGGGTGGTTTCCCGCCGCGAGCTGATCGCGGCGTTGCCGGGGGGCGGCGAGGAGCACGCCGTGGAGACGGCGATCGGGCGGCTGCGGACGTCACTGGGGGGCGGGAAGGTCGTCCAGACGGTGGTGAAGCGCGGGTACCGGCTGGCCGTCGACGCCTGACCGCCGTGTCAGCGGCCGTGTCAGTGCGGTGGCCCGGCGGTGTCAGTGCGCCCGGCGATGGTGGGTTCACACCCCCGAGCCACCAAGGAGCATCCGATGCAGAAGTTCGCCACCCCCGCCCCGATCGCCACCGTCCTCGCCATCCCCGCCGGCCGCGTCCGGTTCGTCGCGGCTCTCCGCGAGGACACCACGGTCCAGGTCCTGCCCGCCGACCCGGCGAAGAGCCGCGACGTGAAGGCGGCCTCGCAGGCGACAGTGTCCTTCGACGACGGCGTCCTGCGGGTCGAGGTCGCGGCGAAGAACCAGTACTTCGGCTCGTCCGGTGCGCTCGAGGTCGTCGTCGAGCTGCCCGCCGGTTCCCGCGTCGACGCCAAGGCCGCCAGCGTCGAACTGCGGGGCGTCGGCAGGCTCGGCGACGTCACCGTCGAGGGAGCGCACGGCGAGGTGGTCTTCGACGAGGTCGCCGCCCTCCGCCTGAAGGCCCACGCGGGTGACGTCTCGGTCGGCCGCCTGACCGGTCCCGCGGAGATCACCACCGGCAAGGGCGACATCCGGATCGCCGAGGCGGTGAGCGGGAACCTGGTCCTGAGCACCCAGGCGGGGGACATCACGGTCGGCGCGGCCCCCGGCGTCTCCGCGTCCCTCGACGCCGGGACCACCTACGGCCGGATCCGCAACGCCCTCCGGAACAGCGAGGGCACGGCGGGCCTGACCATCCAGGCGACCACGTCCTACGGCGACATCGACGCCCACAGCCGGTGACCCCGCCCCCGCCACATCGAGTCGCTTCAGCCCACCCAGGTGACCGCGTGCTTCTCGAACCCGCGCGCGGTCGCCACCCGGGCCGCCTCGGCTTCCGCTTCCTCGCGGATGCCCGGGCGCAGCGGGTCGAACGCCGTCAGCGTGAACGCCAGCTTCGCCCCGCTGCCCTTCGTGCGCCACGTTCCCGCGATCTCGCCGTCCGCGAGCAGCACCCCCGGGTTGCCGAGCATCTTCCAGACTTCCTTGCGCCGCGCCGGATCCGGGACCAGTACCGCCTTGTCGCGCGCCTGGATGAACGGGTCCAGCGGCGGCAGCAGCCGCACCACGGCCGGCTCCGGCGGGTTCTCCAGCGCCTGGAGCCGGTCCGCGGGCAGGTAGCGGGTCTTGCCGTCGACCTCGACCTCGGCCAGGTCCGCCGGCCACGTCCGGTCCACGACCGCGCGGGCCGTGCCCGCGAACTCCGCCGCTTCGCCCGGGGACGCCGGGCCGTTGAGCCGCAGGTACCGCTCGATCACCGCCGTCGCCGCGGCCGGGTCCGGCGTCTTCCGGAGCCGGCCGCGGCCCTCCAGCGGGGCCAGCGTCGCCGGGGACGCCCCCGCCACCAGCCGGACGCCGCCGTGCGGGGTGGCGACCCGCATCAGCTGTTCCTGGATGTGCGTCGCGTTGCAGCCCCGGCACCACCGGGAGAACGACGGCGGCAGCACCTTCGTCACCGCCGCGCTCACCGCGCCCTTCGTCATCGGTTCCGTGACGACCTTCCGGATGGCGGCCGCCGCCGTGAACACCACTTCGCGCGCGGCCAGCCCGGTCGCCGCCATTTCCTTGCGCTGCCACAGCATCCGCGCCAGCGCGTCCGCGTCGTCCAGCGGAACCAGCGCGCGGATCGCTTCGGTCAGGTCCGATCGCAGGTGGTAGTGGGGCGCGCCGCGCAACGTCCAGGCCAGGACGAGCCGTTCGTCGTCTTCGAGCGACGGCGAGCCGTCGAGCCGGGCGACGAGGGCGAGCAGCGCGGTGTCGCGCATGCTGTCCTGCAACCCGGCCCGGACGACGGCGAGGTCGGCCACGTCCCGCGCCGAGCGGTGCAGGCCGTGCTCGGCGATGCGGTAGGCGAGTACCTGACGGCGGTCCACGTGCGGCTCCTAGAACGTGTACTCGAAGGTGTAGCCCATTTTCTCTTCGCCCATCGCGCCGCCGACGGTGCCGCTGCCGGTGAGCCCGGTCAGCGCGCCGGTGCCCGAGCCGGGGACGACGGTGAACGTCGAGGCGATGCCCTTCGCGTCGAAGGTGAACTCGTGGCGCACGATGAACGTCCCTTCGCGACCGTCGACTTTGCCCTCGAAGCGCTCGAAGCACGGTGACGTCGTCTGGCCGCTTTCGTAGCCTTCGCCCGCGTAGTACAGCAGAAGGTCGCAGATCGACTCACCCTCGATGACCCCTTCGTACGCCATCGCGGCGTGCGCGTACGCCACCCGGGGGCCGGTGTTCTCGGTGCCGCTGACGATCTTCTCGTCCCAGTTCTTCATGGTGAATGCGTTCATGAGAACCACCCTGCCGGGCATACCTGTCAGCTCGTGTCAGGTATTTCTGCCAGAATCCCGAGCATGCGCGCGAGCCGTCTCCTGTCCGTCCTCCTGCTGCTGCAGAACCGCGGCCGGATGACGGCCGAGGAGCTGGCCGAAGAGCTCGAGGTCTCGGTGCGGACGGTCTACCGGGACATCGACGCGCTCTCGGCGGCCGGCGTCCCGGTGTACGCCGACCGCGGCCGGACCGGCGGCTACCGGCTGGTCGACGGCTACCGCACCCGGCTCACCGGGATGACCGAGGAAGAGGCCCAGTCGCTGTCGCTGGCCGGGCTGCCCGTGGCGGCGGCCGAGCTGGGCCTCGGCACGGTCCTGGCGGCAGCGCAGCTCAAGCTCTACGCCGCGTTGCCCGCCGAGTTGCGCGACCGCGCCGGGCGTGTCGCCGAGCGGTTCTACCTGGACGTTCCCGGCTGGCACCGGGGCGTCGAAAGCCTGCCGGTGCTGTCCGCCATCGCCGACGCGGTGTGGTCGTCGCACCGGATCCGCATCCGCTACGAACGGTGGGGCCAGCGCGTCGTCGAGCGGGACCTGGAGCCGCTGGGGCTGATCCTCAAAGCGGGCAACTGGTACCTCGCGGGCCGCTGCGACGGCACCGACCGGACCTACCGGATCTCGCGGGTGCTGGAGCTCACCGACCTCGGCGAGGTGTTCGAGCGGCCCGCCGGGTTCGACCTCGCGCGGTACTGGCAGGAGTGGTCCGAGCAGTTCGAACGCCGGATGTTCCCACGCGTGGCGGTGGTGCGGCTTTCGCCGCGGGCGCAGGCTCTCGTACCGTTCTACGCAGGCTCGGTCGGCGCCCGCGCGTTGCGCGACTGCCGGAACGAGCCCGACGCGGACGGCTGGCTCACCGTGGAGCTGCCGGTGGAGCCGGGCGAACCGGCCATCGGCGAGCTGCTGCGCTTCGGGCCGCACCTGGAGGTCCTGGCACCGGCGGACCTGCGGGCGGAGCTGACGGAAGCGATCGAGGAGATGGGCGCGTTCTATGGGTGAGCTGAGCGGGACCGCGATCGGGGTCACGGCCGAACGGCGAGCCGGCGAATTCATCGCGGCTCTCGAACGCTACGGCGCCGAGATCCGGCACGCCCCGACGATCACCATCGTGCCGCTCGACGCCGACCCCGAGCTGCGGGCCGGTACCGAAGCCGTGCTGGCGGCCCCGGTCGGGTTCACGGTGGTCACGACGGGCGCGGGCTTCCGCGGCTGGCTGGCCGCGGCCGAGGGCTGGGGCCTGCGCGACCGGCTCGTCGCGGCACTGGGGGAGTCCCGGATCTACGCCCGCGGCCCGAAGGCCGTCGGCGCGGTCCGCGGCGTGGGCCTGCGCGAGTCCTTTTCGGCCGCGTCGGAGAGCAACGCGGAACTGTTCGGAGCGTTGGCGGCCGCCGGGGTCGGTGGCGAGCGGGTGGCCGTCCAGCTGCACGGGACGCCGCTGCCGGAGCTCACGGACCCCCTGGTGCGGGCCGGCGCCTCCCTGGTCGAGCTGCAGCCCTACCGCTGGCATTCGCCGCCGGACGTCACCCCGGTGCACCGCCTGATCGACGCGGTCGTGGCGGGCGAGCTGGACGCACTGGCGTTCACGAGCGCCCCGGCGGCGGCGAACTTCCTGGCACTGGCCCGGACGTCCGGGCGCGACCAGGAGCTGCTCGCCGCCTTGCGCGGGCCGCTGGTGGTGGCGTGCGTCGGCCCGGTGACGGCGGCCCCGCTGGAGGCGGTGGGCGTCGAGACGCTGCAGCCGGACCGCCAGCGCCTGGGCGCGCTGGTGAAGCTGCTCGTCACGAAGCTCGGCAAGGCGGAGTCTTAAACAGCGGAGTCCTAGAACAGACCTTCAGGTTCCTCCTCCCCGTCCGGTTTCCACCGGTACTTCCGCAGGTCGACGCGCTGGCCGTCGGCCAGTACGCCCTCCCCGCGCAGCCGTTCCAGCTGGTCGTGGACCAGGTGCGGGGCCGGGGTGCCGTTCGCGCGCAGGATCCGGTGCCACGGCAGGTCGTGCCCGTCCTCGGCCAGGATCGCGCCGATCATCCGCGGCGACGGCGCGCCCGCGAGGGCCGCGATGTCGCCGTACGTCGCCACCGTGCCGGGCGGCACGGACTCGATGATTTCCCGCACGCGCTCGTGCAGAACGTCGTCCATACCGAACACTCTGCCGCACGGGTACGACACTTTCCGCAGCCGTCCGCCGCACCGCCGGGCGCCTTCACCGAACGCACCCCCGCTAAGCCGTGCCGGTGCACCACCCGGGGGACCGGGCGTGGTTCCATCGCTGGGTGAACGGCAGGCGAACGGAGCAGGCGAACGCACGGCTGGTGCGCACGCCGGTCACCGCCACACCCGCGTTCACCTGGGACGCAGGCGCCCGGCGCGTGCGATCCGCACCCGGTGGGTTCCTCCGCGTGCTCGGCGGCCCCGGCACCGGCAAGACGGCGCTGCTGGCCTCGGCCGCCACCCGCCGCATCGCCGAGGGCGCCGATCCGGAGAGCGTGCTCGTGCTCACCACGTCCCGCAGGTCCGCCGACACGCTGCGCGCCGACATCACGCGCCGGCTCACCGCCGATCCCGACCAGGGGCGGCCGCTGCCCCGGACCGTCCGCGAACCACTCGTTCGCACCGTGCACTCCTACGCCTACTCGCTGCTGCGGCTGGAGGCGATGGCCGAAGAGCTCCCGCCGCCGCGCCTGCTCGCCGGCGCCGAGCAGGACGTCGTCGTCCGCGAACTCCTGGCCGGTGACCTCGACGAAGGAGCGGAGTACTGGCCCGAGCAGCTGCGACCCGCCCTGATGGTCCCCGGGTTCGCCGAAGAGCTGCGTGACCTGCTGATGCGCGCGGCCGAGCGCGGGCTCGGCCCGGAGGACCTCGCCGAGCTGGGCCGCCGCCGGGGCCGTGAGGAGTGGATCGCCGCCGGGCAGTTCTGGGCGCAGTACGAAGAGGTCACGCAGCTGCAGGGCGCGGGCGGCAACGCCCTCGGCGTCGCCAGCGCGCCCGCGCTGGACGCTGCCGAGCTGGTCACCTCCGCGCTGCTCGCCCTGGAGGACGACGACGAGCTGCGCGAGCGGGAGCGCACCCGCGTGCGGCACCTGTTCGTCGACGACGCCCACCACCTCGACCCGCTGCAGACCGGCCTGGTCCGGATGATCGGGCACACCGCGGCCGAGTTCGTCGTGGCGGGCGATCCCGACCAGAACGTGTTCTCCTTCCGCGGCGCCGACGCGAGCCTGTTCGCCGACGCCGACCCGGACGGCAGCCGGACCGTCACGCTCACCACGGCGCACCGGCAGGCCCCGGCCATCCGCCTGGCCGTGCGGAAGATCGGTGCAACACTCCCGGGCGCGTCGGCGCACCGCAAGATCGTTTCGCCGCCGGAAGCGACCGGCGGGAACGTCCGCGTCCGCGTGATGCCGACGCCGGCCGCCGAGGCGAGCTGGATCGCCGACCAGCTCCGCCGCGCGCACCTCGTCGACGGCGTGCCGTGGTCGGAGATCGCCGTGCTCGTCCGGTCGCCGGCGCGGACCTTCCTGGTGCTGCAACGCGCGTTGCGCGCGGCGGGCGTCCCGATCGGCTCGGCGACCGAGGAACTGCCGCTGGCCAAGCAGTCCGCGGTGCGGCCGCTGCTGGCCGTGCTGAAGCTCGCGCCCGCACCCGAACTCCTCGACGTCGACCTCGCGGAAATGCTGCTGTCGTCGGCCCTCGGCGGCGCGGACCCCTTGGCGCTGCGGCGGTTGCGGCGCGGCCTGCGGCGGCTCGAACTGGCCGGTGGCGGGCAGCGTTCGAGCGACGAACTGCTCGTCGAAGCGTTGCGCGGCGGCGACATCCTCGCCGGCCTGGCCGACGCCGAGGCCGAGCCGGTGCGGCGGGTCGGCGGCCTGCTGCGCCTGACCCACCAGGCCGTGGCGCGCGGCGAAGGCGTCGAGCAGGTGCTGTGGCAGCTGTGGCGGGAAAGCGGGCTCCAGGACAAGCTGCTGCGGCAGGTCGACCGCGGCGGATCACTGGGCGCGCAGGCCGATCGTGATCTCGACGCCGTCGTCGCGCTGTTCGACGCCGCGGGCCGGTACGTCGACCGGCTGCCCCGCGCGAGCGTCGCCTCCTTCGCCGATTACCTCGGCGCGCAACGGATCGCGGGCGACACCCTGGCGCCGGCGGCCGTGCCGTCCGACGGCGTCTCGCTGCTCACCGCGCACGCCGCCGCCGGTCGCGAGTGGACGGTCGTCGCCGTCGCCGGTGTGCAGGAGGGCGCGTGGCCGGACCTGCGGCTCCGGGGTTCCGTGCTGGGCGTGGAACGGCTCAAGGACCTGATGGCCGGAGTGGACGACGACGCCGTCTCCCAGACCGCGCCGATCCTCGCCGAGGAGCGGCGCCTGTTCTACCTGGCGATGAGCCGGGCGAAGCAGACACTCCTGGTCACGGCGGTGTCGGGGGAGGACGAGCAGCCGTCCCGGTTCCTCGACGACCTGGAGGAGAACGGCGCCGACGACGGCGGCCTCGACTCGCGGATGAAGCCCCCCGGCCGGTCGCTGGTGCTCGCCGAGCTGGTGGGGGAGCTGCGCGAGGTCGTCTGCGACGACAAGGCCGACCCCGCCCGCCGCCGCCGGGCGGCGAAGCAGCTGGCCCGGCTGGCCGACGCGAAGGTCCCGGGTGCGCACCCGTCGACGTGGTACGGCCTGCTCCCGGCGTCCAGCGACGAGCCGGTGCACCCGCCGGGCGACCTCATCCGGATCTCACCGTCCACTGTGGAAATCCTGACGAAGTGCCCGCTGCGCTGGATGATCGAGCGCCACGGCGGCAGCGACCCGGCGCAGCTGGCGGCGGTGACCGGCACGCTGGTGCACGGGCTCGCCCAGGCCGTGGCGTCCGGCAGCACCGACGCCGAGCTGCAGGCCGCGCTGGACGAGGCCTGGGTGCGGGTCGACGCGGGGGCGCCGTGGTTCTCCCGGCGCGAACGGCGTCGCGTCGAGCAGATGCTGCGCAACTTCACGACGTGGCTGGAGCAGAGCCGGAAGGAGCTCAAGGAAGCCGGGGTCGAGCAGGACATCGAGGTCGAGCTGCCGTCGGCCGGTTCGGACGACGTCCGGGTGCTGCTGCGCGGGCGCGTCGATCGGGTCGAGCTGGATGCCGACGGACGTCCGGTGATCGTCGACATCAAGACGGGCAAGGTCCCGGTGTCCGGCGCGGAGGCCGAGGCGCACCCGCAGCTGGCGGCGTACCAGCTGGCGGTGCTGCTGGGGGCGATCGAGGGCCGCACCGAGGCCGGCGGCGCGCGGCTGGTGTACGTCGCGAAGGCCAACAACAAGACCGGGGCGACGGAGAGGTCGCAGCCGCCACTCGACGAGGTGGGCGGCAAGCAGTGGCTGGAGCTGGTCCAGAAGGCGGCCGCGTCGGCGGCGGGGCCGGACTACCAGGCGCAGGAGAACCCGGACTGCGACCGCTGCCCGGCCCGGGGCTGCTGCCCCCTGCGCCCCGAGGGCCGTCAGGTGCCAGGCCCATGACCACCTCGACCACCTCGACCACTGCGGCACTTTCACGTGAAAGCTACGCTTTGCGATCCAAAGCGCCACTTTCACGTGAAAGCGCCGCTTTGTGGCGCAAACCGGCACTTTCACGTGAAAGTGGCGGGCCGGAGGTGCGCGCGTGAGCCCGCTTCTTGTCGCCAATCCTGTCGAGCCCGCCGAACTCGCCGATGCGCTCGGGCTGCACCGGCCCACGCCCGAACAGGCGACCGTCATCGCCGCGCCCGTCGAACCCTCCCTCGTCGTCGCCGGGGCCGGGGCCGGGAAGACCGAAACCATGGCCGCCCGTGTCGTCTGGCTCGTCGCCAACGGGATCGTCACCCCCGACCGCGTCCTCGGCCTCACCTTCACCCGCAAGGCCGCGCGCCAGCTCGGCGAACGCGTCCGCGCGCGGCTGCGGCGGCTCGCCGGGTCCGGCCTCCTCGACCGGCTCGACCCGACCGGGGGGCTGCGGTCCACTGTGGTCGCCGGCGAGCCCACCGTCCTCACCTACCACGCCTACGCCGGGCGCCTGCTGTCCGAACACGGCCTGCGGCTGCCGGTCCAGCCCGGCGTCCGGCTGCTGTCCGAAACGTCGTCGTGGCAGATCGCGCACCGCGTCGTGTCCACTTGGGACAACGAACTCGACACCGACCGCGTGCCCCCGACCGTGACCGCGGACGTCCTGCAGCTGGCCGGGGAGCTGGGGGAGCACCTCGTCTCCACCGAGCAGCTCGCCGAGTACACGACCTGGCTGTGCCGCGTCATCGAAAACGCGCCGCGCGCCAAGGGGCAGCGGGCCGCGCTGCCGCAGAAGCTCACCGAAATCATGGCGGCGCAACACTTCCGGCTCGCTCTGCTGCCCCTTGTCGACGACTACCACCGGCGCAAGCGCAACGAAGGCGCCCTGGACTTCGCCGACCAGATGTCCCTCGCGGCCCAGCTGGCCGGCGGGTACCCGTCGGTCGTGCGCGGCGAACGGGAGCGCTTCGGTGCCGTGCTGCTCGACGAGTACCAGGACACCGGACACGCCCAGCGCGTGCTGCTGCGGGCGCTGTTCGGCGGCGTCGAAAACCCGCCGATGCCGGTCACCGCGGTCGGCGACCCCGCGCAGGCGATCTACGGCTGGCGCGGTGCCAGCGCGGCCAACCTGCCCCGGTTCACCACGGACTTCCCGCGTTTCGACGGCGAACGGCTCGTCCCCGCGCACGAATTCGGGCTGCTGACCAGTTTCCGCAACCCGCCGGAAATCCTGGACCTCGCGAACGCGATCGCCGAACCCCTGCGGGCCCGCGGCCTCGGCGTCGAACGGCTGCGGGCACGCGAGGGCGCCGGGCCGGCGGACATCGCGTGCGCGCTCCTGCCGGACGTCCGCGCCGAGCGCGAGTGGGTCGCCGACGCCCTCGCCCGGCGCTGGTACGCCCACCAGGAACAGACCGGCAAGCCGCCGACCGCCGCGGTGCTGGTGCGGCGCCGCGCCGACATGGCCTCGATCGCCGCCGAACTGCGGGCGCGCGGGCTGCCCGTCGAGGTCGTCGGGCTCGGCGGGCTGCTGGACGAGCCCGAGGTCGCGGACCTCGTTTCGACGCTGAAGGTGCTCGCGGACCCGCTGTCCGGGAGCGCCGCGGCCCGGCTGCTGACCGGGGCCCGGTGGCGGCTCGCGGCCGCCGACGTCGCCGCGCTGTGGCGACGGGCCGGCGAGCTCTCCAGCCCGGAGAAGCCGGACGCCCCGGAGCTGGTCGTCGAGCGCGTCGAGCAGGCCGGGCTGATCGACGCGATCGACGAGCCGGGTGACCCGGCGCGGTACTCCGAAGAGGGCTACAAGCGCATCCGGCGGATCGGCTGGGAGCTGGCCGCGTTGCGGCGGCGGCTCGACCAGTCGCTGCCGGAGCTGGTCGCCGACGTCGAACGCACGATGCTGCTGGACGTCGAATCCTTGGCGCGCCCGGGATCCGCGGGGCGCGCGCACCTGGACGCGTTCGCCGAAGTCGTCACCGACTACGCCGAGACGGCGCCGACGGCGACCCTGCTGTCCTTTGTGGACTACCTGAACACCGCCGCGCACGCCGAGGACGGGCTCACCCCGGGTGAGGTCGAGGTCGTGCCGGACCGGGTGCAGGTGCTGACCGTGCACTCGGCGAAGGGTCTCGAATGGGAGGTCGTCGCCGTCCCGCACCTGGTGCACGAGGTGTTCCCCGGCCGGCGGCGGTCGTCGTCGTGGCTGCGGACCGCGACGTCGCTGCCGGCGAAGCTGCGCGGGGACGCCGAGGACCTGCCGGAGCTGCGGATCGCCGAAGGCTACGACCGCAAGGAAGTCCAAGAAGGACTGGAGCTGCACGAAGTCGGGTTCGTCGAGCGGGAGCAGGCGGAGGAACGGCGGCTCTGCTACGTCGCGCTGACGCGGTCCGAGCACGCGCTGATCGTCTCCGGGCACTGGTGGAACGAAAGCAGCAGCCGGGCCAAGGGGCCGTCGGAGTTCCTCGCCGAGATCGCCGGTGTCCTGCGCGAGACCGGCGTCGGGCAGCTCGCCGACTGGGCGCCGGAACCTGCCGAGGACGACGTGAACCCCCTGGTGTCGGATTCGCGTGCGGGGCGCTGGCCGGTCGACCCGCTGGCCGATCGCCGCACCGGCGTGCAGACCGGCGTCGAGCTCGTGTCCGAGGCGCTGGCTTCTCCGGAGCCCGCCGAAGAAGAGGACGATCCGGACGGGTGGCTGACCGACACCGACGTCCTGCTGGAGGAGTGGGCGCGCAAGGACGACCACGTCAAGCGCGTCCCGCTGCCGTCGCGGCTTTCGGTGAGCCAGCTCGTCACCCTCGCCGACGATGCCGCGCGGCTCGCCCGCGACCTGCGCCGGCCGCTTCCGGTGGAACCCAACAGCTTCGCCCGCCGCGGCACGGAGTTCCACGGCTGGCTGGAACGCCGGTTCGCGGGCGACCAGCTCATCGAAATCGACGACCTCCCCGGCGCCGCGGACTTCGGCGAGGCCCCCGATGCGGACTTCGAGGAACTGCAGACGGAGTTCGAGAAGAGCGAATGGGCGTCACGGGTCCCGGTGGCGGTGGAGGTGACGTTCTCGGCCGACGTCGAAGGCCTCACCCTGCGCGGCCGCATGGACGCGGTCTTCGCCGACCCCGACGGCGGCTGGACGGTGGTCGACTGGAAGACCGGCGCGGTCCCGCCGGAGTCCCGGCTCCCGGCCCTGTCGGTCCAGCTCGCGGCGTACCGGATGGCGTGGGCGGCGCTGAAGAACGTCCCGGTGGAGCAGGTCCGCGCGGCGTTCCACTACGTCCGCGCGAACCGCACGATCCGCCCGGCGGACCTCCTGCCCCCGGAAGGCCTCCGCCGTCTCCTCCGCGACATCCCCGAGGCGTGACCAGACCCGTAACTCACGTGACCAGACCCGTAACTCACGTGATTGAGCCCGTAACTCGCGAGTTCCGGCTTCAATCACGTGAGATCCGGGTCTGATCACGCGGGTTACGCGTTGTCGCGGACCTTGAGGGACCAGGCGATCAGGGGCCACTGCAACGGGAGGCGGGCCCAGGCGACGGCCCGGCGGGGGGCCGGGGCGGTCCGGGCGTCCAGCGCCATCTTGACGTTGCCCGGGAAGACGCCCAGGAACAGCAGGGCCGCGGCCAGGCCGCCGAGACGGCGGGTGCGGGGTGCGGCCACCGCGGCCGCGACCGCCAGTTCCGCGACGCCGGAGCCGTACGTCCAGGCCCGCCGGGAACCCGGGAGCGAGCGCGGGATCAGGCCGTCGAACGGCTTGGGGGCGGCGAAGTGCAGGACGCCCATCGTGCCCAGCACGCCGGCCAGGAAGTGCGCGGGCCGTTGCGAGGTTGCCATGAACTCATCGTTCCACGCGGCGGCGCGGTGTCCGGTTCGGCTATCCTCCGGGCGTGAGTGACGCTCGACACCAGCCAGCATGAAAGCCCTGAAGCGGTTGCCGCTGGGCAGTCTCACCGACCGGCCGGATCACGAACTCGTCGGCATCCTGCGGATGCCCGAGCTGACGGTCAGCCCGCTCCGCTCGATCGTCAAGCGGATCATCGGTGCCCTGCTCGCGCTGCTGGCCACGGTGGTCATCGTCTACGTCGACCGCGACGGCTACCGCGACGCGAACGGTGACGGTCTGTCCCTGCTGGACAGCCTGTACTACGCGACGGTCTCGCTGTCGACGACCGGCTACGGCGACATCGCACCGGCCACCTCGTCCGCCCGGCTGGTGAACGTGCTGGTGATCACCCCGCTGCGGGTGCTCTTCCTCATCGTCCTGGTCGGGACCACCCTGGAAGTGCTCACCGAGCGCTCCCGCCAGGCGTTCAAGATCCAGAAGTGGAGGACGAAGGTGCGCGACCACACGGTCGTCGTCGGGTTCGGCACCAAGGGCCGGTCCGCCGTCAACGCGCTGCTCGGCGACGAAAACGTCGCCCCGGGCCAGATCGTCGTCGTCGACACCGACCAGCAGGCCCTCGACGCGGCGAGCGCGCTCGGCCTCGTCGCCGTGCACGGCTCGGCCACCCGGTCCGACGTCCTGCGCGTCGCCGCGGTGCAGCACGCGCGCGCGGTCGTGGTCGCCCCGAACCGCGACGACACGGCGGTGCTGGTCACGCTCACCGCCCGCGAGCTGGCGCCCAAGGCCCACATCGTCGCGTCGGTGCGGGAGGCGGAGAACGTCCACCTGCTCAAGCAGTCCGGGGCGGACCAGGTCGTCGTCTCCAGCGAGACGGCCGGGCGGCTGCTCGGCATGGCGACGTCGACGCCGCTGGTCGTGGACATCATGGAGGACCTGCTCACGCCGGAATCCGGCCTGGCGATCGCCGAGCGGCCGGTCGAGCCGTCCGAAGAGGGCGGTTCGCCGCGGCACCTGTCCGACCTCGTCCTCGGCCTGGTCCGCGACGGCGTCCTCTACCGCGTCGACGCCCCGCAGGCCGACGCCATCGAGCCCGGCGACAAGCTGCTCTACGTCAAGAAGGTCACGCAGGTGGAGAAGATCCAACGGTAACCAGGGCGCCTGGGTTTTGCCCGCGACATCTGGAAGCATGGCCGGGTGCCCCCGCGATCCCTCGCCCTGAAGTGGCCCACGGTGGCGCTCCCCGCCGCGGCGGGCGCGCTGATCGTGCTGCTCGCCTGGCTGGCCGGGCCCGGGTTGCTGGGCATCGGCCACGACGTCCTCGGTGCGCCGGTGCAGGCGGAGGTCACCAAGCCGGCGCCGTGCGGCCAGGCGGACGCGAAGGAAACCGTGCGGTTCACCACCGCCGGGAAGGTCCACGAAGGCACGCTCGACGGCTGCGGGCACGGCAAGGGCGAACGCGTCGAGGTCGCCGTGCCGGAGGCGCTGCCGGATCAGGGCGCGGTCGCCGTCACCGTCGCGGACACGTCGATGGGTGCGGCGGACGCCCGGCGTCCGCTCGGGCTCGCGCTGCTGGTGTTCGCGTGCTTCTCCGGCGGGATGTTCGCCTACCTCTGGCTCAGCATCCCGCTGCGGCCGAAAGCCGCGAAGGTCAGCTGACCTCGGACGACGGCGCCGCGAAGGTGTTGCAGTCGGCGATCCGGTTGCTCGTCGCGCCCGCCCGCCACCAGGACGCGTAGTGCGCGTTGGTGCCGTGGTCGTGGCTGCGGGAGGTGTTGTCGCCGCGGGTCTCCTGGTCGTTCCAGGCCTTGTTGTACATGTCGCGGGTGATCGTGCCGCCCTGGTCGACGTGCGCGCCGAGGAACATGCCCGAGAAGCACTGGGCCTGCAGTTCCTTGCGCCGGGACATCTCGAGCCCCGCCGGGCTGTTCTGGCCGGCCTCGTAGATCTTCTGCCAGGCCGCGTCCATCAGCCCGGCGACCTCCTGCACGTGGTGGCCGTACTCGTGGGCGAACAGGGCGAGGTAGACGCCGGGGTTGTTGCCGTACTGGTCGGTCTGCAGGCCGCGGAACGGGACGTAGAGGTTGTTTTCGCAGTAGTACGCGGCCGTCGCGATGCCGACCTGGATGGTGCCGCACTCGGTCTCGAAGCTCGCGCCGGTCGGGAAGTGCAGCGCCGGCGGCGTGAACGGCAGGTGGTAGGCGGTGAGGAACGGGCCCCACGCCGCGTCGAGGCACTTGCTGGCGGCGGTGAAGAACGCCTCCGCGCCTTCTTGCGTGCTCTGCCAGGCCGGCAGCGTGCAGACGCGGTTCTGCAGGCCGGCGTTGGGGTCCTGCAGGATCGGGTGGTCGGCCAGCTTGAGGATCTTCTGCGGGCCGGTCGCGCTGACCGTCGGCGGGTCGGCCGACGGGCTCGCCGGCGCGGACGCCGGGGCACCCGCGCCCCCGGGCGGCAGCTGCTGCGGGGAGTCGTCCTGGGACGAGGGGGCGTCGCGGAGGTTCGGGCTCGCGAACGGGGTGTCGGTGCGGTTGAGGGCCACGATCGCGACCAGGCCGAGCACCAGCACGGCCACGGCGCCGAGGCACACGCCGATCACCGCCGACGCCGAACGGCGCCGGGGGGCGGACACGGTGTGCGGCCGGCCGAGCCACGGGAGATCCGGTTGCGCATCCGGCACCGGCGGCGGCTGAACGGTCCCGCGGGGCGGTACCTGGCCGGGGGGCGGTTGCGTCATCTAGGCAGTCCCGAAGGGTCTCGGTACGGACCGGGGGTACCCGGTCCCGCCATTCAGCATATCGGGGGAATGGGTCGGCCCGCACCCATCCGTGCGCATGCCGTCACGGCGCACCGACGTCACCCCAGGTCTGGCCGGGTGCAACCGGCTCTGAGAGAGTGTCGTCAAGCAGGCACTGCAGGCGAGGGGCTTCGATGACGAACAGCGGTGGCGCGTCCGGCGGAGAGGGTGCCGACACGCCCACACCGAGCCAGGGAATCCCCCAGGCTCCCGCCCCCGGATCGGGTGAACCGGGACAACCCGAACATCACGCCGCGTCACCGACGCCGCCGCCGGGCTGGGAGTCGCCGGACACGCAGGCCACTCCGCCGTCCGGCTGGCAGGCACCGGGCCCGCAGGCCGCCCCGCCGTCCGGCTGGCAGGCGCCGAGCCAGCCGCCGCCCTACGGTGGCCCGCGGTACGCGCCGCCGCAGCAGCGGTGGAGCCCGCACGGGCTCGGCAAGCCCGGCGTGATCGCGCTGCGGCCCCTCAACATCGGCGACATCCTCGATGGCGCGATCACCGCGATCCGGCGCCACCCGCTGCTCATCCTCGGCGTCGGCGCCGTGGTGGCGGTGATCTCCGCGGCGATCGGGTTCGTCCTGCAGAAGTACCAGCTCGGGAACATCAAGGGGCTCGCCTCGACGGTCGAGCTCGGCCCCGCGGCGACCCAGAAGGAACTGCGCGACAGCCTCTTCGGCACGCTCGGTGACAGCGTTCTCGTGCTGGTTTCCTCGATGCTGGTTTCGACGTTCCTGCTGACCGCCACCACCGGCCTGATGGCCGCGGTGATGGGCCGCGCCGCGCTGGGCCGGGAGATCACCTTCGGCATCGCCTGGGGAGAGCTGCAGCCGCGGCTGCTGCCGCTGCTCGGCGTGGCGGCCGTCTACGCGCTCGTCAGCACCATCGGCGTGTTGCTCTGCATCATCCCCGGTGTGGTCGTCTGGGTGTTCTGGGCGCTGGCCGCCCCGGCTCTCGTGCTCGAGCGCGGGACGTTCCGGGAGGCGTTCGCCCGGTCGGTCAAGCTGGTCCGCGGCGCCTTCTGGCGCGTGTTCGGCGTGCTGCTGCTGGCCGAGATCATCGAGTCGATCTTCGAGAGCATCATCCAGCTGCCGTTCACCTTCGGCAGCGGCGTGTTCGGCAACCTGTTCACCCCCGGCAAGGTGACCGTGCCGGACACCGGCGACCTGCTGCTGCAGTCGGCCGGGGAGATCGTCGGCGGCACCATCGCGATCCCGTTCGTCGCGGTGGTCACCGTGATCGTCTACCTCGACCAGCGGATGCGCCGCGAAGGCATGGATATCGAGCTGGCCCGCGCCGCCGGGGTGCAGCCGCCGCAGGCATGGTGACCTTCCGGCCCATCGACGTTCCGGTCGACATCGACCGGGACTCGGCCCGGCGCGCGGCCGCCGAGGAGCTGTCGGACCCGAAGTACCGCGACGCGCGGCCGAACTTCCTGCAGGAGGTCGGGCAGTGGCTCGGTGACCGGCTCGAAGAACTGCTGAACAGCCTGTCCTCGGACACCCCGGGCGGGATCTTCGGGGTGCTGCTCGTCGTCGTGCTGCTGATCGTGCTCGTCGTGGTGATCCGGCTGCGCACCGGCAAGATCGCTCGCACCTCCCGGGCAGGCGGAGCCGTCTTCCGCGGTCAGCGGAAGAGCGCCGACGACTACCGCCGGTCGGCCGGGGAAGCCGCCGCTGCCGGCCGGTTCGACGACGCCGTCCGGGATCGTTTCCGCGCCGTCGTGCGAGCCCTGGAGGAACGCGCGCTGCTCGACACCCGCTCCGGCCGGACGGCGGACGAAGCCGCCGCCGAGGCGGGACTGCTGCTGCCGAACGTCGCGGACCGGCTGCGGCAGGGGGCGCGGCTCTTCGACGACGTCCACTACGGCGGCCGCGAAGGCACCGAAGCGGCCTACCAGGCGCTGACCGAGCTGGACGAACGCTGCCGCCGTGAACGGCCGGTCGCCATGGTGGCCTCGTGAGCACGTCGGTTTCGCCCGACCTGCGCCGGATCTGGCGCGGTGTGCGCATCCCGCTCGCCCTGGTCGCCCTGATCTTCGTCGCCGGTGCCCTGCTCGTCCTCGCCCGCGGCGAGCAGACGTACGGCGCGCTCGAACCCGGCTCCTACGAACAAACCGGCGCCCACGCGCTCGGGCAGCTCCTGCGGGACCAGGGGGTGGACGTCCGCGTTGCCCACACCCTCGCCGAAGCGGACGACGAGATCGGCGAGGACGCGACGCTGCTGGTCACCCAGCCGGACCTCGTTCCGGCGAAACGCTTCGATGCGCTGCGGGCGCGGGCCGCCGACGTCGTCCTGGTGACGCCGGGGGCGCCGACGCTGCGCGATTCGCTGCCGCTGGTGCACCCGGCCGGTCAGAGCGACGTCGGAACCCTGAAGCCGCAGTGCACGGTCGCCGCGGCGGTCGCGGCGGACGAGGTCACCCTCGGCGGGATCGGCTACGCGGCGCCCGGCGCGCGCTCGTGCTACCCCGGCGAGGACGGCGGCGGCACGCTGCTGCAGCTCGCCGACGCGGGCGGCACGACCACGCTGCTCGGCTCGCCGGCGCCGCTGACCAACGCGCGGCTCGCCGACCAGGGCAACGCCGCGCTGGCGCTGCACCTGCTCGGCGCGCACCCGAAGCTCGTCTGGTACCTGCCGAGCGCGGCGGACCCGGCGCTGGACGACTCCCGCAAGTCGATCTTCGACCTGATCCCGGACGGCTGGTACTACGGGGCCGCGCAGGCCTTCGTCGCCGTGGCGCTCCTGGCGTTGTGGCGGGCGCGGCGGCTCGGCCCGGTGGTCACCGAGCCGCTGCCGATCGTCGTGCGCGCCGCCGAAACGGCCGAGGGCCGTGCCCGGTTGTACCGGCGCGCGAAAGCCGCCGGGCACGCGGGTGAGACGCTGCGGGAAGCGGCCCGTGGCCGGCTGCGGACCGCGCTGGGCCTGCCGCGCGACGCCGAACCGGCGGCGCTGGTGGCCTCGGTGAGCGCGCGGACCGGACGGCAGGCGAACGACGTCGGCGCGGTCCTCTACGGCCCGCCGGTGCCGGACGACCCCGCGCTGGTCCGGCTGGCCGGCGAACTGGACACGGTGGAACGAGAGGCAGGGCGAACTTGACCAGCGGTACCGAAAACGCGACCGGGGCCCGCGACGCGCTGATCGCGTTGCGCGCCGAGGTCGGCAAGGCCGTCGTCGGCAACGAAGCCGCGGTCACCGGGCTGATCCTGGCGCTGCTCTGCCGGGGGCACGTGCTGCTCGAAGGCGTCCCGGGCGTGGCGAAGACGCTGCTGGTGCGGGCGTTGGCCGCGTCGCTGGACCTGGAGACCACGCGCGTGCAGTTCACGCCGGACCTGATGCCCGGCGACGTCACCGGCTCGATCGTCTACGACGCGCACAGCGGCGAGTTCTCCTTCCGCGAGGGGCCGGTCTTCACGAACCTGCTGCTCGCCGACGAGATCAACCGGACGCCGCCGAAGACGCAGTCGTCGCTGCTGGAGGCGATGGAGGAGCGGCAGGTCTCGCTCGACGGCAAGTCGCGGTCGCTGCCCGACCCGTTCATCGTGATCGCCACCCAGAACCCGGTGGAGTACGAGGGCACCTACCCGCTGCCGGAGGCGCAGCTGGACCGCTTCCTGCTGAAGCTGACCATGCCGGCGCCTTCGCGCGAGGACGAGATCGGGATCCTGTGGCGGCACGCGCAGGGCTTCGACCCGCGCAACCTCGCGGCGGCGGGGCTCAAAGCGGTCGCGGGGGCGACGGAGCTGGCGGCCGCCCGCGAAGCCGTGGCCCGCGTGACGATCGGGCCCGAGGTGATCGGGTACGTCGTCGACCTGTGCCGGGCGACGCGGCAGCTGCCGTCCGTGCGGATCGGCGTCTCGCCGCGTGGTGCCACGGCGTTGCTGGCGGTCACCCGCGCCTGGGCGTGGCTCGCCGGGCGCGACTACGCGACCCCCGACGACGTCAAGGCCCTCGCGCGGCCCGCGCTGCGGCACCGGCTGGACGTGCGGCCCGAAGCCGAGCTCGAGGGCGTCACCGCGGACGGCGTGCTGGACCGCGTGCTCGCGTCCGTGCCCGTACCGCGCTGACATGGCCGTCACCGGAAGGCTCGGGCTGCTGGCGCTGTTCGGCGCACTGGTGGTCGGGCTGCTCCTGCCGTCGACGACCGGGATCCTGGCGGTCGGCGCGGTGCTGCTGGTGCTCGTCGTCGCCGACCTGCTGCTGGCGGGCAGCGTGCGGGCGCTGACGTTCGCGCGCTCGGGCGACACTTCGGTCCGGCTCGGCGAGCCGTGCGAGGTGACGCTGGTGGTCGCGAACCCCGGTGGCCGTGCGGTGCGCGGGCAGCTGCGCGACGCGTGGCCGCCGAGCGCCGGGGCGGCCGACCGGCATTCCGTGCGCGTTCCGCCGGGGGAGCGGCGGGCGCTGGTGACGGCGTTGCGGCCGACGCGCCGCGGCGACCGGACGGCGGCGCGGGTGACGGTCCGGTCGGTGGGCCCGCTGGGCCTGGCCGCGCGGCAGGGATCGCACGCGGTGCCGTGGACGGTCCGGGTGCTGCCGCCGTTCCACAGCCGCAAGCACCTGCCGTCCCGGCTGGCGCGGCTGCAGCAGCTGGACGGCCGCAACGCCGTGCTGATCCGGGGCCAGGGCACGGAATTCGACTCGCTGCGCGAGTACGTCATCGGCGACGACGTGCGGTCCATCGACTGGCGGGCGACCGCGCGGGCGGCGGACGTCATGGTCCGGACCTGGCGGCCCGAGCGCGACCGGCAGGTGGTGCTGGTGCTGGACACCGGCCGCGTCTCGGCGGGCCGGGTCGGCGACGCGCCCCGGCTCGACGCGGCGATGGACGCGGCGTTGCTGCTGGCCGCACTGGCCACCCGGGCCGGTGACCGCGTCGACCTGCTGGCGTACGACCGGCGGCTGCGGGCGGCGGTGCAGGGTTCGGCCGGGGCCGCGTTGCTGACGTCCCTGGTGAACGCGATGGCCCCGCTCGAGCCGTCGCTGGTCGAGACGGACGCGCGGGGCATGGTCGCGGAGGTGCTCAAGCGGACCCGCCGTCGCGCCTTGGTCGTGCTGCTGACCGGCCTGGACGCGGCGCCGCTGGAGGAGGGGTTGTTCCCGGTGCTGAGCTCGCTGACCGGGCGGCACGAGCTGGTGGTGGCGTCGGTGGCGGACCCGCGGGTGGCGGAGATGCTGGCGGGCCGCGGCGACGCGGAAGCGGTCTACGACGCGGCCGCGGCCGCGCGCACGACGGCCGAGCGCCTGCGCGTGACCGAGCGGCTGGCGCGGCACGGGGTGAGCGTGGTGGACGCCGTCCCGGAGGAACTGCCCCCGGCACTGGCGGACCGGTACCTGGCGTTGAAAGCCGCCGGACGGCTCTGAGTCACGCGGACTCGGGCAGTGCGTCGCCGGTGTCGCGCGCGTCGAGGTCGCCGACCTCGCCGTCCTTCGCCGCGCGCCGGCCGAGGGTGAAAACGTAGACCAGGAACGCCACCTCGACCGTCACGCCGATGCCGACGCGCAGCCACGTCGGCCAGCCCGACGGCGTCACGAACGCCTCGATGATCCCGGTCACGAGCAGCACGCACGTCAGCCCCAGCGCGATCACCACCACCGACCGGCCCTGCTCGGCCAGCGCCGCGGTGCGGGAGCGGTGGCCCGGATCGATCACCGTCCAGCCGAGCTTGAGGCCGGTGCCCGCCGCGACGAACACCGCCGTCAGCTCCAGGAGGCCGTGCGGCAGCAGCAGGCCGATCATCACGTCGCCGCGGCCGGCCGCGCTCATCGCACCGATGATCACCCCGGCGTTGAGCGAGTTCAGCCAGAGCGCGCCGAGCACCGGCAGGCCCAGCGCGATGCCGAGGAACAGGCAGCTCGCCGTCACCCAGGCGTTGTTCGTCCACACGCGTGCCGCGAACGACGCCGCCGGTCCCGTCGAGTAGTAGCTTTCCGCCTCGCCACCGGGCTTGGTCAGCGCGGTCAGCTCGTCCGGGGTCGCGATCGACGCGCGCACGAGCGGGTCGCGCGCGACCCAGACGGCGATCACCGCCATCACCGCGATCGACACCAGCGCGGCCGGGATCCACCATCGCCGGGACAGGTAGACCGCGGCGGGGAACCGGCGCGTGAAGAACAGGGCGACCTCGCGCCAGGCCGGGTTGTGCGACCCGGAGACCGCCGACCGGCCCCGGGCGACCAGCTCCGACAGCCGCCCCAGCAAGGCCGGGTCCGGTGCGACCGACCGGACCATCGACAGGTGTGTCGCCGCCCGCTGGTAGAGCGTCACCAGCTCGTCGGCTTCGGGCCCGGTCAGCTTGCCGCCGCGCCGGGCCAGCTCGCCGAGCCGGTTCCACTCCGCCGCGTGCGCCGCGACGAACACGTCCACATCCACCCGACCACCCTATCCGTCGTTACCCTGGGCCTGGTGCACGAGGAATCGGAGCTGGTCACCGGCGAAGCGGTCGTCCTGGACCTGCGCGTGGCCAAGCTCGCCAGCCGCGCGCTGGCGATGGCGCTGGACGTGCTCCTGCAGCTCACACTGCTGGTGGGAGCGGTCACGGTGCTCACGTTCACCGTGTCGTTCGACGACGACTCGCTCTTCCTGACACTGATGCTGGTGTTCGTGGTGCTGATCATGGTCGGCTACCCGGTGCTGTCCGAGACGCTCACGCGCGGCCGCTCCCTGGGCAAGATGGCGGTGGGGCTGCGCGTGGTGCGCGTCGACGGCGGCCCGATCCGGTTCCGGCACGCACTGGTGCGCGGCCTCGCCGGGTTCGTCGTGGACTTCTGGGCGCTCGGGCTGTTCGGCGCGGTCGCGGTGATCGTGTCGCTGTGCTCGTCGAACGGCCGCCGCGTCGGCGACTTCCTGGCCGGGACGCTGGTGGTGCGCGAGCGGGTGCCGGAGACCGCGGGCTACGCGGCGATCGCGATGCCGCCGGGCCTCGAAGGCTGGGCGGCGCAGCTCGACCTGACCCGCCTCCCGGACGACCTCGCACTGGCGAGCCGCCAGTTCCTCGCGCGGTTCCGCGAGCTGCGGCCGGAGGCGTCGCACGCGCTCGGCTGGGGGCTCGCGCAGCAGGTCGGGAACGCACTGGGCACGCCGGTGCCGCCCGGGGTGCCGCCGTGGGCGTTCCTGTCGGCGGTGCTGGCGGAGCGGCGCAACCGCGACCACGCCCGGACGTTCCAGGCGTACGCGGCCCGGGCGCAGGGGCAGACGGGCCACCCGGCTCCCTATCCGGCGCAGTCTTATCCAGTGCCTTATCCGGCCCAGTCTCATCCGGCGCCTTATCCAGCGCAGCCTTATCCGGCGCAGTCCCGTTCCGCGCAGCCGGATCCGCCGACGCCGCCGTCCGGTACCCCGGTGCCCGTGGAAAACCCGTTCACCCCGCCGAGCTGACCGGCGCTCCGGGTCAGGAGACGTCGCCCGAGGGCGAGAGCCACGTGTTGCACTGCTGGTTGCGGTTGTTGGTGGCGCCGTGCTGCCACCAGGAAATGCTGTGCTTGGCGCTGCCGTGGTCGCGCTTGCCGTTGCGGGCGTAGTCGTCGCCGCGGTCCTGGGAGTTCCAGGCTTCGTTGTAGATGTTCCGGTCGACCGAGCCGCCGGAGACCGACGCCGAGCCGAGGAACATCCCCGAGAAGCACTGCGCCTCGAGTTCCATCCGCCGCGCCAGCTCGAGACCGGCCGCCGAGTCGGCGCCCGCGTCGTACCGCAGGCTTTCGAACGCCCCGGTGATGCCGGCCAGGTTCTGCACGTGGTGGCCGTACTCGTGGGCGAGGATCGCCAGGTACGGGCCGGGGTGGTTGCCCCACTGATCGAGCTCGATCCGGTCCATCGGCAGGTAGATCGTGCTGTTCGCCGCGCAGTAGAAGGGCGTGACGCCGGTGGTCGTGCCCCCGCTGCCGCACGGGGTCGAGGATTCGGACAGCGACCGCGGCACCGCGAGGTTCGGCGGCCGGAACGGCAGGTCCGCCGCGCCGAGCGTGCGCGACCACATCGCGTCGAGGCAGGCGACGCCGGACTGGAAGAAGCGCGTGACGCTGGTCTGGTCGGTCGCCCAGCGGCTCAGCGAGCACGGGATGTTCTGCAGGCCGTAGTCCGGGCCGGCGAAGAGGGGGTTTTCCCCGGTCGCCGCGACCGAGCGGGGACCGGCGGGGGTGCGCGAGGTGGGTGTCTCCCGCTCGGTGGTGCGCGTGGCCGGTTCGGTCGACGACGTGGTCGTGGTGGTTTCGCCGGTCGTCTGTTCGGTGGTCTCTTCGGTGGTGGTCGGGTAGGTGCTCGAATAGCCGGCGTCGGCGACGTGCCGGTGGTCGTTCCCGGCGAGCGCAACGACGGCGACGAGCCCACCCGCGACGGCAACGATCGCGAAGAGGGCCACGGCGACGATCACGCCGGCGTTCGACTTCCTGGCGGCGTAGGGAGCGAAGCGGGGGCCGAGGGCAGGCGGCCTGGCGTAGCCGGGGGTGAAGACGGGCGGAGCGGCCGCGGCCGGCGGCGGCAGCGGAGCCCGGGCGGCCGGCGGCGCGGGCCGGCCGAACGGGCCGGTCGGTGGACCGTACGGCCCGGGCGCCCGGCCGGGGAAAGCGCCGCCCGGCCAGGGCCCACCGGCGGGCCCCGGCGGCTGGTGCTGCGGGGCCCCACCCGGCCCGGGCGCACCGACGGGCCCGTGCTGCGGCTGGGGCCGCCCCGGTGGCAAGGGCCGCGCGGCCGGCGGCGGCAGCGGCCGCGCTCCCGGGGGTGGCAGCGGCCGCTCTCCCGGCGGTGGCGGGCCCTGCGGACCAGGACCCTGCGGGCCGTGCGTCATCGAGTGGAACCCCCCGTGCGATTTCCCCGTCGGAAGCGGCTTACCTGCGGTGATCGCGCCGTTCCGGGCGTCAGCATAGATCGAGTGCTCTAGGGTGTGGTGCTGTGTCGATGAAATGGGCGACCACGGCCGCGGTCGCCGTGCTGGTCGCCGTCGGGAGTGCCGGCCCGGCCGCCGCGCAGGGGCCCTCCGCGGGCCCCGTCCTGCCGGACCTGCCCGCCGACCAGGGCAAGAAACCGCAGCCGCTCACCGGGCAGGACGTCCAGCCTGCCGAAGGGGCCACCGCCGACGTCGCCCTCAAGGTCCTGCGGGACGGCACGCTGTCGGTCACCGAACACGTCACCGTTCCCGGCGGGCAGCGGCTCGTCTCGCGCGTTCCCCTCAAAGTCGCCGCGAGCGACGACCAGGACCGCGTCTTCGCCGTCCACGACGTCAAAACCGAAGGCGCCACCAGCGAACTGACCGGCGACCAGCTCGTCCTCACCTTTCCCGGCGGCACGTCGGCCGTCACCTACACCGTCGACGGCGCCGTCGCCGACCAGAACGGCCGCCAGCAGGCCCGCTGGCAGGTCGCGAGCGGGTTCGACACCCCGCTGGCCAAGCTCACCGCGTCGCTGCTCGCCCCGTCGCCCCAACTGTCCCCTGTGGACTGTTTCGCCGGCCCGGTCGGTTCGGACCAGCGCTGCACCTTCGCCGAGCTCGACCACACCGGGGTCGTGCGGCTCGAACAGAACGACGTCCGGCCCGGCGACCGCGTCGACCTCCTCGTCGGCCTGCCCGCGAGCACGACCCCGGCGAACGCGAAGTTCGCCGCCATCGGCCTGCTCGCCAACGCCTTCGCGCTGACGCCGCTGACCGGCATCGTCTTCGCCGTCCTGCTCGCCTTCCTCGTCGCGGCCGCGCTCTTCGTGTGGCGGCGCCGCAAGCAGGACGCGGGCGCGCTGCGCACCGCCACCGGCCCGGTCGAGGTCCTCCTGCGCGACGGCGACCGCGTCTTCTTCGCCAGCCCCGACGGCGTGCTGCCCGGTCAGGTCGGCACGGTCGTCGACGAAACCGTCGACGTCGTCGACATCAGCGCCACCGTCGTCGACCTCGCCGTCCGCAACTACCTTTGGCTCGCCGAAGCACCGGGGCCCGACTGGCAGCTCGCCCGCCGCAATCCCCCCGACGAGCACCTCCACGACTTCGAACGCGCCGTCTACGAAACCCTCCTGCCGCCGGGCACCGACAGCGTGCTCGTGTCGCAGCTGCGGGCCCGCGGCGGCCTCGACCTGCGGCGGATCAGTGACGCGATGTACGCCGACGTCGTCAGCAAGCGCTGGTTCTCCCGCCGCCCCGACACCGCCCGCGGCCGGCTGACCTGGCTCGGCGCCGGGATCTTCACGCTCGGCCTGGTCGCCACCGCGGTGCTCACCTTCACCGCCGGGTACGCGCTGCTCGGCGTCGCCGTCGCGCTCGCCGGGCTCGCCGTCGTAGCGGTGGCCGCGCTGCTGCCGTCCCGCACCGCCCGCGGCCGGGCGCTGGCCGGGCAGGTCCGCGGCCTGCTCGACTACCTGCACACCGCGAAGGCCGAGGACATCCCGCCCGCCGACCGCGAGCTGGTGTTTTCCCGCTCGCTGCCGTACGCGGTGGTCCTCGGCGACACCGAACGCTGGCTCGGCGCCTTCGCCAGGCTCAACCCCTCGGCGGACGGCTCGGCCGGGCTGTACTGGTACGGCGGCATGGAGGCCGACCAGGACCTGCGCCGCTTCGGGGCCCGCTTCCCGTCCTTCCTGACCGCGCTCGACGGCGTGCTCATCGCGGCCGGCCGCGCCGCCTCGGCCCGCTGACCGTGCTCGCGGGAGCGCTCCTGACGCTCGTCCTGGCGGCGGCACCCGCGGATCAGCCACCCCTGCCGACCGTGCCGCAGAGCGCCGAGATCCAGCTGAAGGTCCAGCGCGACGGCTCGTTGTCGGTCGCCGAAGCGATTTCGGTCCCCGACGGCGCCGTGATGGACCGCCGGGTCGCGCTGCGGGTCCCGGCACCCCACCACCGCGACCGGGTCTACGGCGTCCGCGACGTCGTCCTGGCAGGCAGCGGGACGGCGAGCGTGGCCGGGGACGCGTTCACCGTCCACCTCACCCCCGGCACCTCGATCATCCGGTACACAGTGGACGGTGCGGTCGCCGGCAACCGGGTCACCTGGGAGCTGGCCGGCGGCTGGAGCGCCGAGCTGAAGTTCCTCCGGGCCTCCTTCGCGGCGCCGCGGATCCCGGCCGCCGTCGACTGCCTCGCCGGACCCCCGGGCTCCGACTCCCCGTGCGGCGCCGCGCAGATCGACCACGCCGGGCTGACCCGGTTCAGCCAGCAGAACCTCGCCGCCGGCCAGCGGATGACGGCGACCGTCGAGCTGCCGGCGGGCACCGTGCCGGCCAACGAAGTGCTCGTCCCGGCCAAGACGATCGCCGGCGCGTTCGTGCTCACCGCCCCGGTCGGCTGGGCGTGGGCGGGCTTCGGCGCGCTGCTGCTGGTGATGGCCGCCCTCGTCCTCCTCGCCCGCCGCCGTCACTTTCACGTGAAAGCGACGCCCCCAGGTGGGCACTTTCACGTGAAAGCTACGGGGGAGTTCTCGTCGCCCGAAGGCGTGTTGCCCGGCCACGCCGGTGTCCTCCTCCACGGCCGTCCCGGAGCCGCCGACCTGGCCGCGACCGTGCTCGACCTCGCCGTCCGCAACTACCTCTGGGTGAGCGCCGAGGACGGCGGCGGGCAGCTGGCCCGCCGCAACCCGCCCGACGAACACCTCACCGCCTTTGAACGGGCGGTCTACGCGGCCGTCGTGCCGGAGGAGGCGGTGACCCTCGCCGAACTGCGGCGGCGGCACGTCACCGTCGCCCCGGCGGCGCTGTACGCCGACGTCGTCCGCCGCGGCTGGCTCGCGCGGCGTCCCCGGCGGCTCGGCCGGGCGGGCGTCCGGACAGTTTTCTACGGTGTGTTCCTCACCGTCCTGCTGGCCCTGACCGCCGGCTACGCCCAGCTCGGCGTCGTGGTCGTGCTCACCGGGGCCGCTGCCGTCGTCGCCTCGGCCGCCCTGCCCGCGCGGCGGCGGGCGGGCGCGGCCGTGGCGCGGCGCCTCCGCGGCGTCGGCGAGACGCTCGCGTCGATCAAGGCCGGGGACCTTCCCGAGCCGCAGCGCGAACTGGTCTTCTCCCGCGGCTTGCCGTACGCGCTCGCTCTCGGCGAACAGGCCCGGTGGGTGGCCGCGTTCGACCGCCTCGAGCACCCGCCGCCGGTCTACTGGCACGCCGGTGATGTCACCCCTGACCAGGCCGGATCCTTCGCGACGGCCCTTTCCGGGACGTTCGCCGCCGCCCGCCGCGGCCGCCTGCTCGACGGCGTGGGTCAGGACACCGGTTCCCACCCGCCAGTCGGGACACAGGCGACCGCCGACCCGTCGTAGGGTGGGGCCATGGCCGATCCCGAGCTCGTCCGATACACCCTCGACAACGGTCTGCGCGTGGTTCTCGCCCCCGACGCGACCGCGCCGGTGGTCGGCGTCAGCGTGCACTACGACGTGGGTTTCCGCTCCGAGCCGGAGGGGCGCACCGGTTTCGCGCACCTCTTCGAGCACCTGATGTTCCAGGGCTCCGAGAGCCTGGAGAAACTCGCGCACTTCCGGCACGTGCAGTCCAGCGGCGGGACCTTCAACGGGTCGACCCACCCGGACTACACCGACTACTTCGAGGTGCTCCCGAGTGCCGCGCTGGAACGCGCGCTGTTCCTCGAAGCCGACCGGATGCGCGCCCCGAAGCTGACGGCGGAGAACCTGGCGAACCAGATCGACGTCGTCAAGGAGGAGATCCGGCTCAACGTGCTGAACCGGCCGTACGGCGGGTTCCCGTGGATCACCCTGCCGCCGGTGCTGTACTCGACGTTCCCCAACGCGCACAACGGCTACGGCGGCTTCGAGGACCTCGAGAGCGCCACGGTCGAAGACTGCGCCGCGTTCTTCGACACCTACTACTCGCCGGCGAACGCCGTGCTCACGGTGGCGGGCGACTTCGAGGTGGACGACGCCAAGAAGCTGATCGAGGACCACTTCGGCGACGTCCCGCACCGGCCGGCGCCGCAGCGGCCGTCCTTCGCCGAGCCGCTGCCGACCGCCGAGCTGCACGGTGAGACCGAAGACCCGCACGCCCCGCTGCCCGCGCTCGGCATCGGCTACCGGATGCCCGACCCGATCAACGACGTCGACGGCTACCTGGCCTACCTCGTGCTGGCCGGCGTCCTCACCGACGGCGACGGCTCCCGCCTGCAGCAGCGGCTGGTGCACCGCGAGCCCCTCGTCGTCGACATCGGGGCCGGCGCCGGGCTCTTCGGGCCGTTCGAGGCCCGCGACCCCGACACGTTCACCATCACGCTGATCCACCCGCACGAGGTGTCCCGCGAGCGCGTGCTCGCGGCGCTGGACGACGAGCTGGAGAAGCTCGCCGAGACGCCGCCGAGCGAGGAGGAGCTGCGCAAGGTCACCGCCCGCTGGGCGGCGAGCCTGCACTCCGAGCACGACAGGCTGGTGTCACGGACGCTGGCCCTCGGCTCGTTCGAACTGCTCTACGGCGACGCGTCGCTGGTGTACCGGCTCGCGGACCGGATGTCCGCCGTCACCTCGGAAGCCGTGTCGGCGGCGGCGAAGGCGCTGCGCCCGGACGCGCGCGCCGTGCTGGTGGTCAAGCCCGCTTCGGAAGGGAACAACGAGCAGTGACTTCAGCAACGCACCGCAGCGCCGAGGAGATCGGCCGCACCGCGCGGGGTCCGCGGCCGCTGCCGCCGCTCGGCGAGCAGCGGGTCGCCGCCGAACTGTCCCATGTGGACACCGAACTGAGCAACGGCCTGCGCGTGGTGGCCGTGCGCAAGGCGACCGTGCCGCTGGTCGAGGCGCGCCTGTGGATCCCGTTCGCGGGCGACGACGCGCTGCACCCGGCGATCGCCGAGGTGCTCGCCGAGACGATCCTGACCGGCACCGCACGCCGCAACCGCATCGAGATCGACGCCGAGCTGGCGCTGATCGGCGGCGACATCGGCGCCGGCGTCGACCCGGAACGCCTGGTGCTCACCGGGTCCGCGCTGGCCGACAAGCTGCCGACGTTCCTCGACGTGCTCGGCGACGTCCTCACCGGAGCGACGTATGCCGGCGAGGAAATCGCCCGCGAGAAGGAACGGCTGGTCGAGCGGATCGCCGTCTCGCGCACGCAGCCGCGCACGATCGCGCGGGAGGCCCTGCAGAAGCACCGGTACGGCGATCACCCGGCCACGCGCGAGGTGCCGCTGGCCGAGGACGTCGCGGTCGTGACGCCCGAACAGGTCCGTGCGCTGCACCAGGCGTCGGTGCTGCCTCGCGGCTCGGTGCTGGTGCTGGTCGGCGACCTCGACCCCACGGGTGTCGTCGGCGACCTGGAGAAGGTGCTCGGCGGCTGGGTGTCGGACCGCTCCGCCGCGCGGCTGCCCCCGCTGCCGGACCTGACCGGGCCGAGTGTGCGGCTGGTGCCGCGGGCCGGCGCGGTGCAGTCGCAGATCCGGCTTTCGGCGCAGACCGTGCCGCGCACCGACCCGGGCTACGCGGCGCTGCAGCTGGCGAACCTGGCCTACGGCGGGTACTTCTCGTCGCGGCTGGTGGAGAACATCCGCGAGAACAAGGGGTACACGTACTCCGCGCACTCCGGGTTCGAGTTCACCGACGGCACCGCCGTGGTCAACGTGGACGCGGACACCGCCACCGACGCGACGGCGCCCGCGCTGCTGGAGACCCGCTACGAGCTGGGCCGCCTCGGTCAGGTCCCGCCGGCAGGCGACGAGCTGGAGTCGGTGCGGCAGTACGCGATCGGTTCGCTGCTGACCTCGACGTCGTCGCAGTCCGGGCTGGCCGGGCAGGTGCTCGCGCTGGCCTCGACCGGGCTCGGCCTGGAGTGGCTGAACGAGCACCCGGCGCGGGTCGCCGAGGTCACCGCGGAGGAGGTGGCCGACGCGGCACTGAAGTACTTCGCGCCCAAGCGGTTCACCGGTGTGGTGGTCGGCGACGCGGCGGTGCTGGAGCGCAAGCTGCTGGCCCTCGGCGACGTCGTCGTCGGCGAGCCGGCCTGATGTCCGTCCCGTTCACCCTCGGTGCGCTGCCGACGCTGTCGCGGTCCACTGTGGACCGTCAGGAAGGCTTGCGCACCAACCCGGCGCGACTGTTGTCGCGCTGGCCCGACGCCCGGGTCGTCCTCCTGGACGACGCCGGGCGCACGCCGGTCGTCGAAGGCGCTTCGACGTTGGCGTTCCGGAAGGCCGTCGACTTCGGCGCGGCGCCGCCCGCGGACGCGGTGTTCCTCGGCGAGTGGCAGGACGTCGACTACTGGTCGTTGCCGGGCGGCCCGTCGGGCGAAGCCGACACGGTGAAGATGGCGGGCAGCTGGGGCTTCGTCGAGGAGGTCCCGCGCGCCGACGGCGAGATCTGGGTCGAGCTGCGCGGCTACGGAGACCTGCTGGACGACACGTCGGCAGGCCTGTTCACGACGGCGCAGGCGTTGCGCTTCTGGCGCCGTCAGGCCAGGTTCTGCACGCGTTGCGGCCACCCGACGGAGCTGATCCAGTTCGGCTGGGCGAGCAAGTGCACGAACGACGGACGTGAGGAATACCCGCGCACGGACCCGGCGGTGATCTGCCTGGTCCACTCGCGGGAAGGCACGAACGGCTCGCACGTGCTGCTGGCGCGCCAGCCGATCTGGCCGGCCGGGCGGTACTCGGTGCTGGCCGGGTTCGTGGAGGCGGGGGAGTCCCTGGAAGCGTGCGTGGTCCGGGAGATCAGCGAAGAGGTCGGGGCTCTGGTGTCCGACGTCCGCTACCTCGGGAGCCAGCCGTGGCCGTTCCCGCGCTCGATCATGCTGGGGTTCACGGCCCGGGCGGACCGGTCGTTGCCGTTGGTCCCCGCGGACGGCGAGATCGAAGAAGCGCTGTGGGTGTCGCGCGCCGAGGTGCGCGCGGCGTTCGAGAACAGCGCGGTGCGGGGAGAGGGTGCCCGCCCGACGCCGATCGCGGACGGCGCGGCGGAGATCATCCTGCCGGGCAACTCGTCCATCGCCCGCGTGATGCTCAAGGCCTGGGCGGACGCGGAGGAGTAGGCCAGTACGGCTGCGCCCGCTTCGCCGCCTCGGCGATGGCTCGTCCGTCGAGGGTGGTGGCGGAGCGGGCGAGCCCGGCCTTCCGCCACTCGACGCTGAACTCGAACGGGCCGGCCGGCAACGGCAACGGCGACAGCCAGAGCCGCCGGTCGGCCTGGTACTGCCGGTCATTGCCGCTCGCTCCGCCGCCGAGGTCGACCAGGGAGCCCTGGCCGGCCCGGAACTGCAGGGCCGCGTCGGCCGGACCGGGGTGCCCGCCCGCGTGGCTGCTGTCGATGCGCTCCCAAGTCGCTTCGTCCAGCAAGCCGCGGCGGACGGCCACGTGCACGATCAAGGTGCAGCCCGCCGGGTAGGCGACGACGTGTTGCAGCGCGACCACCGCGATGTCCGTCCGGGCGACGAACCGCGCGATCGGCACCGGGCAGCCGAGCACGTCGTCGGGCGGCATCACCGCAGGTCACCGCGCTCGGCTACCGTGCGGGTCGGTGTTCCGGTGAAGCCGGGGACTGCGCCATACGCCAGGTTGAGCGTCTCCAGCCGGTAGGTCCAGTCGCTGCCGCATCCGCAGGTCGCGCCGAAGCGCAGGTTGACCTGCCAACGGAGCCACTCACCCGGTTCGAGCCGGACTGGCGGCGGCCGCCACTTCCGCTGCGGCATCCCCCATGGCGACGGGATGACCAGCGCCGACAGCCCGCCGTCCGTCTCCCGGAGCCGGACGCCGTCCAGCTCGTCGAGCGTGCGCCGCTCGAACCGCGGCACGAAACCGGTCGATTCGTCGACGTGCACCTCGTGGACCACCGCGCCGTCCGGCAGCGGGAAGGCCACCGGTACGCGGTTGCGCGTGGCCGCCGCCGGCCCGCCCCGGGACCGCTTGGTCCAAGTGGTCCGCGCCCGCTGCGCCACGACGTCCATGTCACCAGCGTCCTCCGCCGGGCAAGCGGAAATCCCCGGCGGTACTCGTTCGCCCGTGTTTCCGCCACGTGGCCCAAGACGGCCCCAAGCGTTACCCGGCTGTTTCGCCAGCCCGTTGACGGCTGTGCCCCGGCTCACTACAGTCCCCGGAAACCGTCTGTAAAGTATCCTAATTAAGTCGGGAGACGACGAGTGCGAGCCGGCAGTCCGCGGATGCTGCGCGAGATCAACGATCGCGCCGCCATCGAGGTCCTCCTCCGGGAAGGCCCGCTGACCCGCGCCGAACTCGAGCTCGCCATCGGCCTCTCCAAGCCCGCCACCGCGCAGCTGCTCACCCGGCTCGAGCTGGACGAACTCGTCGTCAAGGCCGGCGTCCGGGGTGGCGGCCGCGGGCCGCGGGCCCAGCTGTGGGCGGCCAACGGCGGCCTCGCGTTCGTCGCCGCCGTCGATCTCACCCCGCACGTGGCCGACTTCGTCGTTGCCGATGTCGCCGGGGTCGTCCTCGCCGAGTACCGGACCCCGCTGCCCGTCCACGCGGGCGCCGACGTCGTCGGGACCTTCGGTGAGGCCCTCCAGAAAGTCGCCGAAGCAGCCGGGATCCAGCGGGAAGACCTGGCCCACGTCGTGATCGGCGCGCAGGGGGCGTTCGATCCGCGGACCGGCCTGCTCTCCTCCGCCCCGCACATCCCCGGCTGGCTCGGTTTCGACGTGCCGCAGAAGCTCAGTGACGAACTCGGCGTCGACGTCCTCATCGAAAACGACGTCAACCTGGTCGCGGTCGAGGAGATGACCGCCGGGTTGGCCCAGGACGTCGACGACTTCGTCATGGTGTGGCTGTCCGAAGGCGTCGGCGGCGCGGTCGTCATCGGGCGGCGGCTGCTGCGCGGGGCCACCGGCGGGGGCGGCGAGATCGACTGGATGCGCGTGCCCGATCCGGCCACTGTGGACACCGGGGACGTCTGGCCCGAGGCGGGCGCCCGGTTCGGCAACCTGGTCGACTCACCCGCCATCTGCCGCCTCGCCGCCGCCCACGGCATCGAGGCCGGGACCGGTTGGGACGCCGTCGCCAAGGCCGGCAAGGACCACCCCTTCCGCCACGACCTCGCGCGGCGGGTCGCCGGCGGGGTCGCCAACCTCGTCGCGGTCGCCGACCCGCAGCTCGTGCTCCTCTGCGGCGACACCAGCCGCGCCGGCGGCGAGGACTTCGCCGCACTGGTGCAGGAAAAGCTGCACGAACTCGTCCTGCCGCGCACGCCCGTCGGCTGCGCTTCGGTGCAGGGCAACGCCGTCCGCGCCGGCGCACTGCAGTCCGCGCTGGCCACCACCCGTGAGGACGTCTTCGGCGTCGTCACCCCCACGCTCCTCGGGTCGCGCAGGCCCGAGGGCGGAAGCACCCGTCCCCGACCGAGCAGCCCCAACCGATGAGGAGGAGGGCCATGCCCCCTACCACCCGGACCCGTCGCGGCGCACTGCTGGCAGCCGCTGCCGCGGCGTCCGTCCTGCTGACCAGCGCCTGTTCCGGCGCCGCCGCCCCGAGCGGCGGTGACGCGGCGGCCGCGCCCGGCAAGGACGACAAGCTCACGATCACCGTGTACTCCAAGTTCACCGACCGCGAGTACGGCGTGGTCACCGCGGGCCTGAACAAGCTCAAGGCCAAGTTCCCGAACATCGAGATCAAGCACGAGGGCAACCAGGACGACGACAAGCTCACGCAGTCGATCCGCGGTGGCAACCCACCCGACGTCGCCATCTCGTTCTACACCGACAACCTCGGCGCGTGGTGCTCCACCGGCAGCTTCCAGGACCTCAAGCCCTACATCGACCGCGACAAGATCGACCTGAACCAGATCCCCGAGGCAGTCCGCAACTACACCGAGTACCAGGGCAAGCGGTGCGCGATGCCGATGCTCGCCGACGTCTACGGGCTCTACTACAACAAGGACATGTTCGCGGCGAAGGGCGTCACCTCGCCGCCGAAGACCACTTCGGAACTGTTCGAGGCGGCCAAGAAGCTGACCCAGTTCAACCCGGACGGCTCGATCAAGGTCGCCGGGTTCCTGCCCTCGATGCCGTTCTACGGCAACCAGGCCCAGTACTGGGCGCCGAACTTCGGCGCGCCGTTCCTCGGCCCGGACGGCAAGTCGGACCTCGCCACCAACCCCGGCTGGAAGGCGATGTTCGAGTTCCAGAAGCAGCTCATCGACTTCTACGGCGGTCACGACAAGGTCGAGCAGTTCAAGGCAGGCCTCGGTGACGAGTACTCCGCCGACAACGGCTTCCAAAAGGGCAAGCTGGCGATGATCTACGACGGCGAGTTCCGCACCGCGTTCCTCAAGGACCAGGCGCCGGACGTCAACTACGCCACCGCGCCCGCGCCGGTGCTCGACACGATGGCCGACCACTACGGCGGCGGCTTCACCACCGGCACGATCATCGCGATCCCCAAGGGCGCCAAGAACCCCGGTGCCGCGTGGGAGCTGATCAAGCAGGTCACCCTGGACACCGACACGCTGGTGGACATGGCCAACGGCCTGAAGAACGTGCCCAGCACGAAGGCGTCGCTCACCTCGCCGAAGCTGGACCTGCAGCCGCAGTTCAAGACGTTCCTCGACATCTACGACAGCGGCAAGCTGGTGGCCAACCAGACCACCCCGATCGGCGACGCGCACCTCAAGGCGGTCAACGACTTCGCCGAGAAGTGGCAGGCCGGCTCGGTGCCGGATCTGACCGAAGGCTTGAAGAAGGTGGACGCGCAGATCGACGACGAACTGAAGCAGAAGGGCGCGGGCGGATGACCACGCTCGTCGCCAAGACCGACGGATCCCCGTCCGCACCTGCGAAGGTGCGGGCGGGGGCCCGCCGGGCCAAGCGCCGCCGGACCGTCGTCTTCTTCATGGCCCCGGCGTTCCTCGGGTTCCTGATCTTCTTCGGCTACCCGCTGATCGCCACGGTCTACTACTCCTTCACCCGGTACGACCTGATCAACCCGCCGCAGTTCATCGGGTTCGACAACTACGTCCGGATGTTCACCAGTGAGCCGCTGGTCGGCACGGCCGCGTACAACACGCTGTGGCTGGTGGTCGTCCTGACGGTCTGCCGCGTGGTGTTCTCCCTCGGGATCGCGTCGGTGATCTCGCGGCTGAAGTCGGGGGTCGGCCTGGTCCGGACGCTCTGCTACCTGCCGACGCTCGCCCCGCCCGCGGCGGCCACGCTGGCGTTCGTCTTCGTGTTCAACCCGGAGTTCGGCCCGGTCAACCGGTTCCTGCGGCTCGTCGGCATCGACGGCGGCCTCTGGTTCAACAGCCCGGCGATGTCGAAACCCGCGTTGACACTGCTGGCGCTGTGGGGCTCCGGCGAGCTGATGATCATCATCCTGGCCGCGCTGCTGGACGTCCCCACCGAGCAGTACGAAGCCGCCGAGCTCGACGGCGCCGGCCCGGTCCGCCGGTTCTGGCACGTCACGCTGCCGTCGATCTCGCCGGTGCTGCTGTTCGGCGTGGTCAACTCGATCATCTACGCCCTGCAGTTCTTCACCCAGGCGATCGTCGCGGCATCCGCGAGTGCGGGCACAGCCGACGTCGCCGGCAACTCGAAGCTCATCGGGGCGCCGCAGAACTCGACGCTGACGTACCCGATCTGGCTGTACGTCCAGGGTTTCCGCTACTTCAACATGGGCTACGCGGCGGCGATGGCGGTGCTGCTGTTCATCGTCTCGTCGGCGTTCACGTGGATCTTGGTCAGGCAGCTCAGGAAGTCCCAGCACCAGGAGGAGGGCGCATGACCGCCGTGGCCGAAGCGCCGCAGCGCGAAGCGGGCGTACCGCCGAAGGTGCGGTTCAAGCGGAATTGGGACAAGCGGCTGTCGTTCATCGCGCTGCATTCGGCCGGGATCGCGCTCGGCGTCATCTTCATGCTGCCGCTGCTGTTCGTGTTCCTCACCGCGGTGATGGCGAGCGACCAGGCGATGACGGCGAGCCTGTGGCCGACCGAGTGGCACTTCGAGAACTTCATCACGGTGTTCCAGAAGGCGCCGCTGCTGGAGTACTTCGGCAACAGCCTGCTGTATTCGGCACTGGCGACGGTGGGTGCGCTCCTGTCCGGCATCCCGGCGGCCTACGCGCTGGCGAAACTGCGGTGGCGCGGGCAGAACCTGTTCTTCATGCTCACCGTGGCGGCGATGCTGCTGCCGCCGCAGGTCACCGTCGTGCCGCTGTACGACCTCTGGGTGCGGCTGGGGCTCACCGGCACGCTGGTGCCGCTGATCGTGCCGTACTTCTTCTTCGACGCGTTCTCGATCTTCCTGCTCCGGCAGTTCTTCCTCACCATTCCGAAGGACTACCTCGAAGCGGCGAAGATCGACGGCTGCACCGAGTTCCAGGCGATGTACCGCGTGCTCATCCCGATGGCCAAACCCGGGATCGCGGCCACCGCCATGTTCTGCTTCCTGTTCACCTGGAACGACTACTTCGGGCCACTGCTCTACACCGGCGAGAACCAGGACCACTGGCCGCTGTCGCTGGCGATCGCGTCCTTCCGCGGCATGCACCACGTCGAGTGGAACATGACGATGGCGGCGACCGCGCTGATCATGGCGCCGGTGATCGTGCTGTTCGTGTTCGCGCAGAAGTCGTTCGTCAAGGGCATCACGTTCACGGGGGTCAAGGGATGAAGCTGGCAGTCGTCGGTGGCGGGTCCACCTACACGCCGGAGCTGGTCGACGGGATCGCCGGCCGCCGGTCCACTTTGGACGTCGACGAGATCGTGCTGGTCGACCCGGACGCCTACCGCGTCGAAGCCGTCGGCGGGTTCAGCCAGCGGATCCTCGACCACGCCGGGCACCCCGCGCGGGTCCGGACGACGCAGTCGCTGGTAGAGGGCGTCGACGGCGCTTCCGCGGTGCTGATCCAGCTGCGCGTCGGCGGGCAGCGGGCGCGGCGGTCCGACGAGACGTTCCCGCACGCCTGCGGCTGTGTCGGCCAGGAGACGACCGGCGCGGGCGGGCTCGCGAAGGCGCTGCGCACGGTGCCGGTGGTCCTGGACATCGCCGACCGCGTCCGCAAGATCGCCGGCGACGACACGTGGATCGTCAACTTCACCAACCCGGTCGGCATCGTCACCCGCGCCCTGCTCGACGAGGGGCACCGCGCGGTCGGGCTGTGCAACGTCGCCATCAACCTGCAGCGGCAGTTCGGGAAGCTCCTGGGCGTCGGCGCGGACGACGTCAAGCTCGTCCACACCGGGCTCAACCACCTGAGCTGGGAGCGCGGCGCGCTCGTCGACGGCGTCGACCGGCTGCCCGAGCTGCTGGCGGAGCACCTCGAGTACCTCTCGAACGAGGTCAGCGTGCCGGAGAAGTGGCTGCGGCGGATGAACGTCGTGCCGTCGTACTACCTGAAGTACTTCTACGCGCACGACGAGCAGGTCACCAAGCAGCGCACCGAACGCCCGCGCGCGGACGTGGTCAGCGACGTCGAGGAAGAGCTGCTGAAGATCTACCTCGACCCGGAGCGGAACACCAAGCCGGAGTCGCTGGAGAAGCGCGGCGGGGCGTACTACTCCGAGGCCGCCGTGCAGCTGGTGCACGCGCTGACCGCGGGCGGGCCGGCCGAGGAGCACGTGGTGAACGTCCGCAACGACGGGACGTTCCCGTTCCTGCCGGACGACGCCGTCATCGAGGCACGATCCACTGTGGACTGCGGGGGTGCGGCGCCGATCCCGCAGCCGCCGGTGGAGCCGCAGTACTCGGGGCTCATCGCGGCCACGACCGCGTACGAGTTCCTCGCGCTGGAAGCGGCGGTGAAGGGCGGCCGCGACCGCGTGGCCGATGCCCTGCTCGCGCACCCCCTGGTGGGTCAGTACGCGCAGGCCGACACCCTCGCCGATTCGCTGGTGCAGATCAACCGCGAGTACCTGCCCTGGGCGCGCGGATGACAGTGTCCAATTGCGCCTCCGCGGGAAAGAGTGCGTCGGCGCCTGCTGTCATCGCCATCGACGGGGGCAACAGCAAGACCGAGGTCCTCGTGATCTCGGAAGACGGCGTGGTGCTGGGGTCCTCGCGCGGCCCCGGCGCCTCGCCGCAGAACATCGGCGTCGCGGGGTGTGTCGCGGCGCTGGAAGACCTGGTGCTGGCGGCTTTTCCCGATTTCGGGCAGAAGCCGTCCGCGGTGCACACCTCGGCTTACCTGGCCGGCCTCGATTTCCCGCGCGAGGAAGCGGTGCTGCACGCCGCGCTCGCGGCCCGCGGCTGGAGCGACACGCTGACCGTCGGCAACGACACCCTCGCGCTGCTTCGGGCGGGCAGCGCGGGGGTGGGGGTCGCGGTGGTGTGCGGCGCCGGGATCAACGGCGCCGGCGTCGGCCCGGACGGGCGGGTGCACCGCTTTCCGGCACTGGGCAAGATCTCCGGCGACTGGGGTGGTGGCTACCGGCTCGGTGAAGAGGCACTGTGGTGGGCGGTGCGCGCCGAAGACGGCCGCGGACCCCGCACGGCGCTGCAGGCGGCGGTGGCCGGGTACTTCGGCAAGCCGACACTGCTGGACGTCGTGCAGGGCCTGCACTTCGACGAGATCGACGCGGCATCGATCCACGGTCTGTGCCCGCTGCTGTTCGCGGTGGCCGCGGCGGGCGACGAGGTCGCCGGGGACGTCGTGACGCGGTTCGTCGAGGAGGTCAGCGTGTTCGCGGCGGTGATCCTCCGCGAGCTGGACCTGACCGAGGACGCCCCGGAGATCGTCCTCGGCGGCGGCGTGCTGACCGGGGTCGGCGCGCCGGTGATCGCCGAGATCGAACGCCGGTGCCTCAAGGTCGCGCCGCGCGCGGTGGTCCGCGTCGTCGACGTGAACCCCGTGGTGGGGGCGGCGCTGTCCGGACTGGACGCGCTGGGGGCGCCCGAGGCCGCGAAGGCGGCGCTCAAGGCGGCGACCCAGCGCGTCTGAAGACCCTGGCGGTGCCTGTCCCGAAGCGGCGCGAGACAGGCCCCGCCAGGCCCTTTCACGGTGCCGGGACGATGGTGTCGCCGGTCTCCAGCAGCGACTTGAGGTCGGAGAGGATCCAGGCCCAGCCGCCGCCCGCGTTCTCGTTCGGCGGCGCGTCCAGCCGCTCGTTCGCGCCGCTGACCATCGCGGCGATCGTGGGGGCGCCGGTGACGTCGTGGGTCACGGTCAGCCGGGTGCCGGCGGTCCTGGACTCCTCGATCTCGTAGGTGAGGGTCGTGTAGGGCTCGTCGGCCACGTCCTGCGGCGCCATCAGCAGCTTCCAGGTGAGGACCAGCTTGCGCGGCGGGTCGACCTCCAGCACCTCGCCGTCGACGAGGTCGCCGGTCATCCCGGCATCGATGAACGCCTGCGTCGGCCGCGTGCGGTGCTTGCCGCCGGGCCGCAGGTCGAAGTCGGCCACCCCGGTGTAGCCGTACTTCTGCGTCCACTCGGGCTTGGTGATGGCGTCCCAGATGCGCTCCGGGGACGCCTTGATGTATACGCGGTAGACCTGCACGGTGTTCGTCATGGTTCGTTGCCTTCCAGTTCGTTCTTGAGGTCGAGCAGCGCGGTCACCCGGCGCTCCGTGTACTTGTCGATCCACCGGTCGTGGATCTGGCGGATCGGGACGGGGTTGAGGAAGTGCCGCTTCTCGCGGCCTTCCTTCCGCGCGACGACGAGGCCGGCCTCCTCGAGGAGCTTCAGGTGCTTCATGACGCCGAAGCGGGTCATCTCCACCTGGGTCTCCAGCTCGGTGAGCGTGCGGCCGTCACGCTCGAAGAGCAGGTCGAGCAGGAACCGGCGGGTCGGATCCGCCAGCGCCTTGAACACCAGGTCGTCGTCGGGCACCCCGGAAGAATAGGTGACCAAAAGGTCACATGTCAACGCACGCCAAAGCGGCACTTTCACGTGAAAGTGACCTGGAGGGGGTGCCTCCGGATCACTTTCACGTGAAAGTGCCGCCGTTAGACGATCAGGGAGAGCGGCAGGATCAGCGCGATCGCGACCACCGAGATCAGCGTCTCCATCACCGACCACGTCTTCAGCGTCTGGCCGACCGAGAGCCCGAAGTACTCCTTGACCAGCCAGAACCCGGCGTCGTTGACGTGCGAGAAGAACAGCGAACCGGCGCCGATCGCGAGCACCAGCAACGCGCTGTGCGACGGGTCCATGCCCGCGGCCAGCGGCGCCACGATGCCCGCTGCCGAGACGGTCGCGACCGTGGCCGAGCCCGTCGCCAGCCGGATCGCCACCGCGACCAGCCAGCCGAGCAGCAGCGGCGACAGGTGCGCGTCCTTGGCCAGGCCGGTGATGACGTCGCCGACGCCGGCGTCGACCAGGGTCTGCTTGAACCCCCCACCCGCGCCGACGATCAGGATGATCCCGGCGATCGGGCCGAGCGAGTCACCGACCACAGTGGACAGCCGGGAGCGGCCGAGCCCGGCCGGACGGCCGAGCAGCACCATGCCCACCAGCACCGCCGCGAGCAGCGCGATCAGCGGGTCGCCGACGAAGTCCAGGATCTTGCGGGCCTGGCTGTCCTTGGCCAGCAGGATGTCCGACAGCGCTTTCGCCAGCATGAGCACGACCGGCAGCAGCACGGTCGTCAGCGTGGCGGCGAAGCTCGGGCGCGGCTTGTCGGTGTCCGCCCGCTCCGGGATCAGCCGCTCGGGCGGCTGGGCGTCCGGGACGAGCCGGGCGGCCACCTTGGCGAACAGCGGGCCCGCGATGACCAGCGTGGGGACGCCGACGAGCAGGCCGAACGCCAGCGTGATCCCGACGTTCGCGTTGAGCGCGCCGGCGGCGGCGAGCGGGCCGGGGTGCGGCGGCACGAGCCCGTGCAGGACCGAAAGCCCGGCGACGGCCGGAATGCCCAGCAGCATCAGCGGTTTCCCGGTGCGCTTGGCCGCGAGCAGCACCACCGGGATCAGCATGACCAGGCCGATCTCGAAGAACATCGGCAGCCCGATCAGCGCCGCGACCAGCGCCATCGCCCAGGGCAGCGCGGCGCCGCGGGCCTTGCCGAGCACGGTGTCGACGATCTGGTCGGCGCCGCCGGAGTCGGCCAGCAGCTTGCCGAGCATCGCGCCGAGGGCGATGAGGATGCCGACGGACGCGACCGTGCTGCCGACGCCGGTCGTGAAGCTCTTGAGCAGCTTGTCGACCGGCATCCCGGCGGTCAGGCCGAGCGTGAGCGAACCGAGCACCAGCGACAGGAACGGGTGCAGCTTCACCTGGGTGATCAGCACGACGATGACGGCGATCGCGACGACGGTCGCGGCGATCAGGCGGGTGTCGTGGCCGGTCCAGCCGGCGGCGAGGACGGCGTTCACGCGTGCTCCCGGAAAGCGGTCAGTGCGGCCTCCGTGATCTCTGCCGGAGTGCCGGTGATGGCGAAGATCGCGCCGGGCTCGTCCGGCTGGAGGGGTTCGAGGGTGGCCAGCTGCGAGTCGAGCAGCGACACCGGCATGAAGTGGCCCGAGCGGGTCTGCATGCGCTCGGCCAGCAGCTCGCGCGGGCCGTCGAGGTGAGCGAACCAGACGTCGCCGCCGCTGCGCAGGACGTCGCGGTAGCGGCGCTTGAGCGCGGACGACGTCACGACGCCGCCGGTGGCCTCGTGCTCGCGGATCCAGCCGGCGATGGCTTCGAGCCATGGCGCTCGGTCGGCGTCCGTCAGCGGTGTGCCGGCGGTCATCTTGTCGATGTTGGCCTTCGGATGGAACGTGTCCGCTTCCGCGTACTCGACGTCGAGGGCCGCGGCGAGCGCCGTGCCGATCGTCGTCTTCCCGGAGCCTGACACCCCCATCACCACGATGACGGTCATCCGCACCTCCCACTTCGTTGTGCCCAGGTGAGTGAAACTCAAAAGTACTACTTATTCAAGATGAAGTACTACTTAACCGAATCAGACGTTAGCCTCCGGGGATGGGGACCGACAGGCACGAACAGGTGCTGGACGCGCTGGGCGCGGCGATCGCGAACGGATCGCTGGTGCCGGGCACCGTGCTGCGCTCCGAAGAGCTTCAGGAGCGCTTCGGCGCTTCGCGGACCGTGGCCCGCGAAGTCGTCCGCGTGCTGGAGACGATGCGGCTGACCAGCAGCAAGCGCCGGGTCGGGGTGATCGTCCGGGAGCAGGCGGAGTGGAACCACTACGACCCGCGGCTGATCCGCTGGCAGCTCGACGGCCCGGCCCGGCCGGCGGCGCTGGCCACGCTGAACGAACTGCGGTCGGCGATCGAGCCCTGCGCGGCGCGGTACGCGGCCCTGCGGGCGACACCGGAGGAGCGCGGCAAGCTCGGCGCGCTGGGGGAGCGGCTGGCGCGGACGGCTCGCGCGCGTGACCTCTCGGCGTTCCTCGGGTTCGACATCGCCTTCCACGACCTGCTGCTCACCGCGTCCCGGAACCCGATGTTCGCGCAGCTGTCCGAGGTCGTCGAGGAGGTGCTCACCGGGCGGACCGGGCACGGCCTGATGCCGCCGGAGCCGCAGCCCGAAGCGGTGGCGCTGCACCTGGAGGTGGCCGCCGCGGTGGCCACCGGGGACGCGGACCGGGCCGAGCGGGCGATGCGGGACATCGTCGTCCAGGCCCGGGACGAGATCGCCGCCCTGGTATCGGAGGTCGGCCCCGAGGTCGAGTAGCCTCCCCCGGGAACTGGACTTTCTTTCCGCCAGGGGGCACGGGTGAGCGCGGCGCGCGCGATCGGACTGGTGTTGGGCGTGGTGGCCGACGGCGCCCTCGGCGACCCCCGGCGACGTCCGCCGCTGACGGCGTTCCGCCGTCTCCCGCACCGCTCGGGCGTCCTGGTCGCGACCGCGGCGGTGCTGGGCGGGGTGGCGCTGGAGCGAGCCGGCCGCGGCCGCCCGCTGCTGCAGGCCTCGGCGACGGCGGTGACGACGTGGGCGGTGCTCGGCGCGGCCGGGCTGGCGCTGCAGGGCACCGAGCTGGCGCGCGACCTCGAGGAGTGCCGCTTCGAGCCGGCCCGCTCGACACTGTCCGAACTGGACCCCCGGGTGGCCGACGGCCTCGGCGCGGTCGCCCTGTCCCGCGCGTCGGTGGAGACGCTGGCGGAGAACACGTCCGACGCGGTGGTGGCCCCGCTGGTGTGGGGCGCGCTGGCGGGCGTGCCGGGCCTGCTGGGAGCGCGGGCGGTCAGCCTGCTGCGCCGCGCCAGGGGCGGCCGCCGCGGCCACTGGGCGATCGACCGCCTCGACGAGCTGGTCCACCTGCTCCCCACCCGCGTGGCGGCGGCCTTGACGGTGCTGGCGGCCCCGGTGGTCGGCGGTTCCGCGGGCGGCGCCTGGCGGGCGTGGCGCCGCGACACGATCGCCCACCCGAGCCCGAACGCGGGCCGCGTGGAGGCGGCGTTCGCCGGAGCGCTGGAGATCCGCGTCGGCGGCCGGACGGTGTACCCGCACGGGGTGGCCGAGCTGCCGGTGCTGGGCATCGGCCGCAACCCCGACGCGGGCCACGTGACGCGGGCGGTGGAGCTGTCCCGGGTGGTGGGCTGGCTGGCCGGCGGCACCGCGGTCGTCCTGGCGGTGACGGCGGGACTCGGGCGCCGCTCGAGCTGAGTCAGCCTCGGCGCCGCAGCTGCGCCAGCGCCTCCTCGTCCAGCGGCCCACCGCGCTCGGCCAGCCGCGCCCCGATCCGGGCGCGGTCCTCCTCCGTGCGGTTGCCGCCGAACTTGAACTTCGCCCGGACCCCGGTGACCGTGAACTCGATCCCGCGGATGCCCGGCAGCAACCGCCGGTCCGGCGCCTCGGTCGCGCTCACCGGTGCCCGGGCTCCGTCCGGCTCGAAGTGGCGCAGCTGCTTGTCCAGCAGTTCCGCCTTGGCCGCCGCGTCGTCGACCAGCCGGACGTCCCCTTCGAGCTGCACCGTCGCGTAGTAGGACGTGGGTACGCCGTGCGCGGGGTCCGTGGCCGTGTTCCAGTCCGCCCGGATGTACGTGTAGTCGCCGACCACCGCCAGCAGCGCCCGCGGGTGCTCCTCGAGCAGCGGCCAGATCGGGTTCGGGCGGGCCAGGTGCGTGACGATCGTGCGGTCGCCGTCGAAGGCGAAGTGCGCCGGGGTCACCACCGGCAGGTCACGGCCGGTGCCGCCGGCGATCAGCTGGCCGAAGTCGTGCCCGGACAGCCACTCACGCCACTCCTGGTCCGAAGCGGCGGCGTCCCACGGGTGGATCAACATGCCCCGAGTATCGGCACGGCAAGTGGCCTCACCCCAGGGCCAGTTCCGGCCTATTTCTGATGGCCACTTTCGGCCAGCTCGTCTTCCGCGAGGATCTCCGCGACGGACTTCCGGCGCGCAGGGCCGGAGGACGCATCCAGCGCCCCGCCCGGCTTCAGCTCGCGGACCGTGAAGTACAGCCAGCCGAGCAGCGCCATCGCCCCGAACGCGATCCACTGCAGCGCGTACGACAGGAACGGCCCCGAGTCCGTCTGCGGCAGCGGCAACGCGCCGAGCACGCCGGGCTGGCCGAGGTCGAGCTGGAAGTAGCCGGGCCGGATGTCGAGCCGGCCCGCCCGCGCCACGACCCGGGAGTCGACGACGTAGCTCTGCAGCTGCCCGCCGGTCGAGGCGTCGGCGAACGCGTCCCGGTTCTTCGGGTCGGTCTCGTCCGCGCGCACCCGCGCGGTGACCTGCACGGTCCCGGCAGGCGGCGGGGCGAACGGCAGCGCGGCCGACTTGCTGTCCAGCCCGACGTAGCCGCGGTCGATCAGCACGACCGTGCCGTCGGTGGTGCGCAGCGGCGTCAGCACCTCGAAGGCGCCTTCGCCCTGGACCGTCCGCAGCCGGGCGACGACTTCCTTGTCCGGCAGGTACTGGCCGGTGATCGAGACGAGGTGCCACTCGGTGTGCCGGTCGGGCACGCTCCCCGGCGGCAGCAGCTGCGTCAGCGGCACCGGCGCCGCGGTGAACGACGCCGCCAGCGCGGCGTTCTGCTGCTCGCGCTCGGTGTTGCGGCCGAACTGCCACGGCGAGAGCAGCGTGAAGCAGCAGATGGCGAAGGTGAACACCACCGCCGTCAGAGCCAGCCACCCGGGCCGGAGCAGGAACCGCAACCGCACCCCACCACGGTAAGCCGTCCCCCGTCCGGACCGCCCGCCGACTCCCGCCACCGGTGACCTCTACCCGCGCGAACGCACCCAATCCAGCAAACCGGGCACCGCGCGCTCGACCATGCCGAGGACGTCTTCGAAGCCCTCGTCGCCGCCGTAGTACGGGTCCGGGACCTCGGCGCCCTCGGGTGCCGACGGGTCGAACGACCGCAGCAGCCGCACCTTCGCCGGGTCGGTCACCCGGGCGCGCAGGAACTCCGCGTGCTCGGAGTCGGCCGCCAGCAGGAGGTCGGCGGCCAGGTCGTCGTCCGACACCTCGGACGCGACGTGCGCGGTCGGGTAACCGTGCGCCTTCAGCGTCGCCCGGGCGCGCTTGTCGGCTGGCTCCCCGGCGTGCCACGGGCCGGTGCCCGCGCTCGTCACCCGGACGGCGTCGGCGAGACCGGCGTCGCCGAGCCGGGCGCGGAACACGAGCTCGGCCATCGGGGAGCGGCAGATGTTGCCGGAGCAGACGAAGACGATGTGCGTCACGTCCCGAGCGTACTTGTGCCGAGCGTGACCGATCCGGCTGCCGCCACGGCCAAATGACTCCGTGGCAACGGTTACGTGCCGCGTGGGCGCGGCCTGCTTCCGGCCGGATGGGTAACCGGCGGGTTCACCCGGTCACCCGCCCGCTCGGCGGTATCCGGGGCCCGCGCCGGGCACTTAGCGTCGATCGGGCGAGGACGCGAACCGGAAGGAGAGCGATCATGCACGGGTGCTGCTCGAAGTGCACCGGCCAGGGCTGCGGCTGCTGCGGCAACTGCAACTGACCGGACCCGGCGCCCACGGCGGCCTGTGCCGCCGGGGCGCCCCCAATCCACCGGACTGGTCACCGCGGGCGCGCGTGGCGGAGAGCCGCCGTCACCGTGACGAGCCAGGACCGAAGGCGCACGGCCCGGGAAGCTGCATGCGAAAATCACCGCGTGCCCGCCCTTTCCGAAGTCATCTCCGTGCTGGAACAGGCTTACCCGCCCGCGCTCGCCGAGTCGTGGGACGCCGTGGGCCTCGTCTGCGGCGACCCCGCCGACCCCGCCGGCCGCGTGCTGTTCTGCGTCGACCCGGTCGCCGAGACCGTCGACGAGGCCGTCGAACTCGGGGCCCAGCTGATCGTGTCCCACCACCCGCTGCTGCTGCGCGGCGTCCACGGCGTGCCCGCCGACACCGCCAAGGGCGCGCTGGTGCACCGGATGATCCGCGCCGGCATCGCCCTCTACTGCGCGCACACCAACGCCGACTCCGCCGACCCCGGCGTCTCCGACGCGCTCGCCACGGCGATCGGGCTGCGCGTGACCGGCCCGCTGGAACCGAACGCCGACGGCGTCACCGGCATCGGCCGCATCGGCGAACTGCCCGCGCCCGAGCCGTTCGCGGCGTTCGTCCAGCGCGTCGCCGACGCCCTGCCCGCGACCGTGCCCGGCGTGCTCGGGGCGGGCGACGCCGGCCGCCCGATCCGCACCGTCGCCGTGTCCGGCGGTGCCGGGGACTCCTACCTGAAGCAGGCCACCGCGGCCGGTGTCGACGCCTTCGTCACCGCCGACCTGCGGCATCACCCCGCCGGCGAGCACCTCGCGAACCCGGGTGCGGTGCCCGCGCTGGTCGGGCTGACCCACTGGGCCAGCGAATGGCCGTGGTGCGGGCAAGCCTCGGCGGTCGTGGCGCGGGCCTTTGCGGGTAACGTCGACGTTCACGTCTCCACGCGGTGCACCGACCCGTGGAACGTCCGCGCCGAGCGCACATCGATTTAGAGGAGCACCGTGAAGGCCGAACCCGCCGTGCAGCGCCAGTTGCTCGAGCTCGCCAAGGTGGACGCCGAGCTCTCGCGCACCGCGCACCGCCGTCGCACCCTGCCCGAGCTGGCCGAGATCGACGCGGGGGAGAAGACCGTCCGCGACCGCCGTGACGCGCTCGTGTCGGTGGAGACCGCCGCCTCCGACCTCGACCGCGAGATCGCCCGGCAGGAGAAGGAGATCGAGTCGGTGCGCGCCCGCGAGGACCGCGACCGCAAGCTCCTGGCCGGCGGGTCGGTCAACTCCAAGCAGATGACCGACATCGAGCACGAGCTGCAGTCGCTCGAACGCCGCCAGAGCGCCCTCGAGGACGACCTGCTGGAACTGATGGAGCAGCGCGAGGCCCTCGGCCTGGACGCCCAGCGCACCGGCGCCGAAGTCGATAAGGCCCAGGCCGAGGTCGCCGCGGCGATCGGCCGCCGCGACGAAATCTTCAAGGATCTCGACACCACTCTCGCGCGCCGCGAAGAAGACCGGGTGAAGCTGCTGCCGCGTTTCCCGGAGCCGCTGCTCAAGCTGTACGAGCGGGTCCGCGCGCACAAGGGCATCGGAGCCGCGCTCCTGCGCGCCCGCCGCTGCGGCGCCTGCCAGCTGGAGCTCGACCGCAACACCGTCAACGAGATCAAGGCCGCGCCGGAGGACGACGTCATCCAGTGCGAGAACTGCGGCGCGATCCTGGTCCGGACCTTGGAGTCGGGTCTGTGACTTCGCACGGTGTTTCCGGGGGTGCAACCCCCGCGCCCCGCCCGAGGGGCTCCGCCCCCACGGACCCCCCGAAGGACGTCGTGGTCGAAGCCGACGGCGGTTCCCGGGGCAACCCCGGCCCGGCCGGCTACGGCGCGGTGGTCCGCGACAGCGACGGCCAGGTCCTCGCCGAGCGCAAGGAAAGCCTCGGCGTCGTCACGAACAACGTCGCCGAGTACAACGGCCTGATCGCCGGGCTGGCCGCCGCGGCGGAGCTCGGCGCGTCCACTGTGGACGTCCGGATGGACTCGAAGCTCGTGGTCGAGCAGATGTCCGGGCGCTGGAAGATCAAGCACCCGGACATGCAGCCGCTGGCCGAGCGGGCCAAGGTGCTGGCCGCCGGGTTCACCCGCGTCAAGTACGAGTGGATCCCGCGCGCGCAGAACGCCCACGCGGACCGCCTGGCCAACGAAGCCATGGACGCGGCGACCGGCAAGCCCGCCGCCGGCCGCCCCGGCGCCGCCGCGAAGACCGCGGCCGCCGCGAAGACCGGCACCGCCGGCGAGCCCGGCAGCCCACCGAAGCTGCCGACCCGGCGCCCGGACCGCGCGGCGGTGGCCTGGACCGGCGCCCGCGGCACCCCGACCCGGCTGCTCCTGCTGCGCCACGGTCAGACGGAGATGTCGGCGCTGCGCCGCTACTCCGGCCGCGGCGACGTCCCGCTGACCGAACTGGGCCGCACCCAGGCCGCGGCGGCGGCGAAGCGGCTGGCCGCGACCGACGGGCTGGTCGTCGACGGCGAGGCCGTCCCGATCATCTCCTCGCCGCTGACCCGCACCAAGCAGACCGCGCAGGCCGTCGCCGACGCGCTCGGCGGCCGGGTCGAGACCCACCCCGGGCTCATCGAGACCGACTTCGGGGAGTGGGAAGGCCTCACGTTCGCCGAAGCGGCCGAGCGCGACCCGGAGCTGCACCGCTCCTGGCTGGGCGACAGCTCGGTGCCGCCGCCCGGCGGAGAGAGCTTCGACGTCGTGCACCGGCGCGTCCGCAAGGCCCGCGACGAGCTGATCGCCGAGCACGGTGGCCGGACGTTGGTGCTGGTCAGCCACGTGACGCCGATCAAGACCCTGCTCCGGATGGGCCTCGACGCCGGACCCCAGCTGCTGTTCCGGCTGCACCTCGATCTGGCGTCCCTGTCGATCGTCGAGTTCTACCCGGACGGGAACGCCTCGGTCCGGTTGGCCAACGACACCTCGCACCTGGCCTGACCGGCACCGAGCTGATGCACGAAATGTGGGGTGGATCACGCTCGACCCCGAGGCCTGGCCGACCCCGGATGGGGTATTGGCTACAGTGTCTCGACCGCGTCGCCGCGGTGGCGGGTCCGGCCTCCGGACTCAGTCAGGGGGCGCCAGCTCGCGCGTATCCCACCGGCAGAAGCCTGCGGGCGGAACAGTGACGAGGACATGACGGCTAGCGCACTCACCGAGACCTCCCCGAGCGACGTCCCCGAGGACCCGGGCGCCGCCACGGGCCCGCGCGGCTGGGGCGCCCGGCTGGCGCCGGTGCTGGCCGTGCTCGCCGGCGTCGCGGCGGTCGCCGTCCACGCCGCCCGCTACGGCCACTGGATCGTCGACGACGCCGCCATCACCTTCTCCTACGCCCGCAGCTTCGCCGACGGCCTCGGCCCGGTGCTGCAGCCGGGCGCGCCGCCGGTCGAGGGCTTCTCCGACCCGACGTGGATGGTGCTGCTCGGCCTCGGCAAGCTCGCCGGTCTGTTCGACCGCGGCGAGATCTTCGGGATCCCCGACTACGTGCTGTTCCCCAAGGCGCTGGGCCTCCTGTTCACCGGCGGCATCCTGACGGCCTGCTACATCGCGGCGAAGCAGATCTTCACCCGCTTCGCGTGGCTGGCGACGCTGATCGCCGGCCTCACCCTGGCGACCATCCCGTCGTTCGTCATCTGGGTCGTGTCCGGCCTGGAAAACTCGCTGTTCGCGTTCGCGGTCGTCACGCTGGGCGTGACGCTGTTCGTCTCGGTGAAGCGGGACGTGCTGCTGACGCCGAAGGTGGCGCTCTGGGCCGGGGTCATGGTGGCGTTCGCCGCGCTGACCCGGCCGGAAGGCCTGATCTACGCGGGCGCGTACCCGCTCGCGGCGCTGGTGCTGCTGCGGTCCGGGCTGTTCTGGAAGAGCTTCCGCTTCGCGCTGCTGTCGGTGGCGGCGTTCGCGGTGCCGTTCGGCGCGTACGTCGTCTGGCGGCACGCGGAGTTCGGGCGGCTGCTGGCCAACCCTTCGGTGGCGAAGCAGCAGGGCCTGCCCGGGTTCGACGCCGTGAAGCGGCCGTTCGAGCTGGTGGGCTACGCGGGCTGGGCCGGGGTGGTCGTCCTCGCGCTGGTGATCGTGTTCGCGCTGGTCAAGGCGCCGTGGCGGCGTCCGCTGAGCGCGCTGCTGGTGCCGCTGGGGCTCGGGATCGTGGCGTACGGCGTGATGGTCACCGACTGGATGTACCAGCACCGGTTCGCCAGCCCGATCTGGCCGCTGGCCGTGATCGCGGGCACGCTTTCCGCCGGTGAGCTGCTGCGCCACCGGCGGGCGTTGCTGCGCGTCGGCGTGGTCGTGGTCCTGGCCGGGGCGTTCGTCCCGTCGGCCATCGGCTTCGCTTCGGCCGCGGACAAGTTCGCGAACAACCCGAACATCACGGCGTGCCTGGTCGCCGACCGCTTCGGCCGCGGCTTCAACACCTACGCCGACATCCTCGGCCTGCAGAAGGCGTCGCTGCTGCTGCCCGACCTCGGCGGCTCGTCGATGACCAGCAGGCTCGAGCTGGTCGACATGGCCGGCCTGGTGAACAAGCCGATCGCCGACCTGGTGCACGACGACGACCGGCAGGGCCTGCGCAACTACGTGTTCGACACGGTGAAGCCGACGTTCATCCACTCGTGGGGCCCGTGGGCGGCGGGCAACGGCATCGCGCTCGACCCGCGCCTCGACCGCGACTACGTGCTGATCTACAGCTCCCCGATCGAAGGCCTGCGCAACGGCGACTGGGTCCGCCGCGATGCGGTCACCGACCCGGCGAAGCTGAAGGCGGCCCAGGAGTACGCGGCGAAGACGATCCCGGCGGTGGCCGCGGACCGCTTCGGCGGCCCGCTGGACGACTGCGGCCCGACGATGAAGCCGGGCCAAACCATCACAATGCCCAGCTGAAGCCCGTAACTCGCGTGATCACCGCCGTAACTCGCGTGATTGAGCCCGTGACTCACGAGTTCCGCCCCCAATCACGCGAAACCCGGCCCTAATCACGCGAGTTACGGCTTGGATCACGTGAGTTCCGGCTTGGATCACGATGCCCAGCTGAGGCCCAGCCACAGGGCGACGGTTGCCGCGGCCAGGCACAGGGGTGTTGTGATCGCTCCGAGGGTGTGGAACGTCCGGGCCGAGGGGGGCGCGGGGAGCGTCCGGCGCCACAGCAGGGTCGCCAGCGAGCCGAGGTAGGTCGCGTTCGGGCCGATGTTGACGCCCAGCAGCACCGCCAGCAGCACCCCCGGCGCCGGGTGCGGCCCCAGCACCGACAGCAGGATCAGCGTCGCCGGGAGGTTGTTGACCAGGTTGGCCAGCAGCGCCGCCACCCCGGCCGCCACCAGCAGGTCGACCAGGCTCGTCGACGCCGGCAGGACGTCCCGGAGCAGGCCGCCGAGGACGTGCTCGGACACCGCCTCGACCACCACGGCCAGCCCCAGCACGAACAGGCACAGCTGCGGTGCCGCCTCGGTGACCAGCTGCCACGGCCGGATCTTGCCCCGCGCCAGCGCGCGCACGCCGAGGACCAGCGCCGCCAGCGCCGCGATCCAGACCGGCTCGACGTGCCCGAGCTGCCCCACCGCGAACCCGGCGAGCGTCAGGCCGAGGATGACGAGGGCGAACGTCGGCGTCTCGAGGTGCTGCCGCGGTTCCGGGGTCTCGCGCGGCCGCAGGTCCGCGGCGAAGAACCGCAGGAACACCACCAGTTCGACGCCCAGCGTGACCAGCCACGGCAACGTCATCAGCGCGGTGAACCCGGCGAAGGTCAGCCCCGACGCGGCGAAGGCCAGGAGGTTCGTCAGGTTGGACACCGGCAGCAGCGTCGACGCCGAGTTGGCCAGGTGCGCGCACGCGTAGACATGCGGGCGCGCGGGGAGCTCCAGGCTGGTCGCCGTCGCGAGGACCACCGGAGTGAGCAGCACGACGGTGGCGTCCAGGCTGAGGATCGCGGTGACGCCGGCCGCGGCGGCGAAGGTCAGCACCAGCAGCCGCCGCGGCCGGCCGTGGCACGCCTCGGCGAGCCGGTTGCCGAGCCAGGCGAACACGCCGTCCACACTGACCAAAAAGGACAAAAGGAGGATCGCGGCCAGGAAGCCCAGCGTCGGCAGGATCTCGACGGCCCGGTGCCCGGCCGCGGCGGGCCGCACCAGGCCGAGCAGCAGCGCGAGCCCCGCGGCCGGCACCGCGGCCACGGCTTCCGGCCAGCCCCGCGGCCGGACGATCGCGAAGACGAGCACGCCGGCCAGCAGTACCAGGCTTCCCGCGCCTGCCCAGAAGTTCACCGGCTCACGCTAATCGACGGCCCGGCAACCCCGCGCGCCGACCGACGGGGGCGCCCCCCGAATCTCACGCTACCGGAAGGCACCGACAAAATCGGCGGCCCCGGCCCCGGCCCCGGCCCCGGCCCCGGCGCGGATGCCTGCCCGGCCACAATTCTTTCGAGTCCGAAGTGGACTTACCGGCCTGCGCCACAGCCGACCGGACCCCTTCGACCGCTTGGACGTTCGCTACCGCGTAACCGCTGACCTCGGCGACCGACACGGCCCGGGTACGGCAACGACACGGAACGGGTCAGCGACCGTCCACGCGGTGGGAGGACTTCGCCAGCGCACCACCGAGTTCCGCGCGCCCGGGGATGCCGAGCTTGCGGTACGCGCCCGACAGGTGCAGCTCCACCGTTCGCCGCGTGAGGTGCAGCGCCGTTGCGATCTCGCGGTTGGTCAGGCCCTGCGCGGCCATCACGGCGATGCGGTTTTCCTGCCGTGTCAGGCCGTGCTCGTTGTCCTTGGCCGGGGTCAGCGCGCGCCGCGACGAACGCAGCTCCTCCGCCGCGCGCCGGGCCAGCGGACGCGCCCCGCACTGCTCGCTCAGCTCGACCGCCTGCCGCAGCGTCTCGATGGCCTTTTCGGACTGGCCGTGCCGCGCCTGCAGCGTGCCGAGCTCGGTCAGCGCCGTCGCCAGCTGCAGCCGGGACGGCGACTGCCGCAGCGTCGCGATCGCCTTCTGCAGGGCCCGATCGGCTTCGTCGTCCTCCCGGACGAGCCCGAGCGTCGTGAGCGCCGTGCCCAGCGGCCGCGGCGCACCCCAGCGCGCGGCGGCGTTGATGTCCTCTTCGGCCAGCCGGGCCGCGTCGTCGGTCTGACCGAGAGCCAGCGCGGCGCGCGCGGCGTGCGCGCGCCAGGGCACGAACCCGGGGAACCGCATGCCGTGGTGCGCCAGCCGCCGCCCGCAGCTGAGCAGGTCCTCGAACCCGAAGCGCGTGTACCCGGTCGCGACGCGCAGGCGGCCCCGCGCGTACAGCAGGTAGGTGTGGGTGAACAGGCCCTGGCTGGCGACGAAGTCCATCCGGTCCAGCAGCGACGTCGCCGCCTCGAACCGGCCCAGGTCCACCCAGCACTCGACGAGCTTCGCCGCGCACAGCACGCCGACCGGGCAGGTCGTCGTCCCGCCGCGCTCGTCGAACCGGCGCAGCAGCGACTCGAAGTGCACGCTGGCCCGCTGCAGGTCGCCGCTGGTCTGCAGCGCGATCCCGCGGGCCAGGGTGGGCAGCGCGCCGTGCGGCACGTGCACGTCCCACGGCTCGCGCTCGACGTCGAGGACCCGGCAGAGGCGGTCGACGTGGGCCGGCTCGTCCGCGAGCACCGCGGTGGCCAGGGTGAAGAAGTAGTGCTGCTCGAACAGCTCGCCGCCGTCGCCGGTCACCTCCCGGGGGGGCCCGGAGGCGGGGTCCCCGGCCGAAGACAACGCGTCCGCGAAGTGGCCGACGGCGTCCTGAGCCGACTCGCCGCTGCGGACGGCGTCCAGCGCCAGCAGGGCCGAGCGGCTCCGCTGGGCCGCCGGGTCGGTCAGCGGCGCCCACTGCTCCTCGAAGTCGCGGAACTCCGGGGGCGGCCCGAGCCTGCTGCCGGCTTCGGCGAGGTAGGTCATGCACAGCAGCGGCCACACGGCGTCCGGGCCGCCGGCGTCGAGGCGCGCCGCGATCTGGCCCGCCGCGCTGATCCCGAGCCGGGCGTCCTGGCCGCCGCAGAGCGACAGCAGCATCGCGGTGGCGATGTACGCGGCGGTCTCGCGGTTGCCGACGGTGTCGACGGCTTCCCGCACCCGCTTCGCCGCGCCCGGCGGGTCGAACTGGAACTCCGCGTGCGCGAGCTGCAGCAGCACGGCCATCCGGCGCCCGGACGTGAGCCGTTCCTCCAGCGCCCGCCGCAGGTGCCGGGCGGCCAGCTCGGCCCGCCCGGAGAACACGGCGTCGCGCGCGCTCAGCCGCAGCACGTCCACGGCCCACGGGATCCGGATCGACGTCGCTTCCAGCAGGTGGGCGGCCACGCGCTCGGGCGGCGCCCCCGCCTCCGTCAGCAGCTTCGCCGCCCGGGAGTGGTTGACCGCCCGCGTGGTCTGCGGCATGTCCTTGAGCAGGGAGTTGCGGGCGAACGAATAGGTCAGCGTCGGGTGGCTGCTGTTGTGGAGCACGTGCAGCCGGACCATCGTGTCGACCGCCTGCAGCGCGTCGAGCTCGTCGACGCCGGCCAGCTTGGCCAGCAGGTCGAAGCCGGCGTCCTCGCCGAGGATCGCCGCCGCGTGCAGGATGGCCGGCGCGTGCGGGAACTCCTGCATCCGCATGTGGAGGACCTGCCCGATCAGCGACGAGCCGAGTTCGTGCGGGTCCGCGCCGGGCAGCAGCCGCGGCCGCAGCGCCTGCAGCAGGAACGGGTTGCCGCCGGTGGCCTCGCGGCAGGCGGAGGCGAGCTCGCCGGGGGCGAGCCCGAGGATCTCCGCCGCGGCCGCGTCGCCGAGGCCGTTCAGCGTGATCGAGGCGGGCGTGCAGCCCGCCATGTCCAGCAGCGCGACCTCGCGGTGCGGGGGGTGCCCGGTCAGGGACGTCAGGACGATCAGCACCGGCAGGTCGAGCACGCGGTTGCGGATGTAGGCCAGGCACCGCATGGACCAGGCGTCCGCGAGGTGGACGTTGTCGATGCCGAGGAACAGCGGACCCCGCTCGGTCGCGTCGCGGACGATCCGGAAGAAGAGGTCGAGCGCTTCGCTCTCGCCGGACGGCCCGCACAGCTCGGTGACGGGCGGCCCTGCGGTACCCGGTTCCTGGAGCGCGTCGGCCAGCTGGCGGACGACCCCACCCGGCAGGTGGCTCTCCAGCCGCGACCCGGTGGCGACCGCGACGGTGAAGCCCGCGTCCCTGGCCAGCGCCGCGAGGGTCCGCAGGGTGGCGCTCTTGCCCATGCCGAACTCGCCGACCAGCACCGCGCTGGCGGCCGTGCCGCCCAGTGCGACCGGGAAGAGACCGGTCAGGCGGCCGAGTTCGGGTTCGCGGCCGGGGAGCCGCGGGGCGGGACGCTTCGGTACCGAAGCCCCGCTGACGGGGTGCTCGGGATTTACTTCGGTATCCACCGTAAGGACTTTCATGTTGGGTTGGGGCAGACTACTCGAAACCGGCCGGCCACGGGAGACACCGCGGCGCACGACCGGTACCGGCACCGACCTGACCAGGGGAGACGATGGACGCAGCAGCTGCGAACCGGATCTTCCCGACGACCGGCCGGGCCGCGCAGATGGCCGTCACGGCCACGCTGAGCGCGACCAGCAGGAGCGGGCCGGCGACCGGCCCCAGCCGCGCCCCCGATCCGGCCGACTTCCGGTCCCCGGCCGCACCGTCGCCCGGAGGCAGGTAGCCCAGCCGGACCGCCTCGGCCAGCGCGCCGGCCACCGGGGTGAACCCGGCGACCCGGCCCCGGCAGCGGGCGCAGCCCAGCAGGTGGGCCTCGAACTCTTCCGGATCGTCGTGGACGCCGAGCCCGTAGGCCGCAGCGTCCCCGTGCCGCCCCCGCCTCATCGGATCGTCACTTCCCCGAGCGCCTTCCGCAATTGCCGCATCGCCGTGTACAACCGCGATTTAACGGTTCCTTCCGGAATTCCAAGAATTTCTGCTGCCTGCCGAACGGTGTTTCCGGCGAGATACGTCTCATAGATCACCGACTGATATTTCGCGTCCAGTTCCCGCAATGCTCCGGTAATCGTTAGCGCGGCTAACGAGCTGTCGGCGCGGTCGGTGGACTCGGCGTTTTCCGGGATCTCCAGGGCGACCTCCTGCGGGCGGACGCGGCGATTCCTCCAGCCGTCGATGACGATCCGCCGGGCCACCGTGAGCAGCCATCCGCGCAGCATTCCGGGCTCGCGTTCGAGCGTGTCGGAGTGCTGCCACGCGCGGATCATGGTCTCCTGCACCACGTCTTCGGTCCACTGCCGGTCGTGGTTGGTCAGGGCCAGTACCTGCGCAAATAGGGTGGCGCGGAAGTCCTTGTAGAGCAACGGGACGAGGTCGTCCACCGCGGTGGGGCCGGTGTCGATCGCCGTGGCGGACGAGGCGTAGCCGAGGTGGCCGCGACCTTCTCTGTCCCGTGTTTCCATAAAGCTCGCAACCTCACCTGACTGGCGGACCGAGGGGTCATCGGAGCGTAGCGCAAAATTACTTAATAGGCCATATGCATTAGTTTCGACACTCAATTCGACGAGTGTTCGACGATGGCCGCCGCGGCAGGGGTCACAATGTGTCTTGTGATACACGTCACAGTCACTAAAAGGTGACGGAGAGAACCGGATCACGCGTTCTCCTCGTACCAGGAGATGAGGGACTCCTGCCGAAGGGACAACGGGGATGCTGCTCCGATTCGTGGCGCTGCTGGCCGCCGCGACCGCGCTCGTGCTGGGCTCTGCCGTCCCGGCGTCGGCCGGGGAGCTGCAGCAGACCGACCGCACCCTGCTGACCCGGCTCAAGCAGCACACGCTGTGGGCCGTGCCGTCCAGCAGGCTCGCCGTCGAACGGGCCACCAACCGGCGCGTGCGTGCCGTCGCCGTCCGCATCGCCGACGACGAGGCCCGCCTCGACGTCGCCCTGCGCGCGGTCGCCGACCGGCTCGCCGTCACCCTGCCGGGGGAGCCCACGGACCAGGAGCGCACCTGGGCGGGCGAAATCTCGGCCGGCTCCGGCGACGCGTTCGACCACGCCTACGTCAACCGCCTCCGCGCCGAGTACGGCACCCTCTTCGGCCTCGCCTCCGACGTCCGCGCGGGCACCCGCGACGACGACGTCCGCGCGTTCGCCCAGACCGCCGTCGACACCTCGCTCGGGCACCTGACGCTCCTGGAGAGCACCGGGCTCGCCGAGACCACGTCCCTGCTCGTCTCCGCCACCGAGGACGACACCCTCGGCGGCGGCGCCATCGCCCTCGGGGCCGTTTTCGTGGCCCTCGCCGCCGTCGCCACGTTCGGCCTGCTCCGCCTGCTCGGAACCCCCGGCAGGACCTCGCCGCGCACCCGGAGGTAAGCCGCCTCATGTCCCTGTCCGCCGCGCTGGTCCCGGTGTCGCCGCACGACACCGGGATCGTCGAGGCCGCCGCCCTGTCCGGCCGCCTCACCTACCTCTGCATGTGCCTGACGCTGTGCTGGGGCGTCCTCGCCGCCACCGGCTGGGTCCGCCGGTTCAGCGGCCAGGACGCCATCCGCACCGGGCACGTCCTGCTCGCCGCGTCCACCCTCGCGCTCGGCACCGTGCACGGGCTGACCTTCCTCTTCCTCGAAGACGACCCCTTCGGCGTCGCCGACCTGCTCCTCCCCTTCTACGACGGCACCCCGCGGCACGCGCTGGGCATCGCCGGCCTCGAACTCGTGGTCGCCGTGTCCGTGACCGCGGGCCTGCGCCGCGGGGCCGGCGAAGGCCGCTGGCTCCGCTTCCACCAGGCCGGCTACCTCGCCATCGGCCTGCTCGCCGTGCACGCCTGGCTCGGTGCCGTGTCGAGCGGGCACCTCGCCGTCGTCTGGCTCGCCGGCCTCACGCTGCTCGTCCCGCCAGTGCTGCTGTCGGTCCTGCGCGTGCTGCCCGCGGCAGTGCTTGCTCGCGCCGGGCTGGTCGCGCCGCCCCCGCCCCCGCACGCGGAACCCGGCCCGGAACCGGCCACCGTGCGCGTCGACGTCGACAGCCACCGCTGCCACGCCTACGGGGTCTGCCAGTCCGAAGCACCCCAGGTCTTCCAGCTCGGCCAGGACGGGCACCTCGAGTACGAGAAGCGCCCGGGTGCCCAGCTGGTCCCCGGCGTCCAGGCCGCCGCCCGCGCCTGCCCCATGAGAGCCATCCACCTGTTGGGAGCCACCCGATGAGCGAACGCATCGTCATCGCCGGAGCCGGCCTCGCCGGTCTGCGTGCCGCCGAACGGCTGCGCGAACTCGGGTTCGACGGCGAAGTCGTCGTCCTCGGCGCCGAACCCGACATCGCCTACCACCGCCCGGCGCTGTCCAAGCAGCTGCTCACCGGCGCGGTCAGCCGCGCCGACACCCTGCTCGCCGACCCCCTCGAAGTCGACGCCGAATGGCGGTTCGGCACCGCGGTCACCGGGGTCTCGCCGAACCGGCAGGTGGTCCACCTCCGTGACGAGGAACTCCACTACGACGGCCTGATCATCGCCACCGGCGTCGAACCCCGCCGGATGCCCGGCGCGCCCCACGGCCACCCCCGCGTGGTCGTCGTCCGGACCCTCGCCGACACGATCGCCCTCCAGCGCGCCCTCGCCACGAACCCCGGCCCGGTCGCCGTCATCGGCGACGGCTTCATCGGCTGCGAAGTCGCCTCCAGCCTCCGCGAGATGAACCGCGAGGTCGTCCTCTTCGGACGCTCGAGGGCCCTCCTCGCCGACGTCCTCGGCCCCGACATCGGCGACTGGCTCACGGCGCTCCACACCGCCCGCGGCGTCCGCCTCGAGCTCGGCACCACCATCCGCCGCTGGCGCCCCGCGCCCACCCGCGTCGGCCTGGAGTTCACCGACGGCCGCGCCCTCGACGTCGCCTGCGTCGTCGTCGCGGTGGGCAGCGTTCCCGCCGTGTCGTGGCTGCGCGGCGCCAAGCTCCCGCTGGACGACGGCGTCGTCTGCGGACCCACCTGCCACGTGGTCGGCTCGTCGACGATCGTCGCCGCGGGCGACGTCGCCCGCTGGCCCAACCTCCGCTTCGGCCCCACGCCGCACCGCGACGAGCACTGGCTGAACGCCGTCGAGATGAGCCGCGCCGCCGCCGAGAACCTCCTCACCGGGCCGCAGGGCGCGCCGGCCTACACCCCGGTGCCGCGCTACTGGTCCGAACAGCACGGCGTCCGCATCCAGGTCGCCGGCCGCCCCGGCCTCGCCACCGACACCGTCCTCCTCGAATCGCCGGTCCCCGGCACCCGGCCGATCACCGGCTTCGTCCGCCAGGGCCGGCTCGTCGGCCTGATCGGCCTCGACAGCCCCGCCGCGGTCCTGCACTGGACCGCCGAACTCGCCCGCCAGCACGCGGTGGCCGCCGAGGCCCCGCCCGACGTCCGCCCCCGCCACCACAGCGGGGCGGTGGCCGGGTACTGAGCTACCATCCAGCCTGCGGACGAGCTGGCAGGGCGGTCGCGAGCCGGGGTGACCCGGCTCGAGGAAAGTCCGGACTCCGCAGGGCAGGGTGGTTGCTAACGGCAACCCGGGGTGACCCGCGGGAAAGTGCCACAGAAAACAGACCGCCACGGTCCGTGTGCTTCACGAGGACCGGGGTAAGGGTGAAACGGTGGTGTAAGAGACCACCAGCGTCCCGGGCGACCGGGACGGCTAGGTAAACCCCACCCGGAGCAAGGCCAAGAGGGAGCTCACGAGCTCCTGCGCAGGCGCTCGAGGACGGCCCGTCCGAGCCTGCGGGTAGGCCGCTGGAGCCTGCCGGCGACGGCAGGCCGAGATGGATGGCCGCCGCCCCGGAAGCCGCAAGGCGACCGGGGAACAGGATCCGGCTTACATGCCGGCTCGTCCGCCTCCCGCGCTCGTGAGTGGTAATGAGGGTTCTAACCCGACCTACCACTCACGAGCGCGCGTCGGGGTTGGCCCGGCGCGAGTGGTTCCGCTGCACGGTTACCCGGTAGTAGGGTACGGCCATGGCGGGCGACGAGAAGCGGTTCAAGGCGGCCTTCGATTCCCTGCACGCCTTGGCGTACTTCGCGCCCGAGGTCGATGCCGCGCTCACCGGCATCGGGCTGCGACCGGGGCGGATGCCGTACTTCGCCGGCCGGTCCGCGGCCATGGGTGCCGTCGGCCCGGAGGTCGTCGCGGCCACCTTCTACAACTTCAACCCCGAGGTCGTCGCCCGCGTGCTCCCGCGCGCCTGGACGCTGGCGACCCCCGCCCAGGTCCTGCAAGCGCGGCTCGACGGGGTGGACAAGGCGCTGACCCGCCTGCTCGGCGACCACGTGAAGAGCGACGAGGTCGCCGAGGCCGCCGAACTCGCGCGCGAGGCCGCTGCCGGCTGCACCGGCGAAGGACGTCCCCTCTACGCCGCGCACGCGGGGCTCGACTGGCCGGGGGAGCCGCACCTCGCCCTCTGGCACGCCGTCACCCTGATCCGCGAGTACCGCGGCGACGGCCACATCGCCGCGCTGGTCCTGAACGGCTTGAGCGGCATCGAAGCCCTGGTCACCCACGTGGCCACCGGACGCGGGTTCGTCGCCGGCGCCGCCAAGCTCACCCGCGGCTGGAGCGACGAGCAGTGGGCGGCCGCCGAAGCCGGGCTGACCGGCCGCGGGATCCTCGACGCCGACGGCGGGCTCACCGAAGCGGGTGCCGCGCTCCGCGACCGCGTCGAGATCGCCACCGAAGCCGCCGCGCAGGGGCCGTGGCAGCACCTCGGAGCCGAGCGGACCGCCCGGCTCGAGGAGCTGGGGCGCGGGCTCAGCCGCCGGGTCGTCGAAGCCGGCGCCTTCCCGGACGGCGTCTTCACCCGCGGCCGGGCCTGACCGTGCAAGATCACGCTATGTAGTGAAGAACGGGTGAGGTGCTGAGCGCCCCGTGACGGACAGCACGGGCGGACAAGATCGATATGGGCGCCGACCGGCTGAGGCTTGTAACAGAACGGACTCGCGCGACGCCGCCGTTCGTGTCATGTCACACTGGTTCAGGCCGCACAACGGCCAGAGTGCCAGTACCCACAGTGAGCAAATCCCGGGCATTGGGGTGAGTTCGTCAGCACACTGAGAAGTATGGGTGGCCGGGGTTCAACCCGAGGGCCCTTGCCGCGATGATGGTGGGCGTGGAGATTTCGTGTGCCCTGCGCACCACACCGGTTGACGAGCCAGCCGGTCTCTACGCTGTGCACTTTGACCACTACCCCTTGTAGCCCCCATGATGTTGTTCGAAGCACTGCCTGAGCCAGAGCCGCGCAGCCCCCACCGCGCACCGGGAGTATCACGATGATGACCTTGACCACCCTCGACACGCTGGCCGCCGGCGAACTGGGCACGGGAAACGTGCGCCAGTGGCTGCTCGACAACGTCATCCCCTTGGTGCTGCTGGCCGTCGCGCTCCTGCTCCTGTGGCTGGGCGGCGGCAAGGGCGACAACGCCGGTGTCATGCGGCGGCTCGCCGGCGTGGTCATCGCGCTCGCCATCATCGGTCTCGCGGTCAGCGGCGCGGGCGTGAACGTGGGCCAGTGGATCGCCGGCCTGTTCACCGGCTGAGGCGGGGGCCGCGTGCGCATCAGGACCGATGACGAGGTTTACCGGGTCGACGCCGTCTGGCTCGGCCCCCCCAAAGCGACTTTTCCCTGGCGAGCCCGGTACGTCGCGTGGCTCATCGGCATCCCGACGTTCTTCGTCGTGCTCGGCGTCGAACGCTGGGCCGGGTGGAGCTTCGGGTTCTTCTCGACGGCGTGGGGCTTCATCGCCACCATCGCGATCACGCGGCTGCTGACGGCCAAGATCAGCCACGAGCGCCCCCTGGGCACCGTCGTCTCGATGGCCGGGCGCGAGCTCAACACCCCCCGGGAGCGGACCACGGGCACGGGCGGCGCGGTCAGCGCCAGCCGCGTCCGGGTGCGGGCCGAGCGCCCGCTGCCGAAGCACCGCCGCAGGCGGCAGTACCAGCACCACGGCGGGCCGCCGGTGGTGGCGCCGTCGACGTCCTCACCACCGCCAACGACGGCGGCGCTGCGCGCCGCCGTGCCGGTCCACCAGGGAACACCACGAGCGCGCCGGAGCCGCAGCAGTGCGGCTCGGGCCGGGAGGTAGTCGTTGTTCGGTCGCGGCGGTAGCCGAGGAAAACGGGGTCGGGACACCCACTCGGGCGCATGGCAACCGCCCGAGCAGGTCCGCGCGTCGCGGAACGGCTCGGGGAACAAGGCGCGCCTGCCCGGTGAGCAGGCGATTCCCGCGTATACCCCGTCGATCGCGGTGCGAAGCATCGACGGGCACCTGGTCCGCACCGGCGTCGAGGTCTACGCCTGGTACCGGCTGGCGCCGCAGCGCTGGTCGTTCCGCTCGGACTCGCAGCGGCGCGACCTGATCGCGGCCATCGCCGGGCAGTACGCCGAGCTGCAGGGCCGCTGGCTGCACCTGCGCGTGACGAACCGGCCGTACCCGATCCGGATGTGGGCCGAGGCGCACGTCTACAACGCGCACGGCCGCCCGCCGGACGTCCCGGGCGCGCTGTCGTTCGACGACTACCTGATCGGCGAGCAGCAGCAGTTGATGGGCCGCTCGATGGCCGAAAAAGAGGTCTACCTGGGTGTCCAGGTGCAGACCCGCCGGATGGTCGACCGCGCGGTCGAGCGGGCCGCGCCGGTGCTGCGCAAGATCCTGCCCGAAGCCGTCGACGCCGAGCT